>CAYUTM010000001.1:0-9862 GCA_964447755.1 uncultured Gammaproteobacteria bacterium
TATCCCACAATTGATCATTGGGTAGCATTGCTTGATTTTTGTGACACATTCGGTTTGTCTGAAAAGCTGGCTGTGCCCGCCGAGCTCAGCGGTGTTTTAGAAGAAGCGCGTACCAAGCGTTCTTCGATGAAAAAGCGCCGCTAGTCAAAAACGAAATATTCGGGAAGATGTCTGCATGACTCTTCCCGCTTTAATTTTTTAAGCGATTCATCTTTTGTTAAAAACATGCTAAGCTGCGTAGTGTAGCCTATTCTTAGATTTAAATTGTATGTTTTTAAAGTGGTTTAAAAATAATAGCTTATATTTAGTATTTTTGGTGGTTTTGGTAAGTATTTTAGGTAGTCTTTACCTTAGTGAGGTTATGAATTTTGCGCCTTGTATTTTGTGTTGGTACCAAAGAATTTTAATGTATCCGTTGGCTCTAATTTTCATGGTTGGTATTTGGAAAAAAGATAAAAATGTCGATTCGTATGTTTTGCCTTTTAGTATTTTGGGATTTTTAATTGCGCTTTATCATAATTTGCTTTACTACAATATTATTCCCGAGAGTTTGAGGCCGTGCCGAGTTGGTGTGTCCTGCACTACAAAATATTTAGAGGTATTTGGATTTGTAACTATTCCACTGATGAGTTTGGCTGCTTTTGCCTTTATTACTGCGTGTATGGTTTTGTATAAAAAATCCCATAAAGCTGAGAAATAACGGTTGGTTCAACGAGTTAATTTTATCAAAATGCAACGTTCTATTGAATTGGGAGGTGTAAGGCTTGAATATACATTGCGAACGAGTAAGAGAGCTCGTCATGTTAGACTTTCTATTTATCCGGGTGGGCGGGTAGTGATTACCGCGCCGAGATTGCTATGGCCACGAACAATTGAAAAATTTTTATTAAGCAAGTCAGCGTGGGTTATAGAAAAGATAAATTATTTTAAGAAAATTTCTCCTTCGTTACCAATAAAAAATTCTCGAAAAGATTTTTTGTTGTACAAAAAACAGGCCTTGCAGCTTGCTCACGAACGTTTAGAATATTTTAATAAAACCTACGGATTTATTTATCAGAAAATATCAATCCGTAACCAAAAAACTCGCTGGGGCAGTTGTTCTAAAAAAGGAAATATTAGTTTTAACTATAAAATTGCCTTGCTGCCATCGCCTCTGACGGATTATATTATTGTGCACGAGCTCTGTCATTTGCGAGAGTTTAATCATTCCAAAAATTTTTGGAATTTAGTGGCACGAACAATTCCAGATTATGTAGAGAGAAGAAGAGAGGTGAAGAAAAATAGTTTGACTGTATAAATATGAATATCGCTAGTTTTAAAAATGTTGTTTCAAGTTTTCTAAAAACTGAGCGAATGCCGGTTTTGTTTGTGGGTCATGGATCACCAATAAATGCGGTGGAAGTAAATGAGTTCACCAAAAGCTGGGTAGCAATAGGAAAAAAGTTACCAAAACCGCATGCCATATTGTGTGTTTCCGCCCACTGGTTTGTGGATGGAAGCTATGTGCATGGCGCAGAGTGGCCAAAAACAATCCATGATTTTTATGGTTTTCCGTCTGAGTTGTATGATATGCGCTATGCCTGCCCTGGTGCGCCGCGTGTTGCTAAAGAAGTGCAAAATATTGTTAGTAAAACTAAAGTTGGTTGGGACACAGATTGGGGGATAGATCATGGTTGTTGGGTGGTAATGAAACACTTGTTTCCGGAGGCTGACGTGCCAGTATTTCAACTTAGCCTGGACACAACTAAACCGCCAGCATATCACTATGACTTAGCCAAAGAACTAGCATCTTTACGTAGACAAGGAGTTTTGATTGTGGGTAGTGGAAATATTGTACATAATCTAGGGCTTATTACTTTTGATGAAGTTTCTAAGCCGTATGATTGGGCTCTTGAATTTGACGAACTATCCAAAAAATATATCTCAGAAAGAAATCACCAAGCTCTCATCGATTATAAAAAATTAGGGCATATTTCTCAACTTGCTATCCCCACACCGGAGCATTATTGGCCTTTGCTTTATGTTCTTGCTTTGCAAGAAAAAAATGAACAAGCAATTTTTTTTGCAGAAGGTTTGGTTTATAAAAGTATTTCAATGCGATCTGTTTTAGTTGGGTGGTAAAATCAAAAATTGATTATATTGCTTGACAATAAGACGTTTTAGCTTTAAAAATTACTAATCTCTATTGATTTAGAGATAAGCGTGAAATCTCAAAATTCACGGCGAAAGGAGCTTTAAGCATGAGTAAATTATTAGTTTTCGACAGGGATGGAACGCTTGCAACTACAGATGGTGTTCCCTCAGAGACACTTGTCATGTTGGGATTATTGCAAAATTCCGGACATCTGGTAACAGTTGCCACAGGTCGTGGTTATATTCGCGTTGCTGGTAAACTTGGTTTTACCCCCAACGCTCCGCTTATTTTAGAAAACGGAGGTTCACTTGTTACAAATTCGGGGGAGGTAATTGAACGCTTCGAGCTCAGTGATGGTGAGATCAGTTTGATAGCACCACTTTTGCGAGATCCAGCCTTGAATTTTGCGAATTTTTGCCCGCGAGACGGAGGTGGTCGTTATCTGTATTTTGTACCTGGTGCTAACTTTGAAGCAATGCGTAAGTTTGAGAAATATGTGTTGGACAAAACTGCTGATGCAGACACTTTTTTAGATTGGATGAGGGCTAGAGGTGCGACAAAAGTTTCTTTTTCAGGTATTCGGTCAGCGCCTGGACTTACCCATGTTTACAACGAAGGATTTTTGGATGTAAACGCAGCGGGTATAAACAAGGGTGATGCTGTGCTTCGACTTATGGTGATGCATAATTTGAGTCTTGGAGATGTTTTAGTGTTTGGTAACGATCACAATGATCGTGAGATGTTTGAGTATGATTTTGGGGTTCGAGTTGCGGTAGGTGATTGTCCAGATTATCTTCGGGCACGTGCCACACATTGGATTCCTGGTCCGACGCATATGGCGCAAATGCTCCAAGAGCTTTTACCACTGTAAACCAAGTTTATTTTTTATCCTTCCAATTCCACCACTTTAAAAGTTTTGGATCGTGTGTGGTATGTGAAGCAAAATACACCGCACATCGATAAGTATAGAGTAAACAACGATCAATAGTCACTCCTGCTAAACGGCAGGATTTTTTATACAAAATTTCAGGGTCTTTCCCCTTTAGATCTTGAATGCGGTGAATTCCTATGTCGTATAAATCTTTGGCAATAGATGAACCTACACCCGGAATAGTTTGTAATTCTGTGAGAGATTTTTTCATGGATTTAGAATATTGCGATTGATAGAAGTTTCGAACAAACCGCTAAATAGCTGAAAATTAAAAAGCTAGTGTTAGTTAATATTTTACAATAGTTAATCATTAATTATTGCGGGCTGTTTTAATTAACTAGAACTTATTTAATAAATTCGCCGCTCCGTAATTCTTCCATCGCAGTTTCTATTTCTTGCTCCGAATTCATCACGATTGGCCCGTACCAAGCGATTTGTTCACCAAGTGGTTTTCCAGAGATGAGCAAAAAACGTGCACCCGCACCGCCGGCAGTTAATTCTACCGTGTCGCCAATTTTATCAAAAAGAATAATTGTACCGCGATCATACTCAGCTCTGCCCGATTCTTCTAAGCCAACTTTGCCTTCAAAAATGTAGGCAAAAGTAGTGTTGGTTGCTATAACTGGGAAGATTATTTTTTTACCCGGCTCTACATAAATATCTAAATAAAGCGGACTCACCATAATGTCTCGTACTGGTCCGATATTTTGATCTGCGTCACCAGCAATAATTTTTATTCTAGCATGATTACCAAATGAAATTTCAGGTATCTGGTTATTTTTAATTTCTTGATAACGGGGGCGCATCATTTTGTCTTTTTGGGGCAAATTAACCCAGAGCTGAAAACCTTGAATTCCGCGAGTTCCCTCGGGCATTTCCTCATGAATAATTCCGCTGCCAGAAGTCATCCATTGTATATCGCCCGCGCCAATTAATCCGCTGTTACCAATAGAATCGCGATGTTTTACATCACCTTGTAAAATATATGTTACGGTCTCTATGCCGCGATGGGGATGCATGGGAAAACCGGCTAGGTAATCGGCGGGATTGGTCGCACTAAAATCATCAAACAAAAGAAAAGGATCGAATTGAGGTATTTCCGCATTTGCAAATCCGCGGTGTAATTTTACGCCCGCCCCCTCTAATGCTTCTCGAGCAAGGAATGTATGGGAAATTTTTTTATTTGTCATATAAATCAGTAATCTGTTTCAGATTTCAAAAACTATTCAGTTTAAAATATTTTTTAAGCGTAGTATATTTTATAATAGTCCATTTTTTCCCTCACTTGGTTTTATCCAAGAATATGTTTGGCTGCCATCTTTTTTCTTGATCCAATAATTTTCTTGCAAATAATTCAAATCTTCCACACATTGTTTCAAAATTCGGTTGCGTGTATTTTGGGGGCAGGTAGTAAGAAGGCTTAAAACAGTTGCGAGAGAATTGAAGTAGCTACCTTGTGCGATGTGGAATTGTAATCGCTCGTGCCTCTCTTCTTTGGTTTCCTCCTTGTCATTAAAAAAAAGTACGGGTGAAAAGAAATTTTCGTGTGTAATGATAGAGCCATCAGAGGCAAATGAACGGTGGTAAGAGAATGTGGTTGGGGAGTCCATAAGAAAAGATTTAATAACAAAGCTATTGCTACGAGTTTAAAATGCTAGTGAAGTTGTTTTTTGAAATAATAAGATGGTCTAATAAATCTATACCCAGAATTTTACCGGCTTCAACTAGTTGTTTGGTAATTTCCATGTCCGCTTCTGTTGCCTCCGCTGAACCAGATGGGTGGTTGTGAGCTATGATAAGTGCTGCGGCCGAGCGTTCTATGGCTGGGCGAAAGACTTCGCGCGGATGAATGATGTTGGCGGTTAGACTGCCAACTGAAATGACTTCGTCATGGATAACGCGGTAATGACTGTCTAAGTAGATTCCTCGTAAGTGCTCTTTGGTTAAATTTTCCATGTCTTTGAAGTATGAAAAAGCTTGTGTGGCAGTGCGTACTACCGCAAGTCCTTGAGTGGTGTTTTGAAAAAACCGTTTTCCTAGCTCAAAGCAAGCAATTATTTGGCAGGCTTTAACGAGTGGAATGTCGAATTCTTTGGCTAGTTCAGAGGGTTTGGTTTGGCTTAGAATACCCTTCTCTCCATATTCATGGAGTAAGCGTTTTGCCATGGTTAGCACTTCTTCTTTTTTAGTACCGGTGTTTAAAATTATTGCTAAGAGTTCTGCAGAGTTAAGTAAAAAAGACCCGTGTGCGATGAGTTTTTCTCTGGGGCGATCAACAAGTGCTAGATCTCGCACGCCTAGGTTATATTGCTGATCGTAATTGAGCATATGAGGCTTAGAATTGATGAATTACACCTTTTGCTACACCCAAGATTCTGATATGGGAACTTTTAATTTTCTCTGGTTTAAAAGCTGGATTAATTGATTCCAAAATAACTGATCCTTTTTCTTTGTATACTTTTTTAATTTTGGGTTTACCAGACTCAATTACCAAAGATATTTCTCCGGCATTGCTTGTGTCATCTTGTTTGTTGAAAAGTACTAAGTCGTTTTCTAAAATGTAGGGAGCCATGGAATCACCTTTGGCACGGGTGGCAAAAAGGTTTTTAGGATTGCTGACCCCGAATAGTTTGGTGGAAATAGCAATTTTATCGTCTAAGTTTCCTTCTGAAAGAAACTCGCTCCAATGACCACATTGTGCAAATCCATATTGGTTGATATAGACTAAATCTTCCACCGGATCTTTTAATACCTCAAAGTTGTTTGGATCGCTCGCACTTCTGCGCAAGTAGCCGTGCTTTTCTAATTGCTTTAAATGGTGTGAGACAGTCTGGGCATTATTTAAACCAGTATCGCGAGATATTTGCCACAAGCTGAGACCTTCTAAACTGGGAATTTTTTTTAAATACTTAAGAAGGGTAATTTGATTGTCATGTAGTTTCATATGCATGTATTATAGTTGGTACTTTTTGTATCGTCAATGCACAGTTTATCCACTTGTATTTGTAAATAGTTTATTTACAAAGAAAATTAATATTTTATATTTCTTTTTTAAACCAAAACCCACCATTATGTGGTGGGTCAGGATTTTTTAAAATGTGAGAGAAGTAGCTGTGACCTGTCATCCTAGTTTGTCATTTAGAATTTTATTAGCCCGCCTAGACAGATGTCTCTCTGGGCAGGACATTGGAAATTAGGATTTAGACATTATTTACGTATTTCTTTTTCCATGCAAAAGCAAGTTGATGGCGTTTTCCATGGATCCAGCCAAAGTAACGCTGCCGCCATTTACAAAGAATATTTCATCAGCATTTTCAATGGTATTTAATCGATGCGCAATAATAATTTTGGTGGTAGAAGCTGGAAGTTTTTTCAAGATGTCTTCCAGTAATTGTTCTGTCACGGTATCGATATTAGCAGTGGCTTCATCCAAGATTAATAATTCTGGGTTCCGTAGCACAGCGCGGATAAAAGCAATGAGTTGTTTCTGACCCAAACTAAGTGTGCCGCCATTAGCACTCACCGGAGTTTCTAAGCCATTTTCAAAGCGGGCGAGTAAGGTTTCTAAGCCTGCAGTTTGTAAAATAGTTTTTAATTCTTCCGCTGAAGAATTAAGATAAGCGGTGTTTCCATACACAATATTGTCGCGAACAGTTCCGGTGAACAAAAACGGTTCTTGCAAAATAAAACCAATTTTTTGTGTTCGCTCTTCTGGCTCAAAGGCGCGCAGATCTTTTCCGCCAAAAATAATTGTTCCCTCAGTTGGGTCGTAAAGTCGAGCCATCAGCGAAGCAGTGGTAGTTTTTCCTCCACCAGTTGGGCCAACGAGAGCATACGTGTGACCAGGCTTTAGGGCCAAGTTAACTTTATTTAATACTTTAGATCCACCGGTATATTCAAATGAAACATCGCGGAATTCCATTAAAAAATCAGAAGAAACTTTTGGTGCTGAAATGGTAGTAATATTTGTTTCAAGAGCCATTACTTCGGAAACACGATCAAAACCAGCTAAGGCTTGCTGGAGTGATGACCATGCAGATGCAAGCTGGCGTAGAGGAGTGTAAAAATTGTTGGCATAAAGAATAAAACCAACCAATAGGCCAAGTGTTAAATGGTTTTGTTGAATGAGGATTATTCCATAAGCTAAAACAATAATTTGCGCCAAATTGTAAGCCAGCCCATAGAGGGGAGTAAAAATATTATTAGCAATTCCTGCGCCAATAGATGCCTGGTAGTTTTTTTCATTTGCTTCGCCGAACTTTTTTCTAAAATAATCTACGCGATTAAAAGCCACAATCACTTTGAAATTTTCTAAACTTTCTTGAATCTCTGCGCTCATGCCACCAGTACTTTGCAAGCTTTTTAAATTTTTACTTTTAATCCATGGACTAATCAGTTGAGTGATAATCAGCACTACAATTGCGGGCACCAAAGCAGCAACACCCAGTTTTGGATTTAATACCACAATGAAAATTCCAGCACCAAGAATCATTAAGGTGTTTCCCAAAAATTGCATCAAAGCTTGGGCAAAAAATTGGTTTAATTTATCGGTGTCATTGTTAATGCGTGAAATTAAATCACCGGCTTTATTTTCATTAAAAAAAGCAACGGGTAAAGATTGTAATTTATTAAACAACGAATTTCTTAAATTAAACAAAACTCTACGACCTACACCTCCCATGGTTTTGGTTTGGTAGTAGCTGGTGTAAAGCGCTATTAGGTATAACAAAAGAAGTCCAAGTGTAGAGAATGCGAGTCCTGAAAAATTTTTCTGAACAATATACGTGTCTATGGCATGCCCAATAATCACTGGTGCTAAAAGTGTCGCAGCTGATGTTACGATAATAGCCAAAAGTGCGCTGAGCGATTTATTTCTTTCTTCGGCCATGAGCGGAATAAGCCGTTTGAAAGCTGTTTTTAACACTCCCGTATCTTGTCCCTTAGATTGATTGTTAAGCGTGTACTTCATAGGTGTTGGTACTCTGTTGAGTGTTATAAATCTGAGCGTATTCTGGGCTTGAAGCTAAAAGATCCTCGTGGCGACCAATCGCGAGAATTTCGCCTTCCATAAGTAATATTATTTGATCATAATGTTCAATCGGCCCAATCTTTTGTGTTACAGAAATAAGTGTCAGGTCTGGATAATTTTTTTCTACATTGGCCAAAATCTTCTTTTCAGTATTTGCATCTACGCGCGCGGTAAAATCATCTAGCAGTAACACCTTTGGGTTAAGGGCAAGGGCGCGTGCCAACATAATGCGCTGTTTTTGTCCGCCCGATAAACTACTGCCACGCTCCGATACAAGAGTATTTAATTTTTCTGGGAGAGTGTCGATAAAAGAATTTAACTCTGCAGTTTCAATAGCTTTTTGTAATTCCCCATCTGTTACCGTGGTGCTAAAAGCAATATTTTCGCGCACACTTAAATTAAAAATAATACTATCTTGAAATACAATTCCTACTTGTGAATAAAAACTTTTCTTTTCATAATTTTGCACCGCAACACCATCGAATGAAATGGTGCCAGCATTTGGTACAATGAGCCCGGTTAAGGCATAGAGAAGTTGAGTTTTACCCGCGCCAGTTGGGCCAATGATGGCAGTTTTTGTACCAGGTTTAATAGCAAAAGAAATATTTTTTATAATATGTTTTTGTTCGTATGAGATGGTCAGATCTTTTACTTCAATTTCACCTTGAATATTTTTTGTCACTGCATTGATTTGTTCTTCTGGTTTTTTGTTCATGACTTCAAAAACTCTTTGGTATGAAGCTGAGGCTTGCGCAATAACATTGGTCATGAACCCAATAATTAAAATAGGGAAAATAAGAATACCGAGATAACTATTGAAAGCAGTGAAATCACCCAAACTCATGTTGCCAGAAATGACCAAATGTCCACCAAAAGACAAAATAATAATCACTGCCAAGTTGGTAGCAAAGGTAATTACCGGAATTAAATAGGCGAATAAGCGTAAAATACTCAACCCGATATTTTTTGCCTCAGTATTGGCTGCGAAGAATTTTTCATATTCTTTAGTCTGTGAATTTACCAGTCGGATAAGAGCAGAGCCAAGAATGCTTTCGTTAATTACCTTGTTTAGCCAATCGATTGCTTCTTGTGCTTTTTTAAATAATTTACGAACTTTTTTTAAAACAACATAGAATGACCCACCAATAATTGGGATTACTCCGAGAATTGCTAAACCAAGCTTCCAGTTGATGGTAAGCAAAAGTATACTGATACCAATAATAAGAAAAGCTGATGAAATGAGAGAAGCAATGGCCATGGAGATAAATGTTTTTATCGCATCGATATCGGAGGTTAAATTGGTAAGAAGTTTGCCTGGAGTGGTTTTTTGAATATATGAAAAATCTTGGAGAGAAATGGTTTTGGTAAGATCAGTGCGCAAATCTCTGGCCACTTTTTCTGAAGCGTAGGTTTGCACCACGCTTTGCAAATAGGTGAAAATAAAGATGCCCACCCCGACGATTAAAAATTCAATAATCATGGTTGGTAACACAAAAGTTCCATGAGCAAAGGAGTCGATGGTTTTGGAGATGATTTTTGGTACCGCTAGGTTAAGCCCGTTGCTAAGTAGGGTTAGCAAGACTAAAAGACCGATTTGAAATCGGTATGGTTTGAGGAGGGTTACAAGACTGGCTTTTGGGGCTCCTGGGGCTATGTTTTTTGCGGTATTTTGTGGTTTTGCCATGTAAGTAGGGTTATGTTGTGGAGGTTATGCTAGTTTAGGTTATTGAAGCTGGTGTGTCAACGAACAGGAGCTGTTGGTGGGCTA
>CAYUTM010000001.1:9872-27116 GCA_964447755.1 uncultured Gammaproteobacteria bacterium
TACTGCTTTACAAATTCTTTAGATTGTGGTATATCTCGTTAAGAAAATGGAGGTGCTTAAATGAAAAGTAACCAAGATAGCAGAAAATTTTGGAATAAAGTTATTGAGCGTTTTCACAAATTTTTCTTTCTGCTTATTTCAACAGGTATTTTGGCAAGTGGTGCTTCATTTACTTGTCCGGGTGGGGTAAAGGGCGATGAGCCTCCGGTTGAGGCTCCAACACACCGAGACTCAACTGGCGAACTTGATACTTCGGGTGGTAAACCCGCCACACTACCCACGAATAACAATTTTCCAGATGGAGTAGTACCTACACCCCCCCCACCACCAGCTGCCCCAGCGCAATCTCCGCCCCCACCCGCAGATCCACCTTCGGGTGAATAGGGGGTTTCTTAGAAGTGCTTCAGCTCTCCAACTTGTTAGTTCGAGAGCTTTTCTTTTTTTGAAAAACATTAACCGCTTCCTGAACCCGCAAAGCCTGCTCCGGCCCCACCTGCAAAATACGACGAATGTTAAAGATAAGAATGTAGAAAATTTTGTGTTAGCCCTCACTTTCATAGTAGAGGGTTTTGTGTTTTAATTCTCAGACCATAAAAAAACGAATGACAAGAAACAACAAATTTAAAATTAATTCTTTAAATTATAGTCTCTGTTTAAAAAAAATTCACGTCTAGAACTAAATCTAGACGTGTTGCGTTTCGTAGTAGGTCATACTCATGGTCGTCCCCAATACCAATGTTTCATAAACTTTTCTATAAATCCTTGTAACTGTTGATTTAAAGTAATTAGTGGCAATTTTTAAATTGCATTGTGCCAGCAATCTTATGCTGTCCGTTTGTGCATGAAAATGTAACAGTACCTTGCTGATTTTTAGTACCATTTACCGTACTATTTTGAGGATACATTTCTAACTTAGCACAAGGCCCTAGTTCTACCGCTGTCTGTGCTGGGTTAAAAAGAGCAACTTTTGCCTCTGCACTAATTGGATCAGAGATAGCGCGTATACGGCGGCCGCCAGCATCAGCAAGTTCAATTCCAGAGAAGCCCAAAGCATTTCCCGAACTACATTTTTGAGCTATGAATTCAGAGTCATCTACCTGTAAGGTACCTTCAAATTTATTTTTTACTATGTTAAACATTAAAAAAGTTACTAATCCCCCCACAATAATTATCCCGCCCAAAATACTAAAAATAATAACTTGTTTTTTTCCTCCTGAAGGGTTGTTCGTTGGAAGTGTCATAGAATTTTAAAGTTAAAGATTAAGTATGTTTATATTATACACCTAATCAATATTTTTTATCCATTTTTACAAGGGAAACAGTTGAGAAGTCGTTGTTTTGGCTCTCTTGTAGAGGAAAGCTCTCTCCGTTTTAGGCACAGGACGGGCGCAAAATTGGCGTGTTGTTTCAAGTATTTCAAAAATATTGAGCTGTAAAGGAGGTCATCTTTATTTAAAATAAAAGAAAAAACGAGCATATTACTCGTTTTTTCTTTTTCGTAGCCCCAACGGGAATCGAACCCGTGTTACCACATTGAAAGCGTGGTGTCCTAGCCACTAGACGATGGGGCCAAATATCTAAATTTCTAAATCCTAATTTCCTGCCCAGGTAGACATCTGTCTAGGCGGGCTAATGTCAAATAGATTATCATATCCAAACTATAAGTCAATACAAAAAAGCCCAGGTTTTACACAAAAATTTTGGGTATTAGACATTTTATTTGACATTAGACATTAAGATTTAGGCATTCCAACGATGTTTTGTGCTTTTCCTCCGCAAAAACCCCTAATATTCTCAACAGTCACATCCACTATCCTTTGCAAAGCTTCGATGCTGTTGAAGGCGTTGTGGGGGGTAATTATGGTATTTGGGTGTTCAATAAGCATTTTGTTGATGGCGTTTGTTTTGAGCTGTTCTAGGGTTGGTTTTCCCTGGATTATTTGTTCTTCGTCCTCAATCAAGTTTTCATCTTCTAATACATCGAGGGCTGCGCCGGCTAGCCGCTCGCTTTTTAAAGCCTCTAGCAGTGCTGCGGGGTCAACGAGTCCACCTCGAGCTGTATTAATTAAGTAGGCTCCTTGTCTGATTTTGGGGATGTTATTTTTATTGATAAGATGATGGGTGGTAGGAAGTAGAGGTACGTGAAGGGTGATAAAATCTGCGGTGCTCAAAAGTTTATCCAAAGTTACGTAAGAAAAATCAAATTCACGTTCCGCAAGTTTGTTTGGAAAAGGATCGTAAGCCACAACTTTCATATCAAAGGCCGTGGCACGCTTTATCACCTGAACACCGATTTTGCCTGTGCCAACAACTCCTAAGGTTTTACCTTGTAAATCAATGCCGCGTAGTCCGTGAAAATCATATGATCCTTCTTTTACTTTTTTCACCGAAGCAAATATTTTGCGACTTAAGGCAAGCATGAGTGCCATGGTGTGCTCGGCCACGGTAACTTCGCCGTAGCTTGGCACATTGCACACCACAATGTTTTTCTCTTTGGCCGCTGCTAAATCGATATGATCAAATCCGGTGCTCATGGCCGCAATCATTTTTAAGTTGGGGAGAGAGGAAATTACTTCTTTATCAATAGGAGTTTCTACAAAAGTAGCTAAAATGGTAGTTTTTGGGTCGAGATTTTGCAAGGTTAATTTTTGTGATTGTATACTAATTGGTAAGCTTGCGCTAATTGAAATTAGATATTTTTGCATTTCAGGCCAAATGCCGTAAAAAGAGATGAAAGGCTTGGTAGCCATAAGTAGTAATTTTAAGTTTCAATAGTGTGTTTATAGTATACCAGGAATGCGCAAAAATTTATATTTTAGCTAAGGTGAGCCAAGTTGTTTCCTTGACAAATTAGCTATTTTTTACTAGAGTGACAAGTTGTTTTTGATGGAAAAAACAGGTTAATTTAGTAAAATTAGTAACTACTTTCCTTTTTTATGCTTATGTATGTAAGCCTAGAAAAGGGGAGAAGTTCTCCTGAAAACCACAAAGGGGCAGCGTATGTTTGCCCAGGAAGGAGCCACCGTGGCGACAAAAGAAGAAGAGGACCGTTTCGATATTTTGGTGGATGAGTGGAAGAAGAGAATGGGGGATTTGCTACGATTGAATGAAGAAACCAGGCCCGCCATCGCCGTCATTGATGCCGCTGGTCGTGAGGCGGAGAGGTTGACCCGAGAGTCGCTGAGCGACCTCTTTCTGCCTGGGTGGAGGGAGGATTTCGTGGCAGCGGTTGCTTCCAAGTACGGCCTCTGGTGGGACAGGGGCTTGAATGCCCTGTGCCTTGTCCGTAAGGATCCGCTGCCAACCCTGCGTTGGGTGGAGAATTCGGCCTCCAAGGCCGAGCGCTATGCTGCGGATAACAGGGCTAATTTGCTAGCCTCTTTCATGAGCTGGCTCAAAGAGGAGGTGGGCAAGCTTCCCTACACCCAGGAGGTCTGGGTGCACCTCATCCAGATAAAGGATATGCGCAGCTCATCGCCAAGTCTGGAGGACCAGGCGGTGTATCGCATCAGGATCCCCGCCGGAATTATGCCCCTCGTCGACGAGGAGGTTGTTTATTCCAGGGAGGAGGCGGTGGCTGTGCTGAACGTTCTGCGTCGGGTGGAGCTGCATCTCCCGGACATCAGTGATCCTGAGATTCGTGAGGGTGGGTTCAGAATCATGTAGGCAGGCAGCCCTGCTCGCACCTCCAAGACTTTGAGAAATAGTCTCGCAAAAAAAATTCTCATGCCGCCGGTTGAACGAACTATTCGCCGGCGTTTCGTTTTAACTTTTAATTAAGTTGAAAGTTAAAACAAAAATATTTTTATGTAATCACATACATTTTTTGCCTGCATAAAAAACAGGCTCATATCTACGAGTCTGTTTTTTATTTTTTGTTGATAATCTTATTTTATTTATTATACTTCGATTACCACCGGTAAAACCATTGGTCTTTTTTCTGTTTTGGTAAACAAGAATTGTCCAACATTGTCACGAATTTTGTTGCGGATGTAATTGGTATCGGCCCAAGAAAGTGGATCGGATTCAATAACTATTTTTTTAACACGTTGTCGCAAGTCTTCAATAAGTTCTTTGTGTGATTTCAAAAATACAAAGCCTCGAGAGATGATATCTGGATTTTGAATAAGGCGACCGGTTTTGCTGTCTACAGTAGCAATTATTACTACCATGCCATCTTCTGCTAAAACCTGGCGATCACGTACTACCACATTGGTCTCATCGCTTACACCCAAACCGTCCACGAATACATAATCGGCAGCAAGTTTTTGTTGGGTTAATGAACCTTGGCCACTTTTAAATTCCATGATTTGTCCATTGTCGGCAATAAAAATATTTTCTTTTTTCATTCCCAAATCTGAGGCGTTTTTGGCGTTTAGATGCAACATGAAGTGATTGCCGTGTATTGGTATGAAATATTTTGGAGCAAGAAGCAGTAACATTAATTTTACATCTTCAGACTTAGCATGTCCTCCAGCGTGCACATCCATCATTTGAGAATGAATCACCTGCGCCCCTTTTCTGTAAAGTGTGTCTTGTAAGCGCTGCACTGTTCGTTCGTTTCCCGGTATAACGGATGATGAAAACACTACCGTATCTCCAGGAATAAGTTTGATATCGCGATGTTCTCCATTGGCAATTCGCATTAGTGAGGCATTTTTTTCTCCTTGAGCTCCTGTACAAATAATTACAACTTTTTCTGGAGGATAGTTATCAATTTGGCGAATATCAATAATGGTTTTTAAGTTAAATTTCATGTATCCCAACTCTTTAGCAATTTCGATGTTGCTTTTCATGCTAAAACCACTAAGCGCTACCACCTTCCCACATTTTTCCGAAGTCTCAATAATTTGCTTAATACGAGAAAGCAGCGAAGAAAAAGTTCCGATAATAATACGACTGGTGGTTTTGGTAATAATTTCTTCAAGCGTATAACCAATTTCTGATTCAGAAATTTGATGTCCTGGTTGCCAAGAGTTTGTGCTATCACTCATCAGTGCCAACACTCCCTCTTTACCAATTGCAGCAATGCGCTGCAAGTCGGCCGGAAGTTCACCTGTGGGCTGGTAGTCAAATTTCCAATCTCCGGTATGAATAATAGTACCCTCTGGTGTTTTTACTACAACACCCATTGAATCGGGGATATTATGGTTCAGGTGAAAAAATTCTACCTCAAAAGACCCAAGTTTTAGTTTGTCATTTAAAGTAACGCTTTGTACAGTAAGTGGTTTCACTTCGTGATAATCGTCCTGTCTTTTTTTAATAATGGCCGATGTGATAGGTAGTGCAAAAATAGGTGGATACCCTAAAATAGGTACTAAGTGAGGAATTCCTCCGATATGGTCATAATGACCATGCGTAATGATAATACCTCGGATATTTTTTTCCTTTCCTTTTAAGCAACTTACATTGGGAATAATATAATCAATTCCAGGCATGTCTTCTTCAGGAAATTGCAAACCAAGATCAATCAAGATTATGTCTTCTCCATATTCAAGAAGGGTGCAGTTTCTTCCAACTTCTTCAAGCCCTCCTAGTACAGAAACTTTTAATTTTGGCTCACCTGCGGGAATAGTTCCGGGAGGAGCATTTTCTAAAAGATTTGCATTAGCTGTGGTTTTTGGAAACTGCGATGTGTGGTGAACAAAGGTCTTTTTAAATCTGTTTGGCTTTGCGCCTGTGTGGTGAGTTTTAGGCTTTGGTGTAAAAGCACGCGGTGTTTGTTGTGATGTCGTTGTTCGGGAAAACATAATCAAAATTAAGTGAGAGTTAGTTAAATTTAAATAAGTAAAATATTAGAAAAGAATTTTCGTGCCGAAGAGAGGACTCGAACCTCCATCCCGTTTCCGGGACACGCTTCTGAAGCGTGCGCGTCTACCAATTTCGCCACTACGGCTTTTAAACCGCTCCTTTATTTCCATCTAAAACTAGTTTTTGTATACCAATCTGAGATCGACTTGTATCTATCAGAAGGAAGAACTAGGTGGCGTATCTGCACTCCTTTTATATCTTTATTGATAAGAAGTGTATATGTGGGTGTATTTAAGAAAATGGCCGGAATTTCGGTTGCTAAAATTGTTTGAAATTGTTTGTTTAATTCGGCTCTTTTCTGGCTGTCCGCACTCGAACGGGCTTCTTCAAGTAATTTGTCTGCTTCACGGTTAGAAAATTGAGCTAGGTTAAGCCCCGGGTAAATAGTCTGAGAAGAGTGCCAAAAGGGAAACAAGTCTGAGTCAACACCTACTAATTCTCCATATAAAAGAATGTCAAAGTTATGGTTTTTGAGCAGCTCCTTTTTGATGTCGTTTTTTTTGACAACTATGACTGAGGTTTGAACTCCTAGTGCTTGCCATTGTTCACGAATGACCTTCGCTGTTTTTTCATATTCGGGTATCTCCACCGTGGTAATTGTTAGTTGTAATGGTACGTTGTTTTTATCTTTTCTGTAGAATGTTTGGGTTGAGGGCATTTCGTTTCTGATGGTAGATAACACAGTGTCATTAATGCCTTCGGCAATAGAAGAGGTGCTACTATCGGTTGGGCTAGAGGAAACAGTTCTTAAAGAATCGTTAAACTGTTTACTGAGCGTTTTCTTTCTTAGATTAAAATATTCTTCTGGTTGTATTCGAGACCACTTTTTATCTAAAAGGGTGTTTGCTTGCTCGATATCATAAGCGGTTTTTGGCAAATCTTTGTTGTAACCAACACTTCCTTCTAAGATTGGTGAGTCAATTATTGCTCCAGCACCATCCAATGCTTCTGTTATGATTTGCTCTTTGTTTGTTGCTAAAGCTAAAGCTTGGCGCAGGTTTTTGTCTTTTAAATCCGTGTTATCGTCTTGGTTAAAAAAAAGGGCAGTATATTGTGGTAAAGTGACATCGTAAAGTGTTAGTTGTTTTTTCTGCAGTTCGCTTCTTGTTTTGCAGTTTATAAAACTCATTGCTAAAACATGTTGACTCTGTACTTCGTCTACAGCTTTTTGACATCCTTCAAAAAATTCAAAAGATAGGGTGTTCAAATAAGGTCTTTTTCCGTAATAGAATTCATTTCTACTTAAATAATAGGCCTGTATACTACCATCATTCTTTTTAATAAACTTATCAAATTTCCAAGGACCCGTTCCAATCGGTTTCAAGTTGTTTTCTGCAAGTTTTAAACTGCTAAGCGATCCCTGGCTTATTGGTGACCAGATATGTTCTGGTAAAATACCCGTCGTTAAGCTGTTTAAAAAAGGAGTAAAGGCATCTTTAAGAATAAAGCGAACCACATAATCATTGACTTTTTGAATTTGCACACCCTGAAAAGATGTATACAGTGGGCTAGCTGCTTCGCTGTTTTGAATCAATTCAAACGTATAGAGCACATCGTCTGCATCAAATTTTTCTCCATCAGACCAGCGTATGTTATTTCGAAGAGTGATGGTGTACGTTTTTTTATCAATGCTTGAAGTCACGTCTTGTGCTAAATCTGGTACAAGCTGCTGGTTTTGGTCGTAGGAAAATAAACCCGAATAAATTAAAGATACTAAATCAGCATCGATATCGTTAAGCCCAGAGAACAGCGGGTTAACATATTGCGGTTGCCCCACAAAAGCTTCACTGTATTGACCACCCTCTTTTGGTATTGTGGTTGCGTGCGTTGCTACAAGAAGTGCTGCTGCCGTAAGCAGTCCTGCCACCATGATAATGACGAGTCCTGTGATTTGTTTTTTTTCTTGGCTATTTAAAAAATTTCCGATGTATTTCATCTGAGACCAACGGGGAATAGAGCCATTTTTAGAAAGATTTTTGATTAGTTTTTTATCAAAATCTTGAAACAATGATGAAGTATTTTGCTTTTTAGATCTGCTAAAAAAAGTATCCCATTTCATGAGATCGTTGTTAGGATTTAATGAGAAAGAAAACTATGAACGTAGACTTTTTTATGTTAAATAAAAAAGCGCTATTGCTGCAGATTTCTTTTATAGTATTAGTCTAGAAAGAGAAGAGCTGAAGAAAATAATTGCTAAAAAAATTGTTGTAAAGTGTAATATTTTATCAACTCCGCGTCTCGTGGTGTAAACATTGCTAGATCCACCAAGAACCCCGCCCAACCCAGAACCTTTTTGTTGAAGAAGAATGGTTACTATGAGTAAGCTTGCTAAAATGATTTGCAAAATATTAAATAGAGTTTCTTTCATACATTTAAAATCTGATAAAACTAGTAGCTTTTAGTAAAATTACTCTACCATGTTAAATGATAATTTGTCAAGATTGTCTTTAAAAACCAAAAACCTTTTTCTTTTATAACAGAAAAAGGTTTTTTTGGTATATCTTATGATGCCGATTGTTTCTTAAGTTCGTCTTTAAGAGCTTTGCCAGCTTTAAATTTAGGAACTTTTACTGCTGGAATATTAATTTTTTGTGTTGGGTTTTGTGGGTTAACACCTGTACGAGCTGCGCGTAATTTAACGCTGAAAGCTCCAAAACCTGTTAAAACAACCTCGTCTCCATTTTTGAGTGACGTAGTAATCACCTCAAGAAGAGTGTTGATCATGTCTTCGGCTTGGTTTTTTGGAATGTTAAGTTTTTCTGCTAGATTCTGTGATAGTTCTGCTTTGTTCATATTGTCACCCCCTTTCCGTTAAGAATTTTTTTGAACATAAGTGCAGTTAAACGATTAGTACAGCTTTTTTAGTATAGCATAGAAATATTTTTTTTGCTATAATTAGCACTTTAATTTGTCCACAGTAAATTATCGAGCGTATTCAATAACACGAGTTTCTCGAATTACTGAAACTCTAATTTCTCCTGGGTATTTTAATTCTTGCTCAATTTTGTGGGCAATGTCTTTGGCCAACTGATAAGCGGCGTAATCATCTACTTCGCTAGGTTTAACAAAAACGCGTACCTCTCTTCCGGCTTGGATGGCATAGACTTTATCAATGCCGGTGAAAGCCCCAGCAGTTTTTTCAAGATCTTCTAGGCGAGTTATATACTGTTCGTATGTATCTCGACGGGCGCCAACACGCGCGCCTGAAATAGCATCAGCAGCCTTAGCTACAGAAGAGTAAATATTATAGGTTTTGTCTTGATGATGCGTAAGTGCGGCTTGGCATACATCTTCATCCATGTTGAATTTTTTTAGAATCATGTAGCCGATTTCTGGGTGAGAGCCTTGTGTTTCTTGGTCAACAGATTTTCCTACGTCATGAAAAAAACCACATTTTTTAGCCTTTGCTTCATCTAGTCCAAGTTCTGCAGCAATTAACGCTGCTAAATATCCCACTTCGGTAGAATGGTTCATAATATTTTGACCATAACTAGTGCGGTATTTAAGACGCCCAACAATAGTTACAAGTTTTGGGTCAATTCCAGTAATTCCCATTTTGTACAAGGCTTCTTCGCCGGCTTTTTTTATTTCTAAGGATAGTTCTTGTTTGGCGCGCTCTACAAATTCTTCAATGCGTGCTGGTTGAATGCGTCCGTCGGCAATAAGTTTTTCTAGAGCGATACGAGCAACTTCGCGACGAATTGGCGAAAAACCTGAAATCACAATTGACTCAGGTGTTTCGTCGATAATAAGTTCACAACCAGTTAGTTTTTCAATTGTTTTAATATTTCTTCCTTCTTTACCAATAATACGGCCTTTCATTTCTTCGCTTGGTAGAGTTACTACAGTAGCTGTGGTTTCGGCGGCATGAGAAGAGGCGCAGCGTTGAATTGCGTCAGCAATAATGTGCTTGGCTTTGTCGTCAAATACCTCGATTGATTCTTTTTCAAGTTTAATAATGCGGCTCATTAAGTCATTTTTGCTTTCTTCTTCAACTAAGGTCATTAATTGTAGTTTTGCCTCATCTTTGGTTAATGAACCAATTTCTTGTAGTTTTTGCTGTTGAGCTAGTTTTGTTTTTTCTACTTCTTCTTTAATTTGCTTAACTCGATCTATTTTTTCCTGTATTTTTTGTTCTTTGTCCTGAACTTCAAGTAATTTTTGGTCAAAAGTGCTTTCCCTTCTCTCTAGGCGTTCTTGAATTGATCGTAATTCATTTCGGAGTTGTTTTTCTTCTCGTTTTGCTTCGTCAATGATCTGACTCGCTTTTTCTTTGGCAGCTAAAAGAAATTCTTGTTGTTTATTTTTCGCTTCAATTAGTAGTTTTTCCGCTCTTGCTTCTAGCGAATTTGCTTCGGCTTGGGCAATTTTTTTTCTTAAAATGTATCCAAGTAAAACACCCCCGCCGAGACTAGCGAGAACTATTAAAATGGCTAAAATTATATTCATAAAAAAAACCTCATGAATGATTATGAGGAAAGCATTTTTTTGTGGGTTGAAAAATGGGTGCTATGCTGTGGAGAAAAATAAGTGGAGTGATTACCGAACATGATTGAGATTCGTTTTTGGATAGGCTGAATAGTTTACGAATCGATATTGTGATGTGTGAATTCCAACACTTTCTATGCGGTGCCTTTTAGAAGAAAATTGTTGGTTTTACCATAATCATGTTTTTATAGGATTTGCTTTATATAAAAATAGTAATCAAATTTAAATTTCTGTATGCACATTGTTTTTCAGCCAAAACTTTCTCATTCATTCTTTAATTGTTAAGTATCAGCACCATATCACACACAATGTAGGGGTGTCAATTTTGCTTTATTTAATTGACGGATCACTATGTTTGGTTTATACTCCAGAGCATACTATTGACTATTTTTGATTATATGAACGTTTCAGAATTAGCACGACAACTTCGCATTCATCCGCAAAAACTTCTGCAAATTTTGCCTGAGTTTGGTTTTGATATTGGTGTAAAAGCAGTAAAAGTTGACGATCGTGTTGCTCAACAAATTCAACGTGAATGGAGACGAATTAAATTTGTTCTTGAGCAAAGAGATCGTCAAGAAAAAGAAAAAGAAAAAGAAAAAGAAAAAGAGTTGCGACGAGCAACGGGAGTTGAGGTTAAAATTCCCCGCATGCTTACGGTGCGCGATTTAGCGGGTCGTTTAGCTTTGCCAGTAAATAAGTTAATTGTTGAATTGATGAAAAATGGTATTTTGGCTAATCAAAATGAAAATATTGATCATGATACAGCGGTGTTGGTGGCTGAGGAGCTTGGTTTCAAGGTGCAGCTAGAGATGGATACGGCTGATGATGGTGCTACTAATATTCATGTTGAAAATTTGGCTTTATCTCTTGAGGATGCGGTTTCGCCTCGCCCACCAGTAATTGTGGTTATGGGGCACGTTGATCACGGTAAAACAACCCTTCTAGATTGTATTCGTAGTGCCGACGTGGCAAGCGGAGAAGCTGGTGGTATAACACAGCATATTGGTGCGTATCAGGTGGTATGGATAAATCAACAAACACAGCAAAAAAGTCCTCTCACCTTTATTGACACACCTGGGCACGAGGCTTTTACAGTTATGCGTAGTCGTGGTGCCAAGGTTGCCGACATTGCAATTTTGGTGGTAGCGGCTGATGATGGAATAAAACCACAAACTATTGAAGCAATAAATATTATAAAAGCTGCGAAACTTCCTGTAGTAGTAGCAATAAACAAAATCGATAAACCTGGAGCAGATGTGGAGCGGGTTCGTAACGAGCTGTCTCAGCATAATTTAATTCCAGATACCTGGGGAGGAGACGTGCCAATGGTAGAAATATCTGCGAAGAAAAATCTTAATATTAGTAATCTTTTGGACACACTCCTTATTGTTGCTGATCTTAACCAAGAATCAATCAAGTCTAATCCAGCTAGACCTGCTGCAGGTACAGTAATTGAAGCTCGTGTTGATAAAGGTGAAGGTCCTGTTGTTACAATTTTGGTGCAAACAGGTACCTTGCGAGTTAATGACCCCTTAGTTGTAAATGGTGAGATTTATGGAAAAGTTCGAGTTCTTAAGAATTATCGTGGTGAAGTGTTGAAAGAGGCTTTGCCAAGCACTCCAGCTCGTATTTTGGGTTTTAAGGTTTCTCCGCGCGTTGGAGACATTCTAGACTTAAGCAACCTTTCAACGGCTCAGGCAGTTGATGTGAAGGCTAAGCGTGTGCAGCAAACAGGTGTTGATAGTACTTCGTCACCAGTTGTTTCTGCTTCGAATAGTGATGAAGAAGGTAAAAAGACATTGTGTGTAGTGGTAAAAGCAGATACTCTTGGTTCGCTTGAAGCAGTGATTGGTTCTTTGGAAAGAATTAAAAATGATGAAGCAAGTGTAAAAGTTATAGGTAAAGGTTTGGGAAATATTATGGCTGACGATGTTTCTTTGGCCCAAACAGCGGGCGCACTTATTTTTGGCTTTAACGTCACTTCTACACCAGTTGCACATGAAATGATTCAGACCAATCAGATTCGCTACGAGGAATATCGAGTAATTTATGATTTAATTGACAAAGTTAAGGATGAGTTGGAAAAGATGTTGAACCCAGAACTTATCACTACGGAACTTGGTAATTTCAAACTCGTCGCAATTTTTCGATCTGGAAAAAATACCATGATCGTGGGTGGACGTGTAGAATCTGGTAAATTGATAAAAGATTGTAAAGTTCGAGTTAAGCGAAGAAATGAAATTATTGGTATTGGCAAACTAACTAAATTACAAACGGGCAAGCAAGAGGCGAAAGAAATTCCAGGTGGAACAGAGTGTGGGGTAGAATTTAGTGGCAAGCTAAAATTAGAAGAAGGTGATATACTAGAGGCATACAAGGAAGAAAAGAAGGAGAGGAAACTTGTATTGAATTAAAATTAAAAAATGTAACATATGGAAAAAATATTTACTGATGCAAATTTTGATGGCGAAGTTTTAAAATCAGATAAGTTGGTGTTTGTAGATTTTTGGGCACCATGGTGTGGACCATGCCAAATGATGGGGCCGATTGTGGAAGATTTGGCAAAAGAGTATGAAGGAAAAAATATGGTGATTGGTAAATGCAATGTTGATGAAAATGAGAAAGTTCCAGGTGATTACAATGTAATGAGCATCCCAACTTTTATTCTCTTCAAAGGTGGAAAACAAGTTGATCAATTTGTTGGTGGAACGCAAAAAGAAAAACTCAAAGAAATTATTGAAAAGCATATTTAAAAGTGTTTTTAATTTTAATACTAGAGTATGCAAAGAAATAGTAAAGTATTTCTCATTGTGGGAATAATTTTGTTTTTTGTAATAGTTTCAGGAATTTTTATTTACAATAGAGATATACGTAGCCTGCAATTGTCTACTGCTAGCCCGGGATATTATTCTGCTGGAGATGGTTTTGCAGCGCGTGATATCGGCCTTTCGAACCAAAAAATGGCTGAGATACCGAGCGGTGTGAACGCAGAAAACATGCTGCCAGTTGTTGCGGCTGCAACCGTTGATAACAAAACAACACCTCGCTTGGTAATTAAAACGGGAACAATTTCTTTAGTGGTAAAAGATGTGCCAGGCACTTTGGAAAAAATTAAAAACTATGCAGAGAAAATTGGTGGTTTTGTAGTGCAAAGCAATACATATAAATCTGGTTCTGCGCCATATGGCACCATTGTAGTTCGCATTCCATCTACCGAGTATGAATCTGGTTTGGGAACATTTAAAAATTTTGGAGAAGTAGTAAGTGAAAATACCACTGGCCAAGATGTAACAGCTGAGTATGTAGACCTTGATTCGCAGTTAAAAAATTTACGTGCTGCCGAAGGGCAATTTTTGGAAATTATGAAACGAGCTGGTTCGATTAGTGATGTTCTGGCAGTACAAAACCAGCTTACACAAGTGAGAGGACAAATCGAAAGTATTCAGGGTCGTATGAAGTTTTTGAAAGAAAGCGCGGAGATGTCGAGTGTGACAATCAACCTTTCTACCGATCCTGCTGCACTACCCGTGGTAAATAATGATTCCGATAGCTGGAAGCCGATTGTGGTTTTGAAAGATGCGCTACGTGGTTTGGTGGAAGTTGGTAAAGCGGTTGTTAATGCATTTATTTATATTGTTATCTTCTTACCGATTTGGGGGGCTGCCGCTCTGATTGTGTTGTTGGTGGTAAGAAGAATTCTGAGAAGTGAAAAGAAGTAGTAGATTTGGTCCGACATACAACAAAAAACAACCCTGGTTATTTTGTGCCCGGGTTGTTTTTTTACATTATTTTCTATGATTTACAATAATCGATCCGGATGGAAATCTTCGGATTTTGTCGATTTGCCATAAATGCATACCTTCGGCACCAACCATGTTTCCCTTGTATTGGATTCAAAATTAGTGTATGTTTTGTGTTTTATGGTATATTTTCCATTCAGTTTGTGAAAAGTGTGCTATGGTTTTTTTGTGAAATGTTAGAAGTGGTATCAATTGTATTTAAACATACGTTTATGCCGGAACTACCAGAAGTGGAAACAGTTCGCCAGGATTTGCGACAAAAATTATTGGGTAAAAAAATTATCCAGTTAGAAATATTAAAAACAAAGTTGAGTAAAAAAGAGGTGGTTGAATTTGAGAAAAATATTAAGAGTAGTTCTTTTCAAGAAATTGAACGTTATGGGAAACTGTTAGTTTTTGTTTTGCAAAAATCCAAACAGTATATGTTGGTTCACCTTAAAATGACGGGTCAGCTAGTGTACCAATTGCGTAAAAAAATTATAATGGGTGGTCATAGTTTTTCTGCGCACGAGAGTGTTTTGCCAGGAAAGCATACCCGGGTGATTTTTACATTCGCCGATCAGTCGAATTTATTTTTTAATGACATGCGCGGCTTTGGGTATATTAAGCTCGTGAGTGTTAAGGAGTTGGAAAAAATTATTTCACGTTTTGGTATAGAACCTCTTAAAGATACTTTTACTTTGAGCAATTTTTCGAAGATAATAAGAACAAAAAAAATGAAGCTGAAGGCGCTTCTGATGAATCAGTCTTTGATAGCAGGTATTGGAAATATCTACGCTGATGAAATCTGCTTTGCCGCAGGGGTTTTACCTGAGAGAAGTACTGTATCACTTACTGTAGATGAGATCGAAAAACTATATTCATGCACAGATAAAATTTTAAGAAAAGCAGTTGTGTTACGGGGCACAACATTTAATAATTATGTTGATGGTGATGGTAAAAAAGGTAATTTTTTAGAATGTTTGCAGGTGTATGGTCGTAAAGGAAAAATTTGTTTACGCTGTAGAGATGAAAAAGTTCTGATTAAAAAAAAGAAAATTGCTGGAAGAGGCACTCATTTTTGCGAGCGGTGCCAGTTTTAAAAAATACTCAAAAAGCTTGCTTACTAGTAGAAAATAGCATAGTGTTTATTCCACGTTACCCAAAAGGAGAAAAAATGAATACGTCGAAGCGAGTATTAGTAAGGATTATAGGCGTCTTGTTTTTTGTGCAAACAATGGCTTGTAGCCAAGTATTGAAAATAGTTGAAAAATCAGAAAAAGCCGTATCAACCGAAAATATGTGGCAACTTTTATGCCAATTGTATGATGATAAAAAAAGACCATATTTCGTCGCTTTTTACGACACCGTGCATGATCGTGTTGAAGTGCAGTGTGGAAATAAGGCATATGTTGTTTCGTGCGGCTCTAAAATAAGAATGGAAATTTTTCCTCCTGGCTATCAAGTTTATCGCAGTTCGTATCGCGTATATCTTAGTTCTGAGGTAAAAGTCTTTGCTTGGGTGCGTATATACTGTGCTACGGAAGTTTTTTAGACGTAGTTTCTCACCACGAATTTCGTGGTGTTTTCTGTATGAACCAATTATAAGTTGTTTTGAAATTACATGCTTTTGTGCGAATGGTTTAATTTTATTCATCTTTGTTTCTTGATTTGTTTTTCATCATGCTGTAATGTTAACTTCCCTTAAAAGAAAGGAAGGTGTGCGATGAGCAAGCAAAAGACGAAATGGTTGACGATGATTCCGCTAATGCTCTGTCTTGCGCAAGCGTTTGGGTGTAGTTTTCCATTGCTAACAAGTGGAACTATAATGGGCAACGAAAATGTGTTTCAGGTTTACTGTGGCTTATTTGAAGAAAGTGGGGTGGGGCCATATTTTATGCTGGGCTATAATATGAGTAGTTCGCATGTTCAAATAGAATGCTCTGGGTTTAGAAGAGCGATTTCCTGTAGTCCGAATTTTAAAATGGAAACATACGAGTCCACATACCGAGTAGACACCGACCGTGGCAGAGCATACATCACCACTCCTGGTTTTAACCAGCCGGCAGTTTGGGTAAAATTTTACTGTAAGGAACAATAGAAATTGTACAGATTTTTTCCACCACGTTTTGCGTGGTGTTTGTTTTTTAAACGATTCTTGAAAGAATATTCCTAAGAATTATTGACAGAATCTTGCTTTTACCATAGTCTCAGCAGGGTCTTTCAACCGAAAATCTTGCAAGGAGAGCACCATGTTTTTAAGAAAGGCAGTTTATCAGCTTCTGGGCGCGCTTTTTTGGGCACATCTGCTCATGAGCGTATCGGCTTGCAGCCAGAGTTTTCTTAGCGGCGCAGGTCAGGTTACGGCCGGACAAGTGGAGAGTTTGCATCAAAACCATAACATGCTAACCGGTTCACATATTGTGAGTGGGTGTATGCAAATTGATAAGTTTCAGCACGGCTGGGCCACAGCTTTTCTTCATGTGGGTCAGAAGAAAATGGAAGATGGTGTAGTGGTGTATGGCATTTTGTGTAATGAAAATTCTGGAAACAAGTTCTTTACTTATTATTGCCCAAAGCAAGAATTCTGGATTCCCGTCGTTGCCTTGGCAGATGCTGGTGGTGGCATGCAAACAAGGTTTGAAGATATGCTAACGCCAAAAGTTTCACTTGAGGGTAGTAATAGGGATATCGTAAAATTTTCTTTTCCTTTTAATTCGGGCAGGGTGGGGCAAGAAGTGCTTTTGGCTTTGTATTGTATGAAAGAAGAGAAGAAGTAGTCTGAGTTTTGTTTAAAAATTGACCACCATTAAGGTGGTCTTTGTGTTTCTGGGTTTTTTATACTAGGATCGCCTATTTTTATGAGATTTTTTTGGCCAAGGTAAAGCAAGAATGCTTTTTCGCATATACCAAAAATATCTTGACGTAAACCTATTTTTAAAGTAGGTTTAATCGGTTCCTCAACTCAGAAAAGCAAGGAGAATGCCATGAAGACACAGGAGCGAGCTTGGAGAATGTTCTGCCGGATGTTGTTGGTGGTGTGGATATTGCTTTTGCCGGGGTGTGTCTCGATTGCCACAGGAAGTGGTAATAATTTGATGAAAAAAGGAGAGATGTACCTTTTTCCAAATTCGATGAAGATCGAAACGGTAGGCGGATACCT
>CAYUTM010000001.1:27126-34911 GCA_964447755.1 uncultured Gammaproteobacteria bacterium
TTGATCCAGTTTCTAACGGTGTGTTTTACTCGTTCACGTTTCCCATTCTCAATTATGAGCACAACGGAAAAGGGTTTGTCTGCCCGGCGGGCCAGCGGCCTACTTTTATGGCGATGAGCGAGGATGGGAGAGATCGTACGGCGGATACGTATTTATTCCTTCCTGTCGAGGGAGAGAGTAATCGCAAGAAGGTTTATTTTAATTTTTTTAATGGCATCCGTGAGGGTACTTTGGCAAGCATGTACGCAAGATGTGTCGCCCTGCCTAACTAAAGCCAACAAAAATTTGTTTTTCCAAAAAACGATCACCATCCCGGTGATCTTTGTGTTTTTAGCTATTTTCATGCAGCAAGTGTTTTTATTCTGAAGAGTTTGTTTGCTAAATAAAGTCAAAGTATCCTTACTTAACATATGCTAAGAATATCTTGACATAAGCTTATTATGTAAGTAGGTTTAACCAGTTCCTTAACCCATAAAAGCAAGGAGAATGCCATGAAGACACAAGGGAGAGTTTGGAGAATGTTCTACCGGATGCTGTTGGTGGTGTGGACGTTGCTTTTGCCGGGGTGTGTATCGGTGGTCACAGGAAGTAGTAGCAATTTAATGAAAAAAGATAGTGTGTATGATTTTCCAAATTCGATGCGGGTCGAAATGGTAGGTGGAAAGCCGATCGCATTCTTCGATCTGCGCATCGATCCGGTTTCTGGTGGCACGCTCTACTTGTTTACATTTCCCATTCCTAACTATGAGTACACTGGAAAAGGGTTTGTCTGCCCAACGGGTCAGCAGCCTATTTTTGTGGCCACTGGTGAGGGCGAGGGGGGTCGCATGGTGAATGAGTTTTCGTTTTTCAGTCTCTTGGGAGATAGTAACCGTAAGAGAGTTTACTTTGATTTTACTTTTCAAAGCACTGCTCTAGGTACTTTGGTAAGTATGTACTCAACATGTGCTACTTTTCCTAACTAAGGCCAAGAAAAATTTGTCCTTCAAAAAAATGATCACCATCCCGGTGATCTTTGTGTTTATATGCTCTATCATCATCTTCAGCACTATCTTGACAATTCTGCAACAATGATTAAGAATATAGCTCTCCCTAAACAAAGAGGCACACATGAAAACGTACGCAACGCAGATTTGTCTTGGTTTGGTTCTGACCTTGGCGCTGGTGTCACAACTTTCTGGATGTGCTGGTGGGTATTCAGCAGTACGCTATTTCAACCAAAAAGCAGGAGAGGATGGTTTTAGAAGGTTTCAAGTTGGTTATTGCGAATTATTTAATGAGAGTGGCTCAAAATTTATTGCTATCAGGCCTCCGAACTTCCCCTATTATGATTTGCGTGTTGCGTGTAAAAACCTGCGTCAGACGATACCTTGCCGAGATAATTTCGGTTTTGGAGTCGAGGGGGTGACGCGGTATGCCCTCGATAATGATGCAGGTCGTATATATGTTGATACCCCAGCAGAATATGTTTCTTTAAATTTCAAGTGTAAATAGGAGATCATTTGTGTTCCAATGCGTAGTTCGCCACCTTAGTGTGGCGTTTTTGTTTGATCAAATTTTAACCTTGATTTTTACCTCACATTTCATTAGACTACCTATATTATTGCTTAGTTTAAACAATAAATTATTTTTGTAGAAAAGATATGAAGAAATACGATGCTAAGAAAATCGAAAGTAAATGGCAGAAAAAATGGGCAGAAAGCCATGTTTTTGAGGCAAGTGATAATTCTGATAAGCCAAAATTTTATCCGTTAGTTGAGTTTCCTTATCCATCTGGTGCGGGTTTGCATGTGGGGCATGTACGGCCATTTACAGCCATGGATGTGGTAGCGCGCAAACGAAGAATGGAAGGTTTTAATGTGCTTTATCCTATGGGTTTTGATGCTTTTGGTTTGCCCACCGAAAATTTTGCCATTAAAACAGGTCGCCCTCCAGAAGAGGTGACCCAAGAAAATATTGCAACTTTTACTAAGCAAATGAAGAGTCTTGGTTTGAGTTTTGATTGGTCGCGGCAGGTTGATAGTACTGATCCGGAATATTACAAATGGACGCAGTGGATTTTTTTGCAACTTTTTAAACATGGTTTGGCTTACAAAAAAAATCAGCCTATCAATTGGTGTCCCAAAGATAAAATTGGTTTGGCCAATGAAGAAGTGGTACAAGGATGTTGTGAGCGTTGCGGTACAGAGGTGGAGCAAAAAAACAAAGAACAATGGATGCTTGCTATTACCAAATATGCCGATAAATTATTGGAAGGTTTAAAAGAGGTAGATTATATTCCGCAAGCCAGAACTCAACAAGAAAATTGGATCGGCAAAAGTGAAGGTGCGGAAATTGATTTTTATTTGGATTTTAAATTAAACCCCAAAGATAATGAGCGCCGCGACCCTGCTGGCAAAGCCGCACATCTGAAAGTTTTTACTACCCGGCCAGATACTTTGTTTGGTGTTACGTATTTAGTTTTGTCTCCCGAGCATCTGTGGGTTACACTCGCCACCGACGACCAGCATAATGTTTTGGAAAATAAAGAAGAAGTAAAAAAATATCTCGCGAGTGTAAAAAATAAAACCGATATTGAACGCACCGCCGAGGGTAAAGAAAAAACGGGTGTAGAAATAAAAGGGGTGAAAGTAATCCACCCGATCACTGGTGAAGAGATGCCCCTGTTTGTGGCCGATTATGTGTTGTCTGGTTATGGCACGGGAGCAATTATGGCAGTGCCCGCTCACGATGAGCGCGATTTTGCGTTTGCACAAAAATTCAATTTACCAATTAAGCCTGTGGTAGCTAAGCATTTTGTAGAAACTGCTAACCCACCGCGTGCGGACAAACCAACAATTCGCCGCAAAACTATTCACGCGATTGTGCGGCGCACAACTGATGGCGCAATTCTCATGCTCAAATGGAATTCTAATCAGCGCACCGATGGAAGTTTTCCGAACACATTTATACTCGGTGGAGTAGAAGATGGTGAAGACGCAGTAGAGTCAGCTCTCCGCGAACTGAAAGAAGAAACTGGTTTAGAAGAAGTGAAATTTATTAAACAATTGCCACTTGCTGTGCATAGTGAATATTTTGCGGGTCACAAAGATCAAAATCGTTACTCCGAAGTTTCGGTATTGTATTTTGAAACTGATGGAAAAAACCAAACAGCAGTGACCGAAGAGGAAAAAAAGAAACATGAGGCAATGTGGGTTCCAGAGCAAGATGTTGCTAGAACTATCAACGTGATTGATGGCCCATATATTTGGCAGCAATTTTTGCACCCAACTGCCATGACTGACGAAGGAATAATTTGTAATTCAGATTTTTTGAATGATTTAACTATTGAAGAAGCAACTGAAAAAATTATTGCTTGGCTCGAAAAAAATAATTTCGGAAATCGAAAAGTGCAGTTTAAATTGCGAGACTGGGTTTTTTCTCGGCAGCGTTATTGGGGAGAGCCCATTCCACTCGTGTATTGCGAGGCTTGTGCCAAGAATCATGAATTAAGAAGTAAGAATAATGGAGTAAGTGTGGGTGAAAATCTTAACCCTGGTTGGATTCCACTTCCAGAAACTGAACTACCACTCAAACTTCCACCTGTAGAAAAATATGAACCAACGGATACGGGTGAATCGCCACTTTCTAAAATAGAAGATTGGGTGAATACTAAATGTCCTCAGTGTGGCGGGCCGGCCAGACGCGAAACAGATACGATGCCAAATTGGGCTGGTTCGAGTTGGTATTTTTTACGATATATAGATCCACACAATGATAAAGAATTTGCCTCACGAGAAAAATTAAATCATTGGCTACCTGTTGATTGGTACAATGGCGGCATGGAGCACACCGTGTTGCATCTTTTGTATTCACGTTTTTGGAATCAATTTTTGTTTGATATCGGTCTTGTGCCCGTGAGTGAACCGTACAAAAAACGCACTTCACACGGGATGATTCTTGCCAAAGGCGGAGAGAAGATGAGTAAAAGCCGTGGCAATGTGGTGAACCCTGATGAAATGATTGAAAAATTTAGCGCCGATGCACTACGAACATATATTATGTTCATGGGTCCGTTTGATCAGGCGGTGGAGTGGGATACGAATGGGTTGGTGGGGATGCAGAGATTTTTGGACAGAGTGTGGGGTTTGCAAGAAAAATTAAAAACGACAACAGATGATAGGCAGTCGACAGTAGATAATGTTCTACATCAAACAATTAAAAAAGTGACGGGAAATATTGAAACAATGCGTTTTAATACCGCAATTTCTAGCATTATGGTGTTGGTGAATGAATTGAGTAAACAGGAAGCAATATCTAATACTCATTATTCCACAGTAATCCAACTTCTCTATGCTTTTGCCCCCCATCTCGCTTCCGAGTTATGGTACGAAGTGTTAGGTAACACGACACAATTAGATTTTGCCCCCTGGCCTAAATACAACCCCGATCTTATTCAATCTGCAGAAATGGAATTGGCCATTCAAGTTAATGGAAAATTGCGCGACACTATTGTGATTGAAAGCGAAGCTTCCGAAGAAGACGTAAAACAAGCTGCTCTTGCCAGTGAAAAAATACAAAAATGGTTAGATGGCAAAGAGCCAAAGAAAATAATTTATGTGAAAGGAAAATTAGTTAGTATTGTAATTTAAAGAAAAATTTAGTTAGACGTTCTCAAAAGTAAACAAAATCTGTTTAGAAGAAATATTTATGGAGCATTATTTTCACAATAGACAAGAGGAAGCTCGAAATTTAGAAACTTCAAAAGAATTGGAATCAGCAAGGAGTAGTCATTTAAATGCCTGTCTCATGTTAAATATTGAGGAGCTTTTAACTGAAGACATCGCGTTTACTGATGAGCATATTCTAAAATATGATCAGAATTGTAAAATTCGTATTGAGGAGGCAAATAGACTAATTGAAAAATTTTGTTCATCCGGGAATATAGAAAAAGATGCAAGAATAAAAGAGGCATTAAGATTAGGAATTAATAGTTATGTTAATGAAAAGATTTCCGCAAAAAGGGCTGAGCTTGATATAAAAGCGGAACTTGGTAGTGATGCTTCGGCTGAAGATTGGGGTAGACATTTGTTTTTTTTACGAACAGGCATCTACCCGCAAGAAACCGTTACGGCCTATCGTGAAGATGGCTACTTTGTTGTTCATTGCCCTTCAGCAGAGGATCACTTACGTTTTCGCTTTGGGAAAGAAGAAATAAATGAAAAATATAGAGAATCTGGAGGGACTTTTCATGAAGCGCTCGACCTGGGTACTAGTTTAAGAGTTAAGTGTTTATCAATTAGAGACTGGGGTGGTCAATCACAAGTTAAACGTCATGAGCGTCAGCATTGGTTGAATAATGTGGTATACGACTCATTTCGCACTATCGAGTTTTATGATGAGAACTCCAAAAAAACTTTAAGACCAAGTTTGGAAACTTTTTTAAGCACCACTGATGAGGGGCGTAAAAAAGCAAGAGTAATTAAAGACGAAGTGCTGGCTTATATGAGAGATGGAGTGGATAGTAAAATAATCACTGATTTTCATACTACAAATTTATACACGCATTTAACTGAAGATTTTTCTAAGGAAGAGCAAGAGCAGTTGTCGGATTTGATGCAAGAAATTGAAGAAAAATTAAATTTTTTATGTAAAATGTTTACTACTCCACGTGAGCGGGCTGTACTGGTGTATCAGCTTATGAGTTCTCCATTGCTTGAATTTCCAGATGCTTTGAAACAAGCGCAAGAATTTTATCAAAAACGCTGGGATGAATTCACATGTTTTTTGCCCCAAGATATTGGCCAACTAAAAACAGTTGTATCTGCAGAAGAATTTAACACTATTAACGATGCATATTTAGAAATTGAAGGACTAGTTTATAGTAATACTTCTTTGGTTATGGCAATTGATCTACAAGAAAACGAAGCTGAAAAAAAGAGGCAAGAAGTAAAAACAGAACTTGCAGAGAAAAGAGCAGTTTACGATGCTTTAGTTAAACATTTGCTACCAAATTAATAAATTCGTATGAAATTTACCGTCAATTATACTCTTGAAGATTATCAAAAAGCACAAAAGCTATTTTACAAAACTTCCAAAAGTGGTTGGTTGGTGCGTTGGTTTATTCCCATTATTGGAATTGGTTTAGTAGCGTTAATTTTGAGTAGTTGGCTTAATGGTGGAACAATATATTCAGGAAATCTAGATATTGTTTTCCTAATACTTGGTGTGTTCTACATAATTTTTCCTTTTGTATATGTAAAATTACATACCGCATTTTTATTCAAGAAATCACGGTTCTTACAAATACCGCATGATTTTGATATCAATGAAGAAGAATTAAAAATTTCGAGTGATCTGAGTACGGGAAGTGTGAAGTGGGGAGTGTTTATTCGCTATGGAATAAGTGATGATATGATTATTTTGATGGCCACACCAAAAACTATGTATATGCTGCCACGTCGGGCTATACAATCAGAAGAAGAGTGGGTAAAGCTTATTGAATTGGTGAAAGCAAAAGTTAAAGTTTAATATACTAAGGCTTACTCACTTAGTCACGACCTGTCATTCTGAGGAAGCTCGCGCGACCGAAGAATCCCTTGAGTTCGTGAGTGTCGAGGGATCCTTCAGTCGCTGCGACGCTTCTTCAGGATGACAGTGGGGTGTTAAACGTGTAGATCATACATTTATGAACATTACCAAATTTGGCCATTCGTGTTTGCTTGTTGAAGATAAAAACGCACGGATCATAATCGATCCCGGCAGTTTTTCTAGCTTGCAAAATGATGCACAAAATATCGATGCAGTTTTAATTAGCCATGAACATCAAGACCATTTAGATGTTGCTTCGCTTAAAAGTATTATCCAAAATAACCCGCAAGCAGTTATTTATTCCAATAAATCTGTTGCCGAAAAATTATTGGTCGAAAATATTTCTTGCCAAGTTTTAGAACACAATCAGACAATTCTCGTTAAAGATGTTTCGGTTCAAGCCTGTGGAGTTGAGCATGCCGAAATCCTTCCGACAATTCCACTAATTCAAAATGTTGGATTTTTTATTGGAGAAAAATTATTTTTTCCAGGTGATGCTCTTACTGTGCCAAGCAAGCCTGTAGAAATTCTTGCATTACCTGTCTGTGCCCCGTGGTCAAAATTATCCGAAGTAATTGCATATGTTAAACATGTTAAACCAAAAATTGCTTTCCCGATACATGATGCGATTTTGAGCATTAAGAGACTGTATTACCATTGGCCCGAGCAAACGATGCTCGACATGGGTGGCGAGTGGAAAGTGGTTGAGGATGGTGAGGCAAAAGATTTTTAGAAATTATGCACATCAAGGAGGGGTTTTTAAAAATCATTTCCTCAAAAAGCAAAACGTTTCTCGCGTTTTGTTTTTGTTTTATTGGAGGATTAGCAGTTGCATCCTTTTTTCATTCATTTCAGTATTTCCCACAACTTATTTTAACGTGTTTTTTTATTTTATGTTTGACAATAATTTGTTGGTCAGACAAAAAGTTGCGAGGTATTTTTTTAATGGTGTTATCATGTTTATTAGGTTTTGTTCGTTTTTTTATAACCTTGCCAATGGAGCATAACCATATTTTATTCTTAAATAATCAAACAAAAATAGTTGAAGGAAGTATTGTTGCAGAGCCTGATCGAAGATTGAATAAAGCGTACTATACCATTCAACTTCGCAGCGATGATGTCAAAAAAAATCAGATGGTTGGTAGGTTTTTAGTCATGTTACCTTTATACCCCACTTATAACTACGGAGATGTTTTGCGACTGAAATGTTCATTT
>CAYUTM010000001.1:34921-42641 GCA_964447755.1 uncultured Gammaproteobacteria bacterium
AGCCCAAAAATGAACAAGGTAGTGTTTTTCAATATGATCGATACTTGGCTGAGCAAGATATTTGGCTGCTTTGTTCTCGGCCGCAATTAATGCAAAAAATAGGTGATGGTGTTGGGGTGTGGTATACATATTTGTTAATAAAATTGAAGAATAGTATCAATAACCACATAGAACAGTTGTGGCCGGAACCGGTGAGTAGTTTTATGGCAGGAATTTTGTACGGAAGTAAGCGAGGATTTTCTCCAGAACTAATGAATAGTTTTAGTAAAACGGGCGTTACCCACATAATTGCTATTTCTGGTTCAAATATTAGTATTATTGGAGTTGCTTTAATGTCAGTAATAAGTTTGGTTGGCCTTTCAAAACGAAAAGCTTTTTGGATTTTGGTTACATTAATTATACTATTTGTTGTTTTTACTGGGTTGTCTGCTTCGGCTGTGCGAGCTGCTGTCATGGCAATTGTTACTTTGTATAGTAAAAAAATAGGCCGAGCAACTTCTGTACATAGAATTTTGATATATACAGTTTTAATAATGATTTTGTTTAACCCCTACGTATTGGTGTGGGATGTGGGTTTTCAACTTTCATTTTTGGCAACTCTTGGCTTACTATATGTATCCCCAATATTACGAGCTTTTTTTATTCGTAGAGAATACAGCATTTTCATAATGGTTTTTCTTGATAATTTAGTAACAACACTTTCTGCAATCATTGTTACTTTGCCTTTTATTTTATTTCAGTTTGGAACACTCTCTATGGTTGCCCCATTCGTTAACTGTGCTATTTTATGGATTATTCCTTGGCTTATGTTGTGCGGTTTTTGTTCTGTTGTGGCAAGTTTTTTTTCAATGGGGTTTGGAAAAATTATAGCTTTTATTGGAGAATGTGGTGGTTTGTATGTGATTAAAATTGTGGAATGGTTTGGGACAAAATCGTGGGCTGCACTCAGTTTTCATATTCCATGGTGGTTGATGATTGTGGTATATATAGGGATGACACACGTGTGGTATAGAAGCTATGTAAAAATAAAAAAGTATGTCTAAAATAAAAGCTAAGCTAGTTGATTCTTTGGTTGGTTATACGGCTGCGGCAAGGGTGTATGATCAAAAACAAAACTATCTCGATAGTTTTGAAAAAGGAAAACTACTGCCATTGTTGGGTACGGTTGTGTCTAAAAAAATTTTGGATATTGGGGCGGGAACCGGTCGTATTTCAGGAGCGTTGTCCGCACAGGGGGCAGATGTTGTTGCACTTGATATTTCCGAAGCAATGTTACAAGTTTTGCATAAAAAATTTCCCAACATTAAAACGATGGTCGCAGACGGTGAATTATTGCCATTTGATGATGAAGTATTTGATGTGGTTGTGGCGGCATTTTTTATTGTCCACCTCAAAGATCCAACACGGTTTTTTTCTGAGGCCTATCGTGTTCTTAGGACCGGAGGAATTTTACTTGTTACCAATATTAACCAAAATGATCCACCACTTGTTAAAACCCCACAGGGAACCATCAAAATTATTTCTTACTACCATCGTCCAGAAAAAATTCGGGAACTTTTGGGGGAGGAGTTATTTCTACTAAAGAAAGATTTTTTTATCAATGAAGGTGAAACCTGGGTTAATCAAATTATCGTTGCAGAAAAATAGAATCCTATGAAGAAAAGAATCATTTTGTTTGTTTTCCTGGTAAGTATTTTTACTATTTTTGGTGTGATATGGTTCTTTTTTCAAAAAAAAATTGACCATCAATTTCGAGTTACTTTTTTTGATGTTGGTCAGGGGGATAGCGCTTTAATACATTTTAGAAATAACGAAACAATGTTGATCGATTGTGGGCCGGATAAAAGCATTTTGTATAAGCTGGGAAAATCTTTGGGTTTTAAGCGGGTTATTACACATCTAGTTATAACGCATTTTGACGCCGATCATTACGCGGGATGTGTTGATGTTTTGCGTCGTTATCGAGTTGAACATGTTTATGTAAATGGGCAATCAAAGCAGGATGCAGTGTGGGATGCCTGGATGTCCGAATTGTCCAAAGAGAATTCTGAGATTTTTGAGGTGAGAGGTGAGCATGCTCTGTTTGTAGCAAGTACAACTATTCAATTTTTATTTCCGCTTTCGGAAGAAGATATGTTGCCTCTTCATTTTAAAAGTAATAATTTTTCTATTGTAACCCGTCTTTCAGATGTATCAAGCGGTGAGTCGATTTTGTTTATGGGTGATCTTGAAGGGCCAGGAGAGGATGTGTTGATAAAAAAATATTGCACTCCTAAAGAAAAACTTGAAAAAGTCTCATGCACTAATCTTCGTTCTCGTATTTTAAAAATAGGCCATCATGGCAGCGACACATCAAGTGGGGAAGATTTTATTCGAGCTGTTTCGCCAGCAGCTGGAATCATTTCCGTTGGAAAAAAGAATCATTTTGGGCATCCTTCGCTTAGAATTTTAAAGCGACTTCAGAGAAGCGATGTGAGAATTTTGCGCACAGATAAAAGTGGTGATATCATATATGCATACTAAATTACATTTTGTAATAGTGGTGTCACTTTAAGTATGAGCAGATTTCTAAGTTTATGTACGCGTTGTGTGATAGTGGTATTTTTATGTACTTTTTTTACGTACCGATTTTGCAATGAAGTTTTTGCGCAAGATATATATGCGGGTGCGGATACAGACAATGATGGTTTATCAGATTTTGAAGAAATTAACGTGTACAAAACGGATCCTTTGAAGCTGGATACAGACAATGATGGTTATGCCGATGGGGAAGAGGTGAGATCTGGATATTCACCACTCGTGAACGATCGAAAAAAAATGTCAGAAATTGATAGTGACGGTGATGGTTTAAGCGATGCTGTGGAAATTGCTCTTGGAACATATTTAAATACCGTTGATTCTGATGGGGATGGTGTCTCCGATGGAGAAGAGGCTAATAAAGGTTTTGACCCTTTGTCTTCAAGTACAAGTCGCAATGATCAACGAAGAACCGTCTCAAGACATGTGGAAGTTGATTTGACAAATCAGGTTATGCATTATTTTTTGAATTCCGTCGAGTTAGGAACGATCCCTGTTTCAACCGGAAGAATCGGCACCTTAACCCCCAAAGGAACTTTTTCAATTTTTCGCAAATTACCAGTACACCATTATATTGGTGAAAACTATAATTTGCCAAACACCAAATGGAACCTTGAGTTTAAAAGAGGTTTTTATTTGCATGGTGCATATTGGCATAACCAATTTGGCATCAGGCCAATGAGTCATGGTTGTGTAAACATTGGCTATAAGGGGGCTGAGAAGATATATTCTTTTCTGGATATCGGAGACAAAGTTACTGTGTATGGCACAACTCCTTTGGGAAAAGTTAAAAAGAAACCAGTAAATGCTTGACGGATTGGGGTAAATTAGATAGTATTATAGACAATAAAGAGCTTTATATTAAAAGCTCTTTATTTTTTACCCCACTTCATTTATACTTTAAGTATCTAATTTAATTTTGTTTATATGGCTTCAGAGATTACTAAAGCAATTCATGCACTTTGTGAAGAAAAAAACCTTTCTTTTGAAGCGGTTATGGAAACCCTAGAAACTGCTTTGGCTGCTGCGTATCGTAAAGATTTTGGTAATAAACAGCAAAATATAAAAGTAAAGTTTGACCCAGAAACTGGTGATATGCAGGCTTGGGATATTAAAACAGTTGTAGAAGATGTTGCTGAGGATGTTTTGTTGAAAGCTCAAGAAGAACTAGTTGAGCGCAGAAAAGTTGCACGCGACGAGAATAGAGAGCTTTCTGAAGAAGAAACTGCTGATCTGCCTCGTTTTAATCCAAAAACCGAAATAATGAAAACAGCCGCGAAAGAATTCAAGAAAAAAGTAGACATTGGTGAGGTGCTTGAAATTCCTTTAGAAATTCCTCGTGATTTCGGAAGAATGGCTGCTCAAACAGCTAAGCAGGTTGTAATTCAAAAAATTCGTGAAGCTGAACGTACGATGGTGTTTGGCGATTTTAAAGAACAAGAAGGCCAAATTATTCAAGGAATTGTGCAGCGTGTTGAGGGAAGAAAAGTTTTAATTGATTTAGGCAAGATCACAGCAGTTCTTCCTGTAGACCAACAAAGTAGAAATGATCATTATCGTCCTGGTAGTAGAATGAAGTTCTTTGTGCTTTCTGTTGAAATGAGCATCCGTGGTCCTGAAATTATTTTATCCCGTAATGCTCCGGGAATGGTTCAAGAAATTTTTAGACAAGAAATTCCAGAAATCCGTGATGGGGTTATTGAAATTAAAGGTTTGGCACGTGAAGCCGGTTTTCGTTCTAAGGTTGCTGTTTTTACAGCCGATCCATCAATTGACCCAATTGGTTCTTGTATTGGCCAGAGGGGGAGTAGAATAAATACAATTATTGAAGAATTGGGTGGGGAAAAAATAGATGTTGTGCAGTTTAGTGATAATCATGAACAATTTGTTGCCAAAGCTTTATCTCCAGCCAAAGTATTAAAAGTGAGTTTAGATGAAAAGGAAAAAACTGCTGAGGTATTAGTTATTTCAGATCAATTCTCACTTGCTATTGGCCGCAATGGTCAAAATGTTCGTCTTGCTTCACAACTTACAGGTTGGAAAATAAAAGTTAAAGAAGAGGGAGGTACACAAGTTGTTTCAAGCGAAGAAGTGGTTGTTGCTGAAGAAGAGGGTGTAAAAGAGCCGGTTGTGGTAGAAGAAAAATCTTCTGAAGAAACCAAAGAAGCTAAAACTGAAGTTCAAAACGTACAGGAAGAATAGTTCTACTAATTAAATATAGGTATGTTTTCTCAATTATTTAATGTTATTTTATATCGTCCATTATTTAATATCTTCGTTTTTCTTTATAACATAATTCCTGCTCATGATTTAGGGATTGTTATTTTAGTAATTACCATCTTAATTCGATTGGCACTGTATCCGCTTACATCGTCTTCTATTAAGGCACAAAAATCTTTGCAACAAATCCAACCTAAATTAGAAGAGCTTAAGAAAAAGTTTGCCAACGACAAACAGGGTTTGGCACAAGCTACCATGGAACTTTATAAGAACCACAAGGTTAATCCTTTTACTTCGTGTTTGCCAATGCTAATTCAGTTGCCAATTCTTATTGCGCTTTACCTAGTGTTGCAGAATGGTTTAAAATCATATGACATAGCTCAAAATCTTTATCCGTTTATTCATAATCCGGGAACCATAAGTTCAATTTCGCTTAGAATTTTTGATTTGTCAAAACCAAGTTACATATTAGCCTTTTTGGCAGGAGCTGCCCAATTTATTCAAACAAAAAGTTTGAGTAGAAAAAATGCTCCACCAACAGCAGGAGCTGGAGCTAAAGATGAAGATATGATGGCAATGATGAACAAGCAAATGTTGTACATGATGCCTCTTATGACCATACTAATTGGGTCGCGTATTCCTGCTGGTCTTACTTTGTACTGGTTTTTAAGCACAATGCTTATGTGGTTTCAACAAATAATTCTTGCACGAAAAAATAAGCCAAGCGAGCAGCCGCCCGTTACGCCAACATCGAATAATCCTATTATTGAAGGAACAATAGTAAAATAGATATGCGAATCGATGTTAAAAAAATACTTTCTTTACCCGTGTATACAGAAGTGGGGCTAAAGCTTGGTTTTATAAAAAATATTGAGATTGATTTGGATTCGCATCATATTTTAACCTACATTGTTGAGAGTGGTTTTTTGAACACACGTGTTTTTTACATCACTCCTTTGCAAATTAAAAAAATTACAAATACAGAAATAGTAGTGGACGATACTGTTGAAAAAAATATCATAAAAAAGAAAGCCGGTATTTCTTCAGTTACAGCTTCATCATCAATTGGTGCTGCTATGAATCAGTAAAAGAAAGTGCGATTATTTTTATTTGAAAGAATGATTGTTTGAGTAGGTCAACATTTTATGCAAAATATGTATTCTCTGCTTGAGCAATCTATTTTAAAAACGCTACTTTATTTTGATGTGGTACATATTCCTCTCAGTTCTGAAGAGGTTTTTTATTATTTATGGCAACCTCCTCCCTCAATTTCACAGCAAGAAGTTTTAGATGCGTTACGTTGTTTGGTTGAGCGTGGAAGTATCGAAGAATGCTATGGGTTTTTTTATTGCAAAGGAAATTCAAAATTTGTTGAAGAGCGGCGAGAGCGAGTAGTTTTTTCTGAACAATTACTTACAAAAGCTTACCGAGCTATTAAATTAATATGGTCCGTGCCTTTTTTGAGAGCAGTTTTCGTTTGTAATTCCATTGCTTCCGAAACAGCTACGGCCCAAAGCGATATTGATTTTTTTATTATCACACACTCCAAACGAATATGGACAGTGAGATTTTTAACGAATTGCATTTTATTTTGTTGTGGTATGCGTCGCTATGGTAAAAGTATTGCCCAACGAATTTGTTTATCTTTTTATATTACGGAAGATGCGCTAAATATATCTGAGCAAAGAATTTTTTCTGACGATGTGCATTTTATATATTGGCTTGAGCAAATGTTGCCAGTGTATGATCCTCAAAATATATGGTTTACATTTAAAAATACAAACGCATGGACGAAATTTTTTTTACCGAATTTTTTAGATCCTCTCAAAGAGGCAGGTTTTGTGCCAAATTTTTTTCAACCCAAAATAAGTATAGTATTCAAAAAAGTATTTGAATGGGTGCTTGGTGGGAAATTAGGGGATTTTTCAGAGATGATTGTAAAAAAAATACAATCAATTAAAATGAAATCAGCAGCAAAAAGTAAGCCCCTCCATGCCGACAGAGGGGTATTTATCTCCGACAGTGTAATTAAGTTGCACGAACAAGATTCAAGACGATGGTACCGTGAGCAATGGTTAGAAAAAATAAAAAACTATGATTTTTCGTAAGATGCATAATGTTTTTTTTCGTTATTTTGCAACCAAGCCACAAACTGTGCTAACAGGTTTAATTCAGTTTTGCTTACCTGTATTATTATTTTTTTTACCGTTTCAAACAAGATATATGTATGATTGGGCATATATACACGGAGCTTTTTGGGAGTACGGTACCAAAAGTTTCTATGCTACGGAGTTGCTCATTTGGATTTTAATTTTACTTTCTTTGGCAAAGTGTTACTTTGAACGGCAACGAATGAGAATGTTGTGTACAAAAAATTTTTTAAAAAGAAATTTACTTCAATTTTGTGCTCCGCTTGTTGGTTTTGCACTTATCGGTACATCGATAATAATGAGTTTTAACATATCGCTATCTTACAATTTTGTATTTCATTTTCTCGAAGGAATAAGCTTGATCTCTGTTTTTATTATTTCAAATCTGCCATTTAAAAAAGCAGCTACTGCATTGTGGCTTGGAGGAGTTACGCAGGCCATTCTTGCATTTGTACAGTTTTGTACCCAGAACATTGTGGCAAATAAATGGTTGGGCATGGCACGGCATTTACCAAGTGATTTGGGGGCAGCAGTTATTGAAACTGGTGGTCATGCGGGTCGTTGGTTAAGAGCTTATGGAAGTTTTGGTTGGCCAAATTCACTGGGGATTTATCTAGCAATTATTTTTGTTATTGGGCTACTCTTGTACATTCAATGTGATGTGAAATATAGAATCTTTTTTTTGCTTGGCCAAATTATGGTGTTAACAGGTTTGGTGCTAACGTTTTCTCGTGCTGCCTTAATTGCTGTAGTAGTGGGTTTTGCGGTGTATG
>CAYUTM010000002.1:0-8981 GCA_964447755.1 uncultured Gammaproteobacteria bacterium
AGTTTGCATAAAGACCGTTTTGTTTTTATCGATGAAACAGGAGATGAAAAGTTAGTCCATAGTTTTTATCAAGTGATCGATGTTTTGGTTCATAGCTCAAAGATTGGTGAATGCAATGGTAATACGATTAACGAAGCATTTTTCTGGAAAAAGCCTGTTATAGTTAATTCTACTCCACGCAAAGATAATGGACAGCTGGAACAAGTTGAGCATTTTAAAAACGGCTTTATTGCTAACCACCCCCAAACATTTGCACGTGCTTTAGAGCTGCTTTATAAATCTCCAAATGTAAGACAGTATATGGGAGATTTTGGGCATGAAAAAGTGATTGAAAAATTACAACCTTCCTTAATCACAAGTCAGGTTGAGAAATTTTGTGTTGAGAAATTATCTCAAACTGCGGTCGAATTAACGCGGCATATTCCGGTTGATTTTTATGCTTCAGTAGAGTACTATCCTAGCAAGCAAGAAATAATGGAATACAAAATAGAATATCAAAATCGAATAAGTCAAGAATATGGAGCGATGAGCATGATTGAACGGGTCACTAATTTTTTAAAAAAACCAGTAAAATTTTTTTATAAATTGAGAGATTTTATTGAACATAAATTTTTTTATGTTGGAAAATAAAAACAGTATCACTGCCTGTCTAGTTATTTATAACGAAGAAAAGGTGATTGAAAGATGTTTAAAAAGCATCAAAGATTTAGTTGATGAAATTATTGTTGTTCATGACGGTGTATGCACAGACAATACCATTGAGATTGTAAAAAAATATACAGATAAAATTTTTATTGAAGAACATGTGGGTGAATGTTCTGTGCACAGAGTGCTTACATTCGAGCAGGCAAAAAGTGAATGGATTTTTCAAATTGATGCTGATGAGTATTTGGATATAGCCGATCATGAGATTATTCGAAAAAAAATTGCAGAATCTGATAGTTTGAGTGTTAATGGATATGCATTTAAGTGGGAAATGTGGGATGGAAAAAAACCTTTGTATGTGAAGGGGTTTGAAAAAGTTTGTTTATTTCGAAAAAAAAATTTTCACTATGTGAATATCACTCACGGTCTAAGCAATGTTGATGGAGTAACCCAACATTTAGATATTTTTTTACATCACCAGCCAGTTTATAATAACATTGCTTGGAAATCATTTTTTAGAAAATCTAAACAGTGGATCCCTGTACATGCGAAATTTTTTTTCCCAAATCAAGTGGAATTTAAATGTTTTAATGCAACGCCAGAAAATTGGATTTTGTATTCAAACCGTGTGCGGCAACATCCATTTTTTTACTTAGCCTTAATTCCTTTTAAAATGAGCTTGGGACAGTTGAAGAACGGTTTGTTTAGAAGTTTCGTAGGTTGGCAGGCTGTCTTTCAGCAGTACGTATATTATTTTCTTTTGCATTTGAAAATACTAAAAATAGTGCGAGCGTCTCAAAAATTAAAAAGTATAAATTTTTAATTATGACAAACGAGCATTTTAAAAAGATTGCGCTAGTTCGAGGAGATTGCTTGAATGAGTGGGAAGCACTTTTGTGGAACAATTTGGGGGATGATTTTAGAGTAACTGCTTTTTGTAGTAAAAAAAATCTATATACGGTAAAAAATGTTGATTTTCCTATAAAAAGATTGTGGAGTTCTACTGATAATTTTTTACTTCATCATTTTTTGAAATATACAGAAGGTCAATTTATTAAAATGTTCAACTTAGAAAAAGAGCTAGAAATTTTTGATATTGCCCATGCTGTTGAAACTTCCTATTTTTATACGTATCAAGCAGTTCAAGCAAAAAAGAATAATAAAAATTTACGAGTGGTTGTTAGCGTTTCAGATAATAGTTTTGGAAGGTTTGAGTATAATTATTGGCCTTTTTTTAAGAGTCCGCCAACATATTGGCGGAATAAAATGAATTATATTATCAAAACAATCGTTAACCAAGCTGATTATTTTCTTCCTATTTCGGAGTATTCAGCTGAACTGTTAAAATACCAAGGAGTTCCGCTTAACAAAATGACGGTTTTGCCATCAGGAATATATCACAAGGATGAACAATCGCATGTAGATACCTCAATTATTCCAGAGTTGCAAAGACAAATTGATGGGAAGGAGCTCTACTTAATGGTAAATAGATTAGTTGTTGAAAAAGGAATTTATGATTTAGTGTATGCTTGGCATTTATTTTTAAAAAAAACTGGGTATGGGAATAAAAAATTATTAGTTATAGGCAAAGGACCGCAAGAATTAAACATAAAGCGTCTTGTTAAAGATCTCGGATTACAAGAATATGTATATTTTGCAAAAAATATACCAAATCAGGAAGTGAGAAAACTCTATTGTAAGGCTAAAGTACTCCTTTTGGGTAGTATGCCCACTTCAGTTTGGCAGGAACAATTTGGATATGTTCTTGCGGAAGCAATATCAAATAATTGCCCAGTAATCGCAAGTAGTTCTGGGGCAATACCTGAAGTCGTCGATTTTGCGGGCGTTTTAGTTCCGTCTGGCAACCCTGTTTCGTTTTGTGATGCACTATTTAGTTTTCAAAACAAAGATTTCTATGAAAAAATTAAAGAAAATTGCAACATAGTAAAAAAGAAATTTGAAATTGAATCTTTTCAGGATAAATTAAAAGGTGTGTACAGCCATGTGATGGAAAATGTGCCTTCTTGAAAAAGTAAATGTCTTATTTTTTATGAATAAATATCAAACACAAAGGAAAAAGATTTTGGACTATGGATGTGGTCTGGGAGGTAATTCTCCTTGGTTATCGCGTCGAGGTGAATATGTTGGAATTGATATTTTGGAAGAAAATATTGAGTACGCCAATAAAAGGTATGATAGTACTCAATTTATCTTAAGTGAAGGTGTAAAAATTCCTTTTTCAGACGGTTATTTTGATGAAATACACAGCTATGATGTTTTAGAGCATGTGCTTGATTTTGATTCTGTAATACAAGAGTTTGTTAGGGTTGCAAAACAAGAGGGAAAAATTTTTATTGTGGTACCAGCTGAAAAATCTGAAAAGCTATTTGCTAAATTGAAGCCAAAATATAATCAAGAAATTGGACATGTTAGAATTGTGGATTACAAAGCATTGATTGGTTTTTTTGAAAATAATGGCTTTGTTCTTGAAAAACTTCATAAAGTTCGTGGTATGGAAGCGCTTGTGTTAGCAGGTCTTTTCTGGAAGAAAAATGAAAAAGAGGTGGTTAGTTTTCAAACTGGTTCTCCTAAGTTTAGTAAATGGCTTGTAGCTTTTATGTGGTTATTTGACACGCGTCTTTTTACCACACAACTAAAATATTTTTTTCCTATTTATATATGCACTCTTCCTTTGGGATGGCTTATAAGCCGTTTTTTCCCAAAAAGCATGTATATTGTTGTTAGAAAGAAAAATGTATTATGAACCAAGTATCGTTGATTATTCCCACATTCAATGAAAGCCAAAACCTTCCACTATTGATTGAAGAAATTTTTTCGGTTTTATTACATACAAATTACGACGTAGAACTAATTATTGTTGATGATAATTCTCCGGATGGCACAGGTGTGGTGGCTGAAGAGTTAAGTAAAATTTATCCGATAAAGGTTGTGCACCGAACTGGGAAGCTTGGCCTAGGAAGTGCGGTGCGAGAAGGCTTTAAAAAATCAGATAGGTCAATTTTAGGTGTTATGGATGCAGATTTAAGCCATGATCCGCAAATAATTCCGAAAATGCTTAGTTTTTTGGAGTCTAATGATATTGTTTTGGGAAGTCGTTTTGAAGAGGGTAGCGAGGTTGAGAAGTGGAAGTGGTGGCGAAAAATTATTTCTAAAACTGGAGTCAAAATCACTCGTTTTTTAACAGGGGTTAAGGATCCTTTGAGTGGTTTCTTTTTTTTAAGAAGGAATGTTATTGAAAATGTTGAGCTCGATACTGTAGGTTATAAAATTCTTTTAGAAATTTTGGTTAAAGGCAGACATGTGAATGTTAAAGAAGTGCCTTTTCAATTTCGGATTAGGAAATACAGCACTTCTAAATTAGATAAGATGGAGTATCTGCTTTTTCTTAAACAAGTACTAGAATATAGTTGGTGGAAATTAAAGAGTTGTTTTTTGAAACACAAGAGTTTTATCGGTGTGTTTATATTGGCAATTGCCTTGCTATTATACCATGTATCCTATCGAACTTTTTGGATGGATGAGACAATGGTTTTAAACTATCTTCATTTAAGTCTTAAAGATTTTTTAGTTACCTATTGGCATGTACCAGATAATCATCCTCCTCTCTATTATTTCTTGGTGCTTGTGGTAAGTAAAATTTTTCCATGGTCTGAATTAGCTATTAGACTCGTTTCACTGCTCGCCGGATTAGGTATTGTTTGTTTAGCGTATTGTCTTTCATATCGAATTAGTGGTAACAAAAAAACTGCTTGTTTAGCAGCTTTTTTTACGACTTTTTCATCCTATTTTGTACTTATTTCACAAATGGCTCGTTATCATAGCTTAGCAGCTTTCTTTGCTTTTTTGACACTATATTTTTTTTATCGAATTTACTTTGAATCATACAACAAACGCGTTTGGAGTTGGTTTTTGGTTGCTTTTGTTTTAACTGCATATACAGATTATCCGCATTTCATTTATATTGCTCTATTTACAAATGGTTTCTACTTGTATCGACTTATTCGTAGGCAACCGATTACACCGCTCATACGATGGGTGGTGAGCCAATTATTTGTTTGCATCTTGGCGAGCCCGCTTCTGTGGATGGTTTATAATCGAATTTTTATTCAAGGTGACGGCGGTTTTACAAATAAAAATTTGCTAGGAAATTCCTGGCTTAATATTGCGGGAGGTATAATGTTTCATGTGTACGCCTACTTTTTCGGAGAAAACTTTTTTCCTTGGAATCATATTGTTTTTGGTTTAGGAATGGTAGTTCTTTGTGCTGTGTTAGTAGGGGGGGTGCTGGCTTTAAGAAAAAAAAACTGGAACAACAAACAGGTGTTTGTGATAGTTACGAGTTTAGTTTTAATAGTTCTGAATACTCTGTTTATGAATGTTGCCAATCCACGTTATAATTTTACGGTTTATCCTAAGTTTGGTTTTGTTGCATATCCATTTTTGGTGATAAGTTTCGTTTTTTGCCTATCATTTTTAAGATCTAAAAAAGTTCAGTTTTTATTTTTTACGCTATGGGGGTTGGTCGCTATGAGTGGGTTAATTCACTTTTATAGTGTAGGCAATTATTTTAACCCTAGCTACTTTCGTACTTTTAATGCTTTTGAGTATGTCCACACCCACTCAAAGCTAGGGCAATATCTTGCTATTACTACCGATGCCAGTACGGGAGTTTATGAGTTTTATAAAGAAAAGTATTTTCAAAATTTACAACCGCTTGATTCCAAAATATTTCAAGCAACTTCGTCCGTACCTTCTGGGAAGCAAATCTGGTTTTTCTCCACTGCCTCTGACGCGCTAGAAGAGTCGGTGAGTGCTAGTGATAAAATTCCTCAGGGGTATAAAATTCTAAAAGGTTTTGAGAGCGTACCACTTGATACAACGTTTAAAAAATACAAAGAAAAAATGTTTCATCGTTCAAGCTATACGTATAAGTATGCTGTTTTTTTACTAGAAAAAATATGACCTGTTTATTGTGTGGAAACATCATGAGTTTTTTTACAGAAAGAAAAGGTTTTATTATTGAACGTTGTTTGGTTTGTAAATTTATGGCGGTTAAAAATGTCCCACATGATTTGTCTCCTTATTATGCGGCCGGGTACTTTACTGGAGATCCAAAATTGGATGGATATATGAACTATGATTTTGACAAAGAAGTGACTAAGCAAAGATTTTTACAAGATTTAGACATGGTTGCTAAACATGTTGAAAGTCTGGGGAGTCCCATTCGATTGTTTGAAGCGGGGTGTGCAACTGGCTTTTTTCTTTCATTGGCAAAGGAAAGGGGTTGGGAGGTGGAGGGTATTGATTTATCTGATTATGCAGTTAAACAGGCTCAAGAGCGAGGGTTAAAGGTGGTTGAGGCATCCTTAGATTCGTTTGAGACCGAGCGTTTTGTTGATGTTGTGGTAATGTATGATGTTATAGAGCATGTTAAGGATCCTGTTGTAACACTTAAAAAAACATTTAGCATGCTGAATAAAAATGGAGTTGTGGTAATAACGACCCCTGATGCAGGCAGTGCTTGGGCTAGAATGTGGGGTAAAAAATGGCACGCCATTGTACCTCCCCAGCATTTATTTTATTTTACCAGAAAAAATTTAATAAAACTTGTTGAATCATCTGGTTTTAAAGTAGTATACAATTCGCATCATGGGAAGAGGTTTACCGTCCCCTATATTATTCGATTGCTATACAGTTGGACCGGTGTTGGTTTTTTTTCAAAATTAGCAGAATGGTCTGGAAGATCTTTTTTAAAAAAGATTGCCTTTCCTATCAATGTTAGAGATACGATTTTTTTGGTTGCTAAAAAAACTAGCAATGATTAATAATTGATTTTGAATATGAGTTCAATTGCTATTTGTTTATTAAATTGGAATGGACTGAAAGAAACGATTGGGTGTGTAGAAAGTATATTAAACGATCTTGGGGAGAATGAAAATATTGGTATTTTTATTTTAGATAATGGCTCAAAAGGTAATGATTATGAACAATTGGTAAATATTTTTGAAAAAACAAAGAACATATTTTTACTACGCTCAATTGAAAATCTAGGTTTTACTGGTGGTGTTAATTTAATTGTCAAAGAAGTTTTACATAAAACTAACTTCGAGCACCTTTTTTTATTGAATAATGATGTTGAGGTAAAAAATTTATCAGCCTTTTTTTCAAGGGTTTCCAATCGTATAGGTATTTTTGGTCCCCAAGTTCGCTATTTTGATAATAAAGATATAGTGCAATCAGTGGGTGGCACTGTTAATCTGTGGACGGGTATTTGTAAAAGAATAGGTGATAAACACGCAGCAACATCAATTGTTGAAATTGATAAAGAGCTATCTAGAGATTATATATTTGGTTGTGCGATTTTGATTTCAAGAGAAGTTATTGAAAAGGTTGGATTACTTAACGAAGAATATTTTGCCTATTATGAAGAAGTTGATTACTGTATAAGAGCTAAGAAGAAAGGTTATATGGTTTGTTATATTCCAGAAGGAATTGTTTTTCATAAAGATTCAGTTTCCGCTCGTAAAATATCTGGATTTCACATATATATGATGTTTAGAAATAGAATAATTTTTTTAAAAAAATTTGCTTCATTTTTTTCTTATATATTTTCGTTTTTTTACCTTGCCATGTATTTTCCATATTTTCTTTTAAAATATGGCTTGCTTGAAGCCAGGTTTCTGTGCAGAGGAACTATTGATGGAATAAAGGGTAGGACTGGAAATCCCTATAAGTACAATTCTTTGTTTAGCAATGGAAAATCTTCAAAAATATGATTTCATTAATTTTGACCGTATTAAATGAGAAAACTTCAATCGAAGCATGGTTTGAAAGCATGTGCAATCAGTCCGTTCAGTCAGATGAAATTATTGTAGTTGACGGGGGTTCTAGTGATGGGACATGGGATTTTCTGCAAAAAAAATCATTATCTAATTCAAAAATAAAGGTTTTTCAAAAGATTAGTAATATTGCCGCGGGTAGAAACTATGCTATTCAAAAAGCTTCCGGAAACATAATTGTGGTAGCAGATGCTGGATGTATTTATGATAAAAAATGGTTTGAAATTATAACAGAGCCGTTTTTAAAACAAAATGCTTTTTTTGTTGCCACAGCATTTGGACCGTGGTTTAAAGAAGGTGATTCATTATGGGTGTATGCAATAGCTTCTTCAACGACTCCGGCTCCGTTCGAGTTCAGTGAAAGCTGGATGCCTTCTAGTCGTTCGGTTGCTTTTTTGAAAGAAGTTTGGCAAAGTGTTGGTGGATACCCTGAGTGGCTTCCTATTTGTGAAGATGTTGTTTTTGATAAAAAAATAGTGAAAAAAAATGTTCCTTGTAATTATGTTAGAACACCGTTGGTGATGTGGAGACCGCGCACAAAATTTGTTGCTTATTTTAAACAACTTATGGCCTATACAAAGGGGGATGGTCATGCAAAATTGTTTTTAGATAGGCAGATAGCGAGGTATGTGGTATATGGTGGTGGATTATTTATACTGATTGTAGTATTTCTTACCAAAAAATATTATTTTTTAATTCTGCTACTACCCTTTTTATTCTACCTTAAGAAGTTCTTTAAACGTTGGTTTTTCTTCACTGCTCATATTGCCTGGTACAAACGTTTGTTAGGTTTGGTCTACGTTCCTATATTAGTAATTTTGGGTGATATTTCAAAAATGATTGGGTGGGTTGTTGGTGTTTATGAACGATTGTGTGGCAAAATAATATTTGAAAAATACTAGATATGAAAACAGTTTTAATAACCGGAGGAGCTGGTTTTATTGGTTCTCATTTATGTGAAAAATTATTGGAACAAAACAATAAGATAATTTGTGTTGATAATTTTTTAACGAGTTCAAAAAATAACATAGCTTCTTTTTTAGACAATAGTAATTTTAAGTTTATTCAACATGATATTGTTAATCCTCTATATGTCGAGGAGAATATTGATGAAATATATAATCTTGCGTGTCCGGCTTCACCTGTTCACTACCAAAAAAATGCAATACGCACCATTAAAGTTAATACAATTGGGATGATAAATATGTTGGGTCTTGCTAAGGTTAAAAATGCAACAATACTTCAAGCCTCTACTTCAGAAGTGTATGGTAACCCATTGGTACATCCTCAAACAGAGGATTATTTTGGTAATGTAAATACAATTGGTCCCCGGGCTTGCTATGATGAGGGTAAGCGTTGCGCAGAAACATTATGTTTTGATTATTACAGAAATCATGGAGTTCGTATTAAGGTGGTAAGAATTTTTAACACATACGGACCAAAAATGGCTCTTGATGATGGGCGTGTTGTGTCTAA
>CAYUTM010000002.1:8991-41448 GCA_964447755.1 uncultured Gammaproteobacteria bacterium
CAAGCTCTTAAAAATTCTGGTATCACACTTTATGGCTCGGGTGAGCAAACAAGAAGCTTTTGTTATGTAGATGACTTGGTGGGTGGGTTAATTAAAATGATGGAATCCGACGAAAAAATTGTTGGACCTATTAATTTGGGAAATCCAGAAGAGCGGACGATTAAATATTTAGCTGAGAAAATTGTAGAATTAGTGGGTTCGCATAGTTTGATTGAGTATAAAAAATTGCCACAGGATGATCCAGAAAGAAGAATGCCAAATATTGAAAAGGCGCGTACAATTTTAAGTTGGAAACCTGAAGTTGATCTCAATATGGGGTTAGAAAAAACAATTGCTTATTTTAGAAAAATAATATGAAACTAGCATACATAGGAGGAGGTTTTGTTGGTACTTGCTCAGCCGCTGTTTCTGCAGATTCTGGTCACGAAGTGGTGGTTTTTGATATTGATGAAAAAAAAATTGGTTTACTTGGTTCGCAAGATCGTGATGTGATAGAGAGCTGTCTTTATGAAGAAGGTTTGGGTGATTTAATAGTTCGTAATAAAGAGAGAATTAAATTTACTACAGACCGCAAAGAGTTAGCCTTATTTTTGGATACTGCTGACGCAGTTTTTATGTGTTTACCAACTCCAGAAATAGGGGAAACTGGTGAAAGTAATTTAACCTACTACATGACGGCGGCACGCGAGGTAGGGGCGGTTTTAGCTCATCGAAATAATGGAGAGCAGTCTCGTTATGTTGTGGTAGTGAATAAAAGCACAGTTCCCATTGATATGATTAGTCGAACAGGAGCAGTTTTAGAGGAAGCTGGAGTCAAAAATTTTGGCGTAGTTTCAAACCCAGAATTTTTGGTTGAAGGTAAGGCGGTTAAAGATTCTTTAAAACCAGACCGTGTTGTTATTGGCGCCCAGTTTGAGAAGGATTTTAAAATAATGCGTCAAATATATCAGCGTTTTTATGATTCACCAACTGTTCAGTATATCGAAGTAGCTCCGGAAGAGGCGGAGGCAGGAAAATTATTAGCTAACTTTTATTTATTTAACAAATTGGCTATTTGTTTTGATGTCATTGGGCGAACGTGTGAAGCCTTCCCTGGTTTACGTTTTGAGAATTTGCGACGTGTCTTGACTAGTGATGCGCGCATTGGTGGGTGGGGATTTTATGATAGTTTGTATGCGGGAGGAAGTTGTTTTATTAAAGATGCTCGGTCACTCTCATATCAACTTCAAACAAAAGGATTTAATACTGTGTTGGTTAACGAAACATATTTAGCAAACAAAAGGCAGTTAGAACTATTTTTGTCTCGGGCCGAGAAGGAAGCATTGTGTGATTGGAAAAATAAAAATGTCGCTATTCTTGGGTTAGCTTTTAAGCGCGATAGTAATGATATACGTAATTCTCCGAGTATTGAGATAACCAGATTTCTTCTTGAAAAACAAGTAAAAAAAATTTGTGTGTATGATCCGGTGGCACAAGAGAATTTTAAACACATTTTTTCCAAGCAACCTGCTGTGGAATATGCTCTACATGAATTTGATGCGTTACGTGATGTGGATGTAATTATTGTAGCGACAGATTGGCCGCAATTTCGTGGATTGGCCGACAGCTTGATTTTAGAATTAAAAAATCGCCCTTTAATTATGGATGGTCGACGTATGTTGCAGCATCGATATGAAGATTTGGTGCAGAATGGATTTTCGGTTGTTGCGGTAGGTTCACCTTTTTATAAAGCGGCTGTTTAATTTGATATATATGTCTACATATTTAGTAACTGGTGGGGCTGGTTTTATCGGAACCAATCTGGTTAAAAAACTTCTTGAGGAGGGGCATGTTGTGCGTATTTTAGATAATTTTAGTGCTGGTAAGTTTGAGGAAAGAATACGGCCTGGTGCTGAGTACCAGGTTGGGGATATTCGATCTGTAGAAGATATAAAGCGTGCGGCAAAGGATGTAGATGGAATTTTTCACCTAGCAGCACTTCCCCGAGTGCTTTTTTCTGTTGAAAATCCGCAACTCACTCATGATGTTAATGTAAATGGAACCATGAATGTTCTTTTGGTTTCCAAAGAACTTGGTATAAAAAGGGTTGTTTTTGCAACTTCCTCTGCTGCTTATGGTGATCAGGGTAATTCTGCGTTGGAAGAAGACGGTATGGTAAAAAAACCTTTAAGTCCTTATGCGCTTCATAAATTCATTGGTGAACAATATTGCCGAATATTTTTCGAATTATATGGAGTGGAAACAGTATCACTTTGCTATTTTAACGTGTATGGACCATTTTTGGACCCAGAAGGTGCCTACGCATTGGTTATTGGCAGGTTTTTAAAATTACGAAGAGAAGGTAGTCCGCTCACCATTAGAGGTGACGGTGAAATGTATAGAGATTTTACACATGTTGACGATATTGTAAGAGGAACCATGTTGGCGATGCAATCCCAACAGGTTGGACATGGTGAAGTAATTAATCTTGGTTATGGCAGTCCACGTTCAGTCAATCAGCTTGCAGCGCTTGTTGGGGGAGAAATTGTTTTTGTTCCAGCTCTTACAGGAGAGATGAAATATACTTGTGCGAATAATCAAAAAGCCAAAAAACTTTTGGGATGGGAGCCAGTAATTGCGTTTGAAGAGGGTGTAGATCAGCTTAAAAAGCTGTACGGAATTAGTTGATAATAAGAGTTTAAAACTTGGGTTTCTCAAAAATAAAAATACCGCATTTAGGCGGTATTTTTATTTTTTGTTATTAAGGTAGAACATTTACAACAGTGCTCATTTTGAGTGTGCCGTCGAAACGTTGTCTCTTTTTGTGAGTGAATTTGATTTTTCCAGGTGCTGCTGCAAATAAGGTGTCATCTTTACCCTTTTTAACGTTTTTTCCAGGAAAGATTTTAGTTCCTCGTTGTCTTACGATAATCATTCCGGTTTTTGCCAATTCACCATCATGAAGTTTTGTTCCAAGACGTTGAGCATTAGAGTCTCGGCCCAAATGTGTAGCTCCACCTGCTTTTTTATGTGACATAAATAATTTTGCTATGAGAGAGTTAATGCCTCTCTTGGTATTGGTTAAGGTGGGTTTAGTATATGCTCTTTTTAAAAGATTGTCAAGTCGGTTGAAGCATGCTAAAATAGCTCAGCTTACTTAAATAATATGCGCTACTCATTCAAAAATTACTTCTTAGATTGGTGGATATTCGGTCCGTGTATAGTCTCACTTGTACTTGAAGTTTTTATGGTTATCTATGGTATTAAACATATAAGGGCAGTAGAAAGTGGAGTTTTTCTAAGATATTCAGTACTGGTGGGGCCTAGTTTGCACGGCAGTTGGTGGCGTTTGTACGGCATGCCTTTATTGGGATTTTTAATGCTTTTAATACACATGATATTTTGGTTTTTTGTCTACAAACAAGATCGAATTCTTGCGCGTATTATGGCCTTTGCTTTGGTGCCTTTGCACATATTTTTGATGGTTTCTTTCGTGTTAATTATAGGTATAAATTATTAAGTGTGTATGATTCAATCTATTGGGCATAGGACTGATCGTCTACTGGTTTATTGCCTGGGGGTTTTGATAATTTTTGGTCTAGTTGTTTTGAGTTCAGCGAGCTCACCTCTCGGCTATACAAGATTTCAAGATGCATATTTTTTCGTTAAAAAACAGGTGTTTTATGGCCTTATTCCTGGTTTGCTACTTGCTTTTATTGTTTCAAGGGTTAATTACCAATGGTGGAGGAAAGTAGCATGGTTAGTTTACGGTGGAGCATTGTTTTTATTAAGTTTAGTTTCTATAAAAGGTATTGGTGTTGTTATTAATGGCTCTCGCAGCTGGTTTAGGATTGGCGGGGTTAGTTTTCAGCCTTCAGAAATAGCAAAAATAGCCATTATTTTGTTTCTAGCTTATATTTTAACGAGTAAAAAATTTGATTGGACAGATTGGAAATCAAGTTTTTTGCCGATTATGATTTTCCTTGCTCCAATTTTTATTCTTGTACTTTTGCAAGACGTGGGCACTTTTTCGATTATTGGCTGCATTTTTTTTGTAATGTTGTATGTGTCGCGCATCCCTTCTTCATATTTAATGATGGTTGGTTTGGCGGGGATAACAGTTTTTGCAGTTTTAGTTTTATTGGCTCCATACCGTGTGAATCGTTTAAATACCTTTTTGCACCCCGAGATTGACCCGTTGGGTAAAGGCTACCAAGTGAACCAGGCATTTCTAGCAGTCGGTTCTGGTGGTTTTTTTGGACTTGGTTTGGGAAATTCAAGGCAGAAGTTTCAATATTTGCCTGAAGTGAATGCTGATTCCATTTTTGCGGTTTTAGCTGAGGAAATGGGTTTTTTATTTGCCGCAGGAACAATTGTGCTTGTTTTAATAATCGGTTGGAGAGGAATCATTATATCATCTACAGCATCTGATGAATATGGAGCTTTGGTTTCAGTAGGTGTTACTACATGGTTTGTGTACCAGTCTTTCCTAAATATAGGAGCAATGGTAGGAGCGCTGCCTTTAACAGGGGTGCCACTTCCATTTATTAGTCATGGAGGGTCGGCTTATATCGCTATGCTTACATCTTTTGGTATTTTGGCCAATGTAAGTAAATATTCTTAAGCATACATATGAAATTACTTATTTGTGGAGGAGCAGGATTCATGGGTTCGCACTTTATTAAATATGTTTTAGAAAAGTATCCGAAATACGAAGTGGTTAATTTTGACAGCCTTACTTACGCAGGAAATTTAGACAATTTAAAAGAACTAGAAAAAAACGAACGCTATGTTTTTGTAAAAGGAGATATTGCAAATGAAAAAGATGTAAAGGATGTCATAGAAAAGTACCACCCAGACATGATTGTCAACTATGCTGCGGAGACCCATGTTGACCGTTCGATACTCGATCCGAAAGCTTTTTTATTGACTGACGTTTTAGGGAGTTATAATTTGCTTGAAGCAACCAAGAAATTTGGAATTAAAAAAATGGTACAAGTTTCTACAGATGAAGTTTTTGGAAGCATAGAAACAGGCGCGTTTACCGAAGAATCAAATTTTTTGCCAAATAGCCCCTATGCTGCGGCCAAAGCCGGTGGCGATTTACTTTGTCGGGCATTTTTTAAAACCTATCAAACTCCTGTGGTGGTCACCCATAGTTGTAATTTTTATGGTACACACCAATATCCCGAAAAATTAATTCCACTTTTTATTACCAATTTGCTAGAAGGTAAAAAAGTTCCGCTTTACGGAGATGGTCACCAAGTGCGGGAATGGATTCATACGAGCGATCATTGTAGGGCAATAGATATTATTTTGCACCAAGGTGTCGTGGGTGAGGTTTATAACATTGGTTCTGGAATAGAAAAAACCAATCTTGAAATTACAAACTTAATTTTGTCAGCATTTGGCCTTGGAGAACAAATGATCGAACGTGTAAAAGACCGACCAGGTCATGATGAGCGCTATGCCATCGATCATTCCAAATTAACAAAAGATTTGGGATGGAAACCAGAAAAAGATTTTGAAACAGGTTTGAAAGAAACCGTCGAATGGTACAAAGAAAATGAATGGTGGTGGAAGAAATTAAAAAGTGGAGAGTATCTGGAATATTATAAGAAGCAGTACCAAGTTTAGATTAAAAGTAAATTGTTTATTTATGCGTAAGTATTTAGGATTACTCTTGATTTTACTGGTGATTTCCGGTTGTGGAAAATCTCAGCTAGCTTTTCCGGTATCAGAAATAAATCCTCCAGCATTGAATGGAAAAGTGGTAATAAAAGAAATCAAAGTTTTACCTGTACCCGGTTTTAAAACATTCGATCCAGACGTTGAAAAATTTGTTCCAAAATTTGATTCATATGGCTCCTATGATTTATTAGTAAGGAATGGTAATTATTTATTACGGGTTGTTAATCGAAAAGGAGAATTGGTATTAGTCCACAATGGAAAACAAGTTTATCTTGGTAAAGAAATACCTCACTATGAGCTTAGCGAAGATGGCACGTATGTAATCTATTATTTTGATACGTATAGTCGTGGTCTTTATGAAGGTAAACTTCATGATTATAGTCAAAGGGATTATTATATTGATGGAAAGAAAGTTGGTTATTCGAAAAGTTCGTCTTGTGTTTCCGAAAATGAAAATGAAGAATGTATTGAGCGTATAGAAAATTATCTAAATGACAATTTGGTTACCTCAACACCTTATTTTTTATCCATAATTTTATCATCCTCGGAAAAACCTGAGTTCTACAAGCCAAATAGCTTAGGTGAAACCTGTGCTAATCGAGGAGAACTCATACAAAAATTTGAAAAGGAATGTAGCATGGTGCATATGGTGCGACAGTCTACTGATTGTTTGCATTATATCGTTATTACTACTGAATCAAAAATTAAATCAAATAATCTGGAACCAGTTGATTGTGATCAGAGTAAGATATTTAAAAACTATTGGCATGACGGTCAACTTATTAAAAGCGAATCACTCAGTCCGGGCGCTGCTTTAGGGTGGGGAGCAATAAGTGCGAATGGTCGACAATATATTTTTAATAGTAGCGTGGATATTAAAATAGGAGATTCTGGTGCGTGGATTTTAAACAATACAAATAGCTCAAAAGACTGGAAAATTAATGGTAAGCTTGTTGATGCGGATAGTCGAATTGGTGATTTGTATAAAGTTGAGATGAATGATGAGGGTACGGCTTATTTATTAAGTGGGTCAAAAGGATGGTTAACTAACGACGGTCAGTTTATTGCTAAAAATAATGCATCGGTTGCTGAGTTAGATGGAAACACTGTTTATCATTATATTTTTGAAAGTGACTAAAAAAATAATTATCGACTGTTTTAGTATGAACAATATGAACGAAGAACAGAAACAAAAGATTTTGAAAGTTTTACATGAAAATGAGTTTGGAGTTGTAGCAACTTTTCCGGTCAACAAAGATGGTGTGCCTGAGTCTGCTGTTGTGGCAATTTCAGAAACTCCTGATTTGGAAATTATTTTTGGTTCATTTGTTTCTTCTAGGAAGAATGGGAATATAAGAAATAATTCGAAAGTCTCTGTAGTAGTTGGCTGGAATAAGCAGGCAAAGACAACGGTTCAGATTGAAGGGTCGGCACGTTTAGCTGTAGGTTCTGAACGTAGTTCGCTAGAAGCGGTTCATTGCATAAAAAATCCTGAGTCAGAAAAGTTTAAAAACGATTCTCGCCAAGAATATTTTAAAATTACTCCGTGCTGGATTCGTTATTCAGATTTTTCCAAAGATCCACAAGAAGTTTGGGAAATAATTTTATAAAAATATGAAAATTCTAATTATCGGTGCTGGTTATGTTGGTAAAAAATGTCTCGACACATGGAAAGATGAAGCGGTTTTGGCGGAGACAAAAATTTATTCTACCGAAGACGCACTAAATTTGTTAAATAAACATCAACCCGATGTAGTTTTAAATGCAGCTGGAGTGCGTGGTAAGCCAAATGTAGATTGGTGTGAAACCCATCAGTTAGAAACTATCCAAGGCAACACCAAACTACCTATTATGATCGCCGAAGCTTGCCAGCAGAAAAACATTTATTTACTCCATATTGGTTCAGGCTGCGTTTTCTATGGAGAGTCTCCTGATCCAAAAGGTTGGAAAGAAGATGATTTTGCCAATCCGCTTGCGGTTTATTCCAAAGCTAAATATGCGGCAGATTTAGCTTTATCTACCTTGCCCAATGTTGGTATCGCGCGTATTCGCATGCCCATGGATGAAATTCCATCTTCATTCAATATTATTGATAAGCTTGCAGCTTATGAAAAAATAATTGATGTAGAAAATAGCCTAACTGTGATTGAAGACATGGTAAATGTTTTTTACCAACTTTTGCAAAAACATGCCGCTGGAGTTTTTCATGTTACAAATCCAGGAGTTTTAAAACATAGGGAAATAATCGAGTTGTATAAAGAATTTATCGATGAAAGCATCAATCCTACCTGGATTACGCCCGAGGAAATGGTAAAAGATGGATTGGTTAAAAAAATGCGCTCAAATAACAAATTACAATCAGAAAACTTAGAAAAATTGGGAATTACAATGCGAGAAGTACATGAAGCAGCGAGAGAGACAATGATTAAGTACGCGGTTTATAAAAAAAAATCATAAAAATATGAACAAAAATATTTTAGACAATATAGCTTATATAACCAAAAAAGATTCAAAGCAGATGTTAAAAAGTTTGGAGCTGGTTGGTAGGCAGGTTGAAGATGTTGTCCAAGATGCTAAAAAATTAACCACCCCATCTTCATATAAAAAATTTAAGAATATAGTTTTTTTAGGCATGGGTGGTTCCACGCTTGGTAGCCATGTAATTAAAGCGCTGTATTTTTCCACTTTAAAAATCCCTGTAGAAATTGTAAATGGGTATCATATTCCTAATTTTGTTGATAAGGATAGTCTCGTTGTTGTTTCGAGCTACTCTGGTACTACGGAGGAACCTCTTGCCGAAATGAAAGAAGCTAAAAACAAAAAAGCAAAGCTGATGAGCATTTCCTCAGGAGGTGAGTTGGCTAGTTGGAGTAAGAAAAATAAAATACCTGTACTTATTTTTGATACTAAAAATAATCCATGCGGATCGCCGAGGATGGGTTTGGGTTATTCTATTGTGGGTCAAATTTTACTTCTGGCAAAAGTAGATGCTTTAAGTTTTTCGACTGCTGAAATTAGTTCGTTTATAAAAACTCTAAATACGTATGAAAATAAGTGGGGGGTAAACTCTGTGGTAAGTAAAAATTTTGCCAAACAATTAGCGGCAGATACTAGTGAGCGAAGTGTGTGGTATGTAGGGTCTGAGCATTTGGGTGGCAATGTCCATATTGGTGCTAACCAAATGAATGAAAATGCTAAACGATTTGCAGGATATTTTTTAATTCCAGAGTTAAATCATCATTTGCTAGAAGGGGGAATGTTTCCAAAATCAAATACCAAAAATGTTTTATTTGTTCTGTTGGAATCAGGTTTGTATGATAAAAAAGTGCAAAAAAGATATGAAATTACGAAACAAATTTTAACAAAAAATAAAATAAGCTTCCAATCATATAAATGCGTAGAAAAAAACGCTTTAAACCAAGTAGCTGAATTATTAGTGTTAACAAGTTATACCAGTTTTTACTCGGCAATTTTGGAAGGAATTGATCCGACTGCAATACCATTTGTAGATTTTTTTAAACAGCAACTAAAGAAATAGCGCCTCACAATCAAAATTATGGATCTCTCGATTATTACTGTTACTTGGAATTCAGAAAAATTTATTGCTGAACAAATTCGCTCAGTACAAAGTGCTTGTAGGAGGATTTCCTATGAGCATTTTGTGGTTGATAATGCTTCAACGGATAAAACCTTTGAAATTATTGAACAGAATTTCCCACAGATAAAATTAATAAAAAATAACTCAAACCATGGTTTTGCTAAAGCGAATAATTTGGCAACCAAAATTGCTTCAGGAAAATATTTTTTATTTTTGAATCCAGATATGAGGCTTGAACCAGTCAGTTTGGACCTTTTCATTTCTTGGATGGAAAAACATCTCAATGTTGGGATTGCTGGTCCTAAGTTAATTTCTACTGAAGACAAAATGAGGGTGATTCATAAACCAACAAAATTCCCAACCTTCTCTTCACTTGCTTTGTCTGCTCTAAAAATTCCCGTTATATTCCCAAGTATTTTAAACCGATACTCATACTCTGACGAAGAATTAAAAAATGATGCAGAAGTAGATACTGTGCGTGGGTCATGTCTTTTGATGAAGAAGGAACTGTATCAAAAACTTGGTTTTGCTTTTGATGAACGATACTTCATTTGGTTTGAAGATGTGGATATTTGTCGGGAGGCCAAAAAAATGGGATACAAAGTAATGTTTGCTCCAGTAATTTCGGTTTTCGACTTTGCCGGACAAAGTTTTAAAAATATAGATTGGTTAAAACGCCAAAAGCAGTTTTTTAAAAGCGCGAGAATTTATTTACAAAAATGGGAGCCTCGTTATAAAAGTATTCTACTTTGGTTTTTACAATGGCCAGGATTATTATTGATTTCGGTTTACCAAAAAATAGGAGGAAAAAAATTTAAAAATGCTATTGAAAGATAAGATATGACGAAAGTAACCCTCCAATTAGTAACTTGGAACGCGGAAAAATATTTAGCAACATTTTTTTTATCTCTTAAAAATCAATCGTTTACCGATTGGGAGCTTTTGGTTTGGGATAATGCCTCTAGTGATAGGACCGTAGAAATTATTCAAAAAAACATCAAAGAATTTTCTCAAAATATTCAGCTAGTAACTTCGGTAGAAAATAAAGGATTCGCCTATGGTCACAATCAACTATTTGAGAAATCAAATGCGGAACTAGTAGCTCTCCTAAGCTCCGATATTTATATGGAGCGTGATTGTTTGGAAAAGCTGGTAGATGTTTTAAATGTGCATAAAGATTTTGCAGTTGCAGCACCACGCTTGATGCGGTGGAATTTTAGTGTTTTAGAAAATAGTAATTTAAATTTGAGTAACATAAAAAAAAGTTTCACCAATAAAATTGATTCTGTAGGTTTAAAAGTTTTACGGAATAGACGAGTTGTAGAGTTAGGTCAAGGAGAAGAATGGGTAGAGAAAAAAACCTCTGGATTTAGCGAGGTATTTGGTGTTTCGGGTGCGTTGGCACTATATAGGCGTTCGGCGGTTAAAAAACAGGTAGAGTTTTTTGACCCACTGTTTCAAAGCTATCAAGAAGATGTTGATTTGGCTTTTCGTTTAAGACAGGTGGGGGATAGAGCATTAGTTGTTTTGAATAGTGTTGCCCACCATGATCGACAAGCTGTAGGCACAAGATCTCTTGGTGATATTTCTGCTGTTTTAAACAAAAAGAAACAAAATAAAATGATCCGTTCGTTGAGTTATCGAAATCACTTAATGGTTTTGATTAAAAATGAGTATTGGCAAAATGTTGTTTTTGACTTGCCCTGGATTTTTTGGTATGAATTGAAAAAATTTGCTTATTTCTTGCTATTTGATAGGCTTGTATTAGCGAGTCTACTATATGTATACCGAAATGCTTTTTTGTTGAAAAATAAGCGCAAAGAAATCATTTATTCACGTCAAAAAAAATGGAAAGAAATTAGAATATGGTGGAACAAGAAGTAGTTAAAAAAAAAGATCTAAATATAGTTTTTCTCAATCATTTTTGTAAAGATGATATTTTTCAGGCTATTGAATCAACATTATTTGAAATTTCTACATCAGTTTTTAGTATTCAGATAACCGTGGTTGACAATTCTTCAAACAAAGATGGAATTAAGCAAGGTTTAGAAAAATATGGTTCTCATGTTCAGTATATTGATTCAGGTGGAAATATAGGTTTTGGACAAGGCAATGCTGTGGGGTTTAAAGCAGTTCCTGCTCGGTATTATTTTGCTTTAAATCGAGATACTGTTGTTATATCCGGAAGTAAAACATTTGATCGGTTGATTGAGTTTATGGATAAAAATCCTAAAATCGGATGTGTTGGGCCGAAACTGGTTCATATGGATGGTACTTTGCAACATTCATGTTTTCGTTTCGATTTGTCTTCAATACTTATAAAACCATTAAAGCAAATTAGTTGGGATAAAAAATATAAATGGGTAAAAAAACATACTGATCGATTGATGATGAATGATTTTGATCATAATGAAACTTTGCCAGTAGATTGGGTTCTTGGAGCTGCTATGGTAGTGCGCCATGAAGTAGTTGAGATGATTGGTTGGTTTGATGAGCGTTATTTCATGTATTTAGAAGATTGTGATTGGTGTAAAACAATGTGGGAAAAAGGTTGGCCCGTATACTATGTTCACGATATTGTTATCAAGCACCGACATACTCGTGAGTCGGCCAAAATTCCTGGGCTTTTACGGGCTTTATTAAAAAATAAATTGGCGCGAATTCACTTGGTAAGCTGGTTTAAATATATGTGGAAATGGAAAGCCAGTCATCGTTTTTATGGAAAATTATCCTAAAGTAGCTATTATTTATCTAACGTATTATCACGATCAGTCATACATTGACGATGCTCTTCAGGCACTTCAAAAAAGTTCCTACCCTAAAGAATATATTGAATTTATTATTGTCGATAACCCACATCCAGAATTGGGTTTGTCACAAACTTATATTGAACAATTTGTATTGCCGCGCTCTCAAAAGGATTTACCAAAAATATCATATTTGCCACAAAGTGAAAACAAAGGCTTTTGTGGTGGTAATAATGTAGGGTTAGTTTGGGCAATGGAGCATGGGTTTGAGTATGCTTATTTGCATAATCAAGATGGATTCATGGCCCCCGATTGTTTAAAAAATTTAGTTGAAGCTTTAGAAAAAGATTCCAAAATTGGATGCGCACAATCAGTGGTTATGCTACATCCCGATACAACACTCATTAACAGTACCGGAAATTCTTATCATTATCTTGGTTTTGGTCATATTAGAAATTTTGGTAAAAAATTAACGGATCAGCCTCTCCAGGATTCTGTTGAAGAAACGGGATATGCTACTGGTGCTTCATTGATTATGCGTGTTTCACTGCTAAAGAAATTTGGATTACTAGAAGAAAGTTTTTTTGCTTATCATGAAGATGTAGAATATTCATTACGACTTAAATTGGCGGGTTATTTGGTGGTTGTGATCCATAAAGCTATTTTTTTTCATAAGTATATTTTTAATCGAAACAGCAGTAAATTTTATTACATGGAACGTAATCGATATGCCCTTATTATCATGTATTATAAATGGAAAACTATTCTACTTTTGATGCCAATGCTTATTGTGATGGAAATTGGTTTGTTGTATTTCTTTGTAAGAAATGGTTGGTTTAAAGAAAAAATGAAATTATATTTTTATTGGTTGCGTCCCAAAAATTGGCTCTTTTGGCTTTCAAAAAGAAAACAAATTCAGAGTTTCAGGGTAGTGTCTGACAAAAATTTATTGAATACTACAGTTACAGATGTGGTGTTTGGAGAAAAGGAAGATATGAACAGCCCATTACTTGTATATGTTGCAAATCCATTACTTCGATTGTATGGATTCTTAATTAAAAAGTTTATTTTTTGGTAGTATCATTTTATGTTTAAAGTTAAAAAAGCACTCCTAACAGGTGGAGGAAGAGCGACACGTTTGCGTCCGATTACCACGACCATAAATAAACATCTCATTCCATTGGCTGGCAAACCTATGATTGTGCATGCCATTGAAAAAGTTGTTGAGGCAGGAGTGGAAGAAATTTTTATTAACACTAACCCAGGAGAAACACAAATTCAAGACACTGTTGGAAGCGGAGAAAAGTGGGGTGTGCGCATTACTTACTTTGAACAGACTGGAGGACCACAAGGTATTGCACATGTTGTAAAATGTGCAGAGAAATTTATGGGTACCGATCCATTTATTTTTTATTTATCCGATAACATTATTTTGGGGAGTATAACTTCGCTTGTAGAAAATTTTGAGAAGAAAGAATTAGATTGTATGTTGGCTTTGGCCGAAGTTCCTGATCCTGAACGTTTTGGAGTGCCTCAGTTTGATGTCAATGGAAATTTGGTGGACGTGTTTGAAAAACCACGTAACCCAACTAGTAGCTTGGCAGTGACCGGAATCTATTTATATAATGTCAATTTTTTTAAAGCATTTGATCATATACAAAAATCATCTCGCGGAGAATACGAAATTTCTGACATTCATTCATTTTTTTTAAAAAATAACTTTAAAGTTGGGTATAAAGAAATTACTGGCTGGTGGAAAGATACAGGTAAGCCGAATGATTTATTGCTTGCAAACAAATTATTACTGGATGAGTTTAAAAAAGAAAACATTGAAAAAAATCCGGAAATAAAAAAAGAGATAGAATGGGTAGATAATATTAAATTCGGAAAAAATGTAAATTTATATAAAGATGTAGTATTACTAGCTCCGGTTATGATTGGGGATGACTGTGTTTTGGAAAATTGTACTGTAGGGCCCTACGTAACTATTGGAAATAAAACTAAAATTTCTGAAGCGGAAATTAAGGAGTCGATTATTTTTGGTAATTGTACTATTGAAGCACCGCTAAAAATAGCGGATAGCATTATTGGTGAAAACACAAAAATTTTTAAAAACGACGTTGATGTTTTTCATCGATTTATTCTCGGTGATTTTACGCAGTTAGAATTTTAATAGTAATTTTAGTCTAATAAAGTTGATAATTTTTACTTATATGGAGGAAAAAATTCTTTCCAAACAATTAATGAATGAACCGTGGTATGGATTTGAAGTCGATGATGTTATGAAGCATCTGCTTACCGATAAGACAGTGGGTTTAAAAAGTGAAGAAGCGGCAAAGCGATGGGCTACTTTTGGTCCAAATATGCTGACTGCCACGAAAACCATTTCTTGGATGGTGTTGCTTCTAAACCAGTTTAAAAATATTTTGATTTTAATATTGCTTTTTGCTAGCGTACTTTCCGGATTTCTCGGTCATGTTACTGAGGCAGTGGCTATTGCAGTTATTGTGCTTTTTGCGGTGATTCTGGGGTTTGTACAAGAGTTTAGAGCAGAGAGGGCCATGGAGGCGCTTAGTAAAATGGCTTCACCGACAGCCAACGTAATTCGTGATGGAAAAGAGATGGAAATTCCGGCGTCAGAGGTAGTGGTAGGAGATATCGTGGTTATTGTGACTGGAGATAAAATTCCAGCTGATGCAAGGTTGATAGAAAGTATAAATTTGAAAGTTGATGAGGCATCTTTAACAGGGGAATCACTCTCTGCAGAAAAACATGATCATATTATAAATGGAAATGAAATTCCGCTGGGCGATAGAAAAAATATGGTGTATGCGGGCACGAGTGCTACCTATGGACGTGCCAGGGCTGTGGTCACCGGTACTGGCAACGATACCGAGTTTGGAAAAATCGCGGGCATGCTTCAATCTGTAGAAAGTAGTGAAACCCCCTTGCAAAAAAACTTAGATAAGGTGGGTAAAAATTTGGCCGTTGCTGCAATGGTTATTATTTCTATAATCGTCGCTATTGGTTTATTCCGCGGCCAACCATTTTTGGAGTTATTTATTTTTGGAATCGCGCTTGCTGTGGCAGTTGTGCCGGAGGCGCTGCCAGCGGTAGTTACTATTTCTCTAGCTATAGGTGTGCAGCGCATGGTGAAACGCAATGCGCTGGTGCGTCGTTTGCCGGCTGTTGAAACATTAGGTAGTACTACAGTTATTTGTACCGATAAAACAGGTACATTAACAAAAGATGAAATGACTGTGCGTAAAGTATATTTGCCGGCAGGTAATCTGATTCTGGAAATTGGTGGTTCTGGGTATGAACCAGTTGGAAGTTTTACTTTGAATCAACAAAATTTTAACCCCAGCAAATTGCTATTAGATTTTTTGAAAGCAGGTGTGCTTTGCTCTGATGCGACTATTATTGAAAATAATGGTTCGTGGGATGTAAAAGGTGACCCCACTGAAGGGGCGTTGGTAGTATTGGGGTTAAAATCTAAAATAAACAAGGAAGTGATGGATGAAGAATCTCCTCGGGTAGCAGAAATTCCCTTTAGTTCTGAAACCAAAAGAATGACCACGATTCATAAAGCAGTGGGAGATAAACAAGTTGCCTATAGCAAAGGAGCTGTAGAAGTAATTTTGTCTTCATGTACTAAATTTGCTACGGAAAATGGGATCGAAAATCTTACGGATGAAATGCGGAATACTATTTTGGCTCAGGCGCATACTTTTGCCAAAGAAGCTTTGCGGGTTATTGGTATTTCTTCTAAGCCCGATGCAGTTTTGGAAAGTGTTGAAAAAGAAATGGTTTTCCTTGGTTTTGTAGGAATGATCGATCCACCACGCTTAGAAGCTAAAGAGGCAATTGAAAAATGTAAAAGCGCTGGTATTCGAGTGCTGATGATTACGGGAGACCATCCAATTACCGCTGAAGCAATCGCGAGGGAATTGGGAATTTTGCATGAAGGTAAAAAAGTTTTAACCGGTGTAGAGATAGATAAAATTAGTGATACTGATTTTGCCAAAGAATTGGAACATGTTGATGTCTGCGCACGTGTGACTCCGGCTCACAAACTCCGTATCGTGAAAGCTTTGCAAGAACAGGGTCAGGTTGTGGCCATGACGGGTGACGGAGTGAATGACGCGCCAGCATTGAAAAAAGCAGATATCGGTATTGCAATGGGAATTACGGGAACAGATGTAAGCAAAGAAGCGGCCGCAATGACTTTGATAGATGATAATTTTACCTCGATTGTTTCCGCAATCGAAGAGGGGAGAATTATTTTTAGCAACATCAAAAAATATTTAATGTATTTGCTTTCATCTAACATTGGAGAAATCGGTCTGATGGTTGGTTCGACAATTTTGGGCTTGCCGCTACCACTTAGTGCTGTACAAATTCTGTATGTGAATTTGGCAACTGATGGCTTGCCGGCATTAGCGCTTGCTGTGGACCCACCGGAGAATGATATTATGAAACACCAACCACGCAAAACAAGTGCAAATATTTTTTCTCGTCCGGTTGTGATTTTGATGCTAACAGGTGGAATTTGGTCGACGTTAATAAATATATTTTTATTTATCTGGGCTAAAAATTCTGGTCGTACCACTGCCGAAACAATGACCATGGTGTTCGTTTCGTTAGTTATGGTTCAGTTTATCAAAGCTTACAACTTCCGTTCTGATCACAAATCGGTCTTCCGTGGTTTTTTTGCCAATAAATGGTTGAACCGCGCGGTGCTTTGGGAATTACTCCTTTTGTTGTTGGTTATTTATGTACCATTTTTACACAAACCATTTGGTACATACAGTTTGCCGGTAAAAGATTGGGTGATTATTCTACTTCTCGCCTTTAGTGTTGCGCCAGTTTTGGAATTAGCGAAGTGGATTTTGAGGAAAAAGAAATATTCTTAAAATATAAAGACACTTCGATCAGAAGTGCCGAAAAATACATGGTTGATTTTCTACTTTTTCCAATTATCACAGCTAAGCTTGTTTCCTAGGAAGCAAGATTGCCTTAAAAGTTCTTGGGGATCGGCAATTTTATTGTTTCTAAACGAAACTTCGCCTAATTTTGCTTCTTTCATGAGCAAAGCCAATTCATAGCATGATCCACTGATATTGGCACTACATTGATCTTGCAAGAAGTTCTTTATTTCTTGGCATTTACTGTTATCATCAAGGCATTTCTGGTGATCTTCTAGTTGTCTAATATCCATTTGAAAATAAAAATCCGACGAACAGGATACCTTATATCCATAAGCGCACCCTAAAGTACGCAAGCTTATGCCACTCTGTTTTATTCCATTGAAGTAGATATCTTTTTTTTCTGCATGTTCGCTTAGTTTAAAGCAGTAGTAGCCAAGTTTTTTCTCAAAGCATTCTGCTGTATAAGCATATATCATCTCGCCACAATTTTGGGGCTTACGTTCGCAAGAATTGGAAAGTGCGACAAGTTTACCACCATGCTTTTTGTTGTTGTGTGAACAATATCCAATTAAAGCACAAAATATTAGTGCCAAAATTAGGAAAATTGTGCTATTTTTTCTGCCTGCTGAAAAGATCGTTTTCATGTACCACTCCTTGCTTTTTGCAATTAAAAGCCCTAAAAACTATCATAACCTCCGTGTTTTGTAAAGAATTGCCGGGGAATGGTGGTAAAACCGCGCTGAATTAAATAAAAAAACATCTCGATATAATCAAGATGTTTTTTTGTCCCCGGAGTTTTCATGTGTGGCACCGGGAGTTCACATATTTAAGATTTTTGGGTCTATTTGTGCTCGGTAGTTACTGGGTTTAGTGTGTATTGAATTTGGATAGTTGCGCGGTAAGACCAATTATATCCGCTTTTATAATCTCGTTCTATTTCAATTTCAAGAACTGTAAAGGTTGGATTTTCTATACCAAATTTTCTAACCATATCTCTGATTTGTTGATTACAGTCCGTTTCATTAATGCCACAACAGGAAGTATAATAAAAATCAAATGTTTTTAAGTCTGAACCTTTTACGCCGGTCATCTGTTTCTCCTTTTTTCTGTTTAATATAACAGATGGTTCTATTTTTGATTTTCAAAAGTATAACAATCTATTATATTCCAACAAACAGTTATGTGTGGGCTTAAAAGAACTATTTCAGACTAAACAAGTTTATTGTGATTGTCAACATTAAGAAAAATTATTTAAATAACCTGTAATTTTTTTAGGATACGAAGGCACCTGGTGAGACAGGTGCCTATCTTTTCTTTTGATATGAATCTTTGCAGGCTATTTGGAAGCCATGGTGACAGCCAGTATTCGGCAAGTTTGATGTGTTAAACTCAACCCCTCTACGGCTTTTTATTTTTTGGTACATTTGATCAAAATACTCGCACGCTTTTTCGATTTTGCCCCGAAAGCAATTTCGAGCATAAAAATCTACAATCGCCGCACAATTATCATTGAGGAGGCATGTCTTAAAATTTTCATATTCCTTAGTCTGTTCTTCACTACGAAAAATTCTTTCGCGCTCTTCTTCTTGATAACAATAGCGATCAAGTTTGTACAACACAAGTATGGCTCCGATACCAATCAGCACCCGAAAAATTTTCATGAGATTTTTCATGGTATCCTCCTCTTCTGTTTGTGTGCTTGAGCTTCGCAAAGAGTTTGGAAATATATAGTATTTTTGAATTTCTGTCAAGATGGATTGTTGTTTATATATATAGAGTGGAGCTTGAAGAAATTTGATTATGCCTATGTTAATTATTGAGATACATTTTAAAATATATATCGTTGAATCATTCTTCATCTGTATATTCCAAAAAAAGTCTTTTTTCAAAAGCGCCGCGCTCTTGTTTTTTCTCTTCTTTTCGTTTGATAATTTCCCGAGAAGTTATATTGCTATTTTTAGCAATCGTTTCAATTACTTCCAAAATATCTGCTAATTCGTTAAGAATTTCTTCGTTAGATTTTGCTTCCGCGAGTTCATGCGCTTCCTCGGTCAATTTTTTATTGAGAGCAATTCTAAATTCCTCAGTGCTTAACACAGAAATTTTTGGTGTAGCGTTGTTGTTTGTGATTATTTCTGGGATTTTATCGCGGATTAATTTGTTGTAGATTTTGCGTGGCATATTCTAGTTTTTTATTTGAACAACCTTCTCCGTTAGATAGTAGCAGTTTGTCTTATTGGCAGCAATATTTTGAGTAAAATATTAGATGGTTTTTTGTGAGGTAGGGTAGTTTTTTGAAAATCATGGCTTTTTTGTCATACTCTTGACGAAATGAGTGTCTGGTGACACAATAATTGCTCCTATCAACGCCAAGGTAAAACTTGGCACAAAGCCGCTTTGTAGCGGATAGTAGCAAGGGAGAGTGCTCGAATGATGAAACTGATGGCTCTGGCTTTTGTGGGTTTGCTGATCACTGTTGGATGTGGTCCGGTTGAAAAATCCCTACCTGTGCAACAGGTGGATATGGGGCAGAAACTTCCAAGCTGCCCAGACCTTAAGGTTGTGGTGGCTGAGACTGGCAATCCGGTGGGGCGTTTGGTTCAACCAGGTGAACCGGGTTTTGTTGCTTTGAAAAGCACATTTCAAGGCTCTGGTGACCCAAAGTGTGGTGTGAGGGTTACCCGATTGAAGCTTATCGTCGATGGCACTGCCAATAGTAATGGCATGGCTTGGCAGCAAGATTCGGGGGGTGGATCATTTGCATCGAGCGGAATTGTCACCAACAACAAAGTCGATGCTCAGCCTGGGCATCTGGCTCATTTGGGCAATGGAATGTTGGACATGTACTTCCACGTCATCCCAGATCCGAACGGGGTTGAGGGAACGACATTCCAGTTTGAGTTGGTGGAAGTGGAGTACACCAATCTCACAACTGGCGACAGTCACCTGCTCAATGTCGCGATTTACGGAGGTAACTTCATTTACTCGCGGCCATAAGAGCATTCTGCTCGGTCCGTTCTGTTCGCATTTAAGCGCCTCCCTCGAGGTGCTGTTTTATTACGGCATAAAAAAGCAGTCGGTGTTAAACTGACTGCTTTTTTGTTGCCCCGAAGTTGTCACGTGTAGCGTCGGGGGATTCACGGCACGAATACGTGCGTTTGGTAGGAGATGGCTATGGCGTCTTGCCGAGCAGTTCGCGGATGTTGATAGTCATAGAGCCTTGCTTTCCACCACGCTCACCACAGATGAGCAGCTCTTTGGCCATCTCGTGACCGTCCGCGTCGTACATCGGCTCCGCCCATGAGGTGCACCTGAAGGACGGCTCGTTGTCGAATGGACCAAACTTGGTCTGGTCGATAACGCAGTACCATTCGAAGGTGCCCTCATCGCCTGTCTCGTAGTTCTGCTCCCCTGCGGCATAGACGAGCACGCCCGAGTAGATACGGGCGCTCTCCGGGTTAACACAATCCCAGTGGAGCATGTGACGCCCGCCATGCACGGCCCCCCACACCTGATCATTATCTTCATTGGTCATCCCGATGAAGAGGGGGTGCCCGCCAGAGATGCCAACGATCTTCCGAACGAATTCTGGGCCACCATACTCGGTCGTGCCGTAGACCACCACGTTGTTGGTGAAGTAGTCAGTCTCGTCACCAGGGAGCTTGGCAACATAGAGCGGCTTACCACCAACAATGTTGACATCGCGGACATCGGGGAAGTACCTCCCTGTGAACTCAGCATAATCCACACGGATACCTCTCTTGGTGGGCACGATCTGGACGCCCTGGATGGGTTTTGCCGGAGAATCGTCCTTTCTGACTTTCATGGAATGGTTGTTTTCGTAATGGTAGATCCAGTAGGAAAAGCCTCCCAGCTCTTTGAAGTTTGGCTCGGGGTTACGAGAAATGGGGTGGGTAGTAGCATCCGTCGTGGTCATGTTTATTCCTCCAATTGGTATTACGGGTGGTTCCAGTCTTTTCCAAAGACTTGAATCACCCGTTTACATAAGGAGGTATTTCACTTTAAAGAACTAGACAACATATCACAAAATTACAGCTTTGTCAACCTTGATCTGTGGCTAAAATTAGCCAAATAGCTAGGTATGGTGTTTTACCACCATCAGCATCTCCGCCAACCTTAGTCATCAACCACTGAACAAAAAAGCGAATTTGCTCACGCACTGACGCGAAACCTGGTCTTGAAAGACAAAAAGTCAGTTTTTCCAAGCCAAAAACGGCCTTGACAAATCATCAAATTTGTACTAAAATTAGATGTTATTTTAACAATTATGTTCGTTGTAATTAGCGAATTTACTTGTGAAAGTAACGTTATCTGGTAATACATCAATGCCGATAAAATCGGTAGAAAGGTTTCCGAAACATGCGTTCATTCATTGGCGCTCTCATCCTGGCTGTTCTCACCTTCTTCAGCGCCCCTCGCGCCCATGCCGCCACTCAGGCCGATGTGGCTCGGGTGGTGATGCTGGTGAAGAAACACCGCGACCGAGGTGGAGACTACCAGATGGTTTTCCACAATGGAGGTAAGAAGTACACCCTCTGGTATGCTGAGGGTGGTACGGTGGCAAAAGTGCTGTCGATCTGGGTCAAGTCGGCGGGGGGTCAAGAGGTGAATTTTTCCGACCGTGGTACAGACGGCGTCGTTGACTTCGGCGTCAATGGGAAAAGGACCCAGAAAGTGGTGGAAATGCAACTTTGTGATTCTGAGCGTCAGATCGGGAGTGAGTTCTGCCACTACTGGCAGGATCAATATGACCAGGCCATCAGCGCCGCGCTGGCGAGCCTAGCTCGCCAAAAGTAAGCGCGAACCACCGCCTACAAACAAGCGGGTGGGGGCGCTTGCACTTGGCCTCTACTCGTTATAGTTATAAAATATTGTAGCCATAACGAGGACCATGTGCAAAAACAAAAATACCACAATTAATGTGGTATTTTTGTTTGTAAATCAATATTTTTTGATCCGTCGGGCTGACAGGACTTGAACCTGCGATCTCTTGCACCCCATGCAAGCGCGATAGCCAACTTCGCTACAGCCCGATGTTAATATTTTCATCTATAATTTTGAAAAAACCATTTTTAATATCTCTTTCCAATGCACCATGACTTCGTTTATATTTATGCTCAATTACTCGTGCTTCTCCCAAAGACTCTGTCTCGCGGTAACCAATCAGCTTGAGCGGTCTTCGATATTTTGTTGATTCAACTTTTCCATTTTCATGTAATTTAAAACGGGCAAATACATCCGGGGTTGAGCCGATGTAGTTTTTAAGATCCTTTAAACTTTTGAGCAAATAAACGTATGCCATATTTTTTTTGCACCCCGCCGGGCAGAGCCCTCTGGGCGGCGCCCTCTTAGGCAGAGCCCTCTGGGCGGCGCCCGCCGGGCAGAGCAGCCAGTATGAAGGCGTCCTATAGAGGATGAATTCGTTGAGCTCATTTAGACTATAATAACCAAAGAATCTTATTGCACCCCTCCGGGCAGAGCCCTCTGGGCGGCGCCCATGCAAGCGCGATAGCCAACTTCGCTACAGCCCGGTATGTCTTTCTATAGAACATGAAGAATACTACGTATCACATTAAAATAGGCAAAATTTATTTTTTTAAAACCTGATTTTTATTTTGTGTCTTAATGATAAACAAAATAGTTACGTAAATAATTAATGCTGCCAAGATTAGTAGTGTTATAGGGAAACCCCAGCAACCCAAAAGGTTTGTTTGACAACCATTCATATTTTTTATATCTGCTTCATATCCGGCTCTGAAGTTTTCGCCCGCAGTTAATATTAACATAATCAATAGAACTGAAATGATAATAGAATGTTTTTTTGTATTTTTAGTCAAATTCATAGATTCCGTTTTAAAAACTTTATTTTCCCAGCAAGTCTATCATATTAAAACCGGCTTTTCAAGCCAAAAATGATATGATAGAGTATCTTAAATTAAGAGTTATTAATTTTTGCGTTGTGTCTTCCTCCTTATCTACCATCCTCAAAAAAATCACCACACTCTCCAAAAAAGAGAAAACTCCTGTGTACATCGTTGGTGGGTACGTGCGGGATTTTTTATTACAGCGTTTGCAGAAAAAAGATCTGGATTTTGTCGTGCTCGGCAGCGGGCTGGAATTTGCCAAAAAATTGGATGAAACCTTAAAGCAAGCGGGGAGTTTAATAGAGTTCCCGGACTTTGATACTGCGCGTTATTTAATTGGGGAAGGCGAGGATAGGGTAGAGCTAGAATTTGCCGGAGCGCGCACCGAGTCATATTCGCCGGATTCAAGAAAGCCAAAAGTAGAACAAACTACCTTGGACGAAGATTTGAAGCGTCGTGATTTTACCGTCAATGCCATGGCTTTGCCAATAGATGTGTTGGAAAAAATGTTGTCTGGTAAATCATCGATAGAAACATTCCAAAAACATCTCATCGACCCATTTGATGGGCAAAAAGATTTGGCTGAAAAGATTTTACGAACTCCACTTGACCCTGACGTTACTTTTAAAGAAGACCCGCTGCGCATGTTTCGTGCTATTCGTTTTGCGGCACAGCTAAATTTTTCTATTGAATTAAAAACCTTGGAATCAATTTACCAAAATCGTGAGCGAATAAAAATTGTGTCCATGGAGCGCGTGCAAGAAGAATTACTAAAACTATTTTCATGCGCTCAACCATCTATTGGCTTGGTACTTTTATTCCAAACCCAACTGATGGACATAATCTTGCCCGAAATTTCTGCTCTTGATGGAGTAGAGGATGTGTACGGCCATTCGCACAAAAACAATTTAACTCATACGTTCAAAGTTGTAGACAACATTGCGGAGCGCTCGAATAACGTGTGGTTGCGTTTGGCTGGTTTTTTTCATGACATTGGCAAACCGCCTACCAAAAAATTTCTACCCAAAATCGGCTGGACCTTCCATGCCCATGAATTTGTGGGAAGAAAAATGATGCGCGTGATTGGTAAACGATTGCGTTTGGCAAATGATAAAACTGATTACTTGTCAAAACTCATTCGTTGGCACATGCAACCTATTAGCTTAATGGATAAAGGAATTACCGATTCTGCGGTGCGCCGATTGATTGTAAATGTGGGTGAGGAGATTGAAGATTTGTTAGTTTTGGGTCGCAGCGACATTACCACCGGCAACCCATTTAAAAAAGAAAATCGTTTAAAGAATTATGATTGGCTTGAAACACGAGTAGCGGAAGTAATTGAAAAAGATAAGCTCCGCGCATTCCAATCACCGGTGCGGGGCGAGGAAATTATGGCAGTTTGTGGTCTCAAACCAGGGCCAACGGTAGGAAAAATTAAAAAAGCCATTGAGGAGGCAATTTTGAACGGTGTGGTGCCCAATGATCACGACCCGGCTTTTGAATATTTTGCCTCAATAAAAGACTCTTTTTTAAAAAACATTGCAGCGTGGGAAAAGGCTTAATATAGCGCTTTTATTTGACAAAATAGTCAAAGTATGATAAATATGAATAATCATACTTTTATTATTTTATGACCAAAAAAATTGACCAAACTTTGGGTACGGTATGTGGAACAGCTACAGTTGGGCCACGTGGTCAAATCGTTATTCCCAAAGATGCGCGCAGTAGGTTAAATTTAAAAAATGGAGACCAGTTTTTAGTTATTGAGCATTTTGGTAAACTTATTTTTATACCAGAAAAAAACATGCGCGACATAATTAAAGAAATTACTAAACATTTATCTTAATTCCTATTTTATGAAATTAGCATTTATCAAAAAAAAGAAGTTTTATATCCCGTTTATTATCGTGCTTATCATTTTGTTTTTTGTATACCGTAGTTATAAAAAATCACACCAGCCCCCTACATATGAAACCGTTGCGGTTTCACGCGGTAACTTAGTGCAAACAGTTCAGGCTACGGGAAAAATTGAAGCAGTGGATGATTTAGCGTTACGTTTTGAAATACCAGGAACTGTTGGGTCGGTAATGGTAAAGGACGGTCAATCTGTTAAACAAGGTACTGTTTTAGCTACCCTTAAGTTAGGTGAGCTTAACGCAGCTGTTTCTCAGGCAAAAGCAAATTTAGATAAACAATTAGCTGGCGCAACAAATGAAGATCGTCGTTATTATGAAGCAGCCATGACCTCAGCAAAAGTCTCGCTTGAACAGGCTAAAATTGACGCACAAAATAATGTTGCTACTGCCGAAGCAAACGTAGCTAGTGCTAAAAATAATTTAAAGTTAGCAGAGGGTGACGATCAGAGTCAGATTGTGGTTCAGGCGTATCAAACAGCGCTTTCACGTTTAAGTGCAAGCATGACAAAGTTAGATGAAGCTCTTTCACAAGCTGATACTATTTTAGGAATGGATAATACTATTGCTAATGGTGATATCAAAAATTATTTATCAATTACCGATCCGAATAAATTAGCTGCGGCTAAAGCGAGCTATTTGGAAACAAAACAAGCTAAAAATCAGGCTAAGCAACAAGTTTCAATTCTTAGCAATTCTAGTGCTCGTGCTGATGTGGATACTGCGCTTTTAACAACTGAAGATGCTCTTGCAAAAGCAAATATTCTTTTAGCAAATGTGGGTGAAACTCTTATAGCCACTCCTGCTATTGGTTCGCTTACGCAAACAAGTCTGGATGCTAAAAAAAGTGTTATCGATGCCACACGGACTTCAGTAAATACAGAATATTCCAGTGTTATCACTCAAAAACAAGCTATTTCTAATGCTAAAAATAGCTTAACAACTTACACTATTGCTTATAGCAAGGCCTTGAATGATTTGGCTCAAGTACAGGCTAATGCGGATACTTCTATAAAATTAAAGCAGGCAATATACGATCAATCTTTGGCAACCTACCAATCAAAAGTTAATCCACCGCGTGATGTGGATGTAGCTTCTTACCGTGCTGCTCTCGCGCAAGCAGTAGCTAGTAGAGATAGGGCTATTATTCGGGCTCCGATTGATGGCGTGATTGCTACTATTGCTAAAAAACCCGGTGAACTCGTTTCTTCAGTTGATTCGATGATGAGTATTTTATCTCCTCACTATGAAATCAAAGTTGATATTTCTGAAGTAGATGTACACAAAACAAAATTACAAGATACTGTTTCTGTAACGCTTGATGCGTTTGGTCAAGAAAATAAATTTTCAGGTAAAGTTTTACTCATTGATTCCGGTCCTACTATTATTCAAGACGTGGTTTATTATAAAGTACGCATTTCTTTAGATGATTCTACTTCAACTCTGGAGGTAAAATCTGGAATGACGGCTAATATCACTATTACCACCAATCAAAAACAAAACGTTTTATTTGTACCAGCTCGAAGTGTTAAGGTTAATTCGGATGGTGAACGATATGTTACGGTGCTTGAAAATGGTGTAGAACATGATTATGTGGTTAAAATTGGTTTACGAGCCGATGAAGGTAAGCAAGAAATTGTTGAGGGTGTAAACGAAGGTCAGCAGGTAGTTTTGAGTAAGAAAACAGCGTAAAAAATCATTTTTTATGGCAACTCTTATTGAGATTAAAAATGTAGAAAAAAACTACGAAATTGCTGAGGTTGTTACACCTGTGTTAAAAGGTCTTAATTTTTCTATTCAAAAAGGGGAGTTTGTCTCTATAATGGGGCCAAGTGGTTCAGGAAAATCAACCTTAATGCATATTTTGGGTTTTTTAGATGTGTTGAGTAGTGGTACGTATTTATTTGATGGCAAAGATGTAAGCACATTAACCGATGATGAGTTAGCGCTTATGCGCAATGAAAAAGTTGGATTTGTATTTCAGGCCTTTAATTTGCTAGCTCGTTCTAGTGCTTTAGAAAATGTGGCTTTACCGCTTTTGTATAGCAAAGTTCCTAAAGAAAACCGAAATAAAATAGCCAAAGATTTATTAGAAGCAGTTGGATTGTCGCACCGCTTAGAATATTCACCAAATAAATTGTCTGGAGGAGAAAAACAACGTGTGGCTATTGCTCGTGCTTTGGTAAATAATCCTCAAATTATTTTTGCCGATGAGCCTACCGGTAATCTTGACTCAAAATCTGGTTTACAGGTGATGAAAATTTTGCAAGGTTTAAACGATGATGGACATACCATTGTATTGGTTACACATGAGCGCTCTACTGCTGAACATGCTAAAAGAATTTTAGAAATGAAAGATGGGGTGCTTATTAAAGATGAAAAAGTTGTTCATCGACAAATTGCTAAAGATAAGGAAGAATTAAAAAAATAATTTTCTTAAAATAAAGAAGCCGACGATTCTTTGAACAGTTGACTGTTCATTAAATCGCCGGCCAGATGGCCTTCGTGATGGGGTTAGCCGTGCTCGTCCGCCAGGTCCTTGTAGAAAGCCTTGGCTTCCGGCAGGTTCGTGTGCCTGAACACATTCCCCATGAAACCGTCCATTTCTTCACGGATGAACTGGACCCTCCCGCCCTGCAGCGCCTTTCGGGCGGTGTCCTGCGCGGCCTGTGGGAGCTCAGCGATCGCGGCTTGGATCTTGCCACTCCTGAGGAGGTCGAGATACGTAGCCATCTCCTGCTCCAGAGCCTCAATGGTTCCGGGTCTGAAGAGCGGGTTGACGGTCGGTAGTTTGACTGTATTCATTGAATTGCTCCTTGATACGTCCTCACCGTGGAGGAACAAAATACTATAAGCTACCCTACCACTCTTGTTAATAGTAAAAAGCCAATTTTCGGCTAAAATTAAAGCAAATAAACAGAAATATTGTTTATAGAGGTATGAATTTCTTCGAAAATATTAAAAATGCCTGGGAAATTTTGCGCCGTAATAAAATACGCTCTTTTTTAACCATGCTTGGCATTATCATTGGTGTTATGTCCATGATTGTCATCCTCTCTGTTGGCGCTGGAGCACAAAGCCTTATTTTAAATCAAGTTAAAAGTCTGGGTTCAAATTTAGTTGGGGTGCTTCCAGGAAAATCTGATGATAAAGGCCCGCCAGTTGCGGTATTTGGAGTAGTAATTACTTCGTTAACGTATGAAGATGGAAAAGCGCTAATGAATGGAGAATTTCCTGCAATAGAAGCAATGGCTGCCTATGTGCGAGGCGCAGATTTGGTAACCTGGCAAGAAAATAAGACGGACACAACATTTGTGGGAACTAATGCTGGTTATTTGGAAGTTGAAGACACTAAAGTTGCTCAGGGTCGTTTTTTTAGTGAAGATGAAGAGCGAAGCTTGAGTCGGGTAGTTGTAATTGGTAGTGATGTAGCCAAGAATTTATTTGGAGACAATTCAGCTCTTGGAGAAATTATTAAAATAAAAAAACAAAATTTTACGGTTGTTGGAGTAATGCGTTCACGTGGAGTGAGTGGTTTTCAAAATCAAGATAACCAAGTTTTTGTACCCATAACAACAGCTCAAAAATTGTTGCTCGGTATTAACCATGTAAGTTTTTTACGTGTTAAAATTGCTCGTGCCGATCAGGTAGATTCGGCAGTTGAGTATATTAAAAATACTTTACGTGATCGTCATAATATTTCTAATGCTGATAACGATGATTTTACTGTTCGTTCGACAAATGAAGGTTTGGATGTATTAACTTCTATTACTAATGCTCTACGTTTTTTCTTGGCGGCTATTGCAGCAGTATCATTGGTGGTGGGTGGAATTGGCATTATGAATATAATGTTAGCAGCTGTACAAGAGCGAACCAAAGAGATTGGTTTGCGTAAAGCACTTGGTGCCAGAAGCTCACAAATTACTCTTCAATTTTTAATAGAAACAATTTTTATTACTTTTACAGGTGGTGTTATTGGTATTGGGCTCGGAATTATAATTTCAGTTGCGACTGCTAAAATTGCTCAATCGATGGAATATAGCTGGGACTTAGTTATTTCTCCTCTTTCTATTATAGTTGGCTGCGGAGTTTCTGTTTTTATTGGCTTATTATTTGGTATTAACCCAGCACGCCGTGCTAGTTCACTTAGCCCTATCGAAGCTTTGAGGTATGAATAAGTAAGCCTTGCACACACACAACATTATGTTTTCCACATACTTACAACTAGTTTTTGATTCACTGAAAAGGCAAAAAAGCCGTACTGTTTTAACAATGCTCGCCATTAGTATCGGTATTGCTATTGTTATTGTAATTATGGCTGCGGGAAAAGGCATTGAACGGTTAATTATGGGTCAGCTTGATGTATATGGTGCGGATACTATTAGCATTACTGCTCGGCCACCAAATAAAAGTTCTGGTAGTGGAGATGTGGGCATTACCATTACAAGTTTAAAAGATAAAGATATTCAACAAATTGAGCGTTTACCAAATATTAGTGCGGCTTATGGTTCAATTATAAGCCAAGAAGCAGTGAGTTATAATGGTCAGATTAAAAAAGTATTCGTAATGGGTGAGGGGGCTCGTGCTAGTGATATTGAAAAAATAACGTTTACTAGTGGCAATTTTTTTACACAAGATGACGAAAATTCTTTAAATAATGTGGTTGTTTTGGGTTCTGCGGCAAAAGAAAAACTGTTTGGACAACAAGAAGCGGTTGGTCAAATAATGTATATACGCGGGAAAACATTTCGAGTGATTGGAGTGTTGGCTCCGCGCGGTTCCGCACTTTTCTTTGATATGGACAACATTCTTATAATCCCCACCAAAACAATGCAAAAAAAATTACTTGGCATTGATTATGTAAGTACAGTGAATGCTAAAATGAAAAACGCTTCCGAATCTATTCGCACTAAAGAAGATATAGTTGAAATTTTAAGAGAAAATCATTCTATTAGTGATCCAAATCGAGATGATTTTGAGGTAAGTACTATGGCTGAAGCGGCCGGTTTAATAGCCAATGTTGCCAGTGGAATTACCTTATTACTGGTTGCTTTGGTTGGTATTTCACTTGTTGTTGGTGGTGTTGGAATTATGAACATTATGTACGTTTCCGTAGCCGAAAGAACCTTTGAGATTGGTTTGCGCAAATCTCTTGGTGCCAAAAGAAAAGATATCGTATGGCAATTTTTATTAGAAGCAATAGTGATGACAGTGGGTGGGGGTATAATTGGAGTTCTGGTTGGGGCTTTGCTTGCACTGGCTGTTTATGCACTAGCTGTTTCAAGCGGTTTTGCGTGGGTGTACGAAGTTACGTTGTCATCAATTGTTTTATCTGTTGGGTTTTCTGCAATTATTGGACTCGTTTTTGGACTATATCCAGCACGCAAGGCTTCGCTACTTAGCCCTATTGATGCCTTAAGAAGAGAGTAAAACCCTACCTCTTGCCCTAATAGTACGGGAGTGTTAGATTTATTTCGTATGACCGATACTCAAACAATCAAAGATCGCATAGACTTGGTGCAATTCATTCAAGAATATTTGCCTTTAAAAAAAACCGGGGCAAATTGGAAGGCAAATTGTCCGTTTCATCAAGAAAAATCTCCTTCTTTCATGGTGCATCCAGAAAAACAAATTTGGCATTGTTTTGGTTGTAGTAAGGGTGGTGATATTTTTACATTTGTTCAAGAAATGGAGGGGCTTGGTTTTCCCGAAACTTTAAAAATGTTGGCAGACCGTGCGGGTGTAAAAATTGATGTAAAAAATTCAGAGATAAAAAATAGTCAACGAAATAGATTGCTAGAAATAACTAAAAAAGCAGCATATTTTTTTCACAATTTTTTATTAGAAGTTCCAGCTAATAAACCTGCTCGAGATTATTTAGAACAACGTGGTTTAAAACCAGGAACAATTATAGATTGGCAGATTGGTTTTAGCCCAGATCAATGGGATCTTTTAACAAAATATTTGGTAAAGCATGGATTTTTGATCAATGATTTGGTAGATGCTGGTTTAACTATAAAAAAACAGGATGAACATTCCGGATCTGTTCGATACTACGATCGTTTCCGAGGTCGGATAATGTTTCCTTTAAGTGATGTGCATGGAAATGTAATTGGCTTTACTGGGCGCATATTGGTTGAAAAACCAGATACAGGGGGAAAATATATCAATTCGCCACAAACCATGCTCTATGATAAATCTAGAATGTTATATGGTTTGCATAAAGCAAAAACTAACATAAAGATACACAATAAAGTCTTGATTGTGGAAGGTCAAATGGATGTGGTAACGTCTCATCAAGAAGGGATGGGTTATGTGGTAGCAGCTTCAGGAACGGCCTTAACGGGCGAGCAAGTGCGACTATTAAAACGCTATACAACTGAAATTATAATGGCTTTTGACGGTGACAATGCGGGAGAAAATGCTGGTAAAAGGGGGATAGAGGTGGCTGTGGAAGAAGGAATGCATGTAAAGGTAGTTAAAATACCTGCTGGTTTGGGAAAGGATGCTGATGAGTGTATTAAAAAAGATAAAAAGAAATGGTTTGACTGTGTTGAACATGCGGTTGATAGTATGGATTGGTATTTTGATGTTGCCACGAATCATTTGAATAGTAACGATCCTCGAAGCAAACAAAAAGCGAGTGAGTTTTTGTTGGGGCACATTGCGCGAATACCTCATGTTGTTGAACAAGAGCATTGGTTGGAAAAATTAGCCCAACTTATTTTTATTGATGCTAGTATTCTTCGAGAAGAACTAGTGAAAATTAGAAATAAGCCAAAACAACAGACCCATTACAATGACCGAAATAACAAAGCTGTGGTTTTAAAAAAGCCGGATGTAACAGATAGTTATACATTTTTGGTGCAAATGTTTTGGTCGCTTTTGTGTAAATTTCCCACACTTTATGCTTCGTTTCAAAAAGATATACGGGCAGAGTATTTTGAGGAAACAACCCTCAAGTCCCTTTACGAGATTTGGCAAAGGTACTATAATAAACCTGCGTTCACCATAAAAGACGTCTCTTTAGGCTTTTTACAGGCAAATCTTGAGGATATGACCGATTTTTTGCTTATGCTAGCCGACAAAGAATACGAGGAAATCACAAGTAAAGATGCAGCTGAGGAGCTTGCTAAACTACTTCAACGTATTAGTCTTGAATGGACCAAAAAGAGGCGTAAGTTTATTGAATTTTCACTGAAAAAATCGGAAAAAGAAAAAAATGTGACCGAAACAACGCGGCTTTTACATTATTTACAATCTTTATAAAAGCTTAATCCACTCTCCATGCCTGCAAAAAAGACCTCTAAAAAACCTAGCAAGCATACTGTTTTAAAAAATAGTAAATCGCTAAAAAATAAACCCAAAACGCAAGCTTCCGTTAAGAAAAAAGTTTCTAAAAAAGTTGTTCCCAAAACTTCAGCGATTAAAAAAATAAAAAAAACTCCTAAGAGTTCGCTTGTTAAAAAAACCAAAAACACACCTGCTCAGGTGGTGCACCAACCTATTGTTGAGCCGACCCTAGAAGCTATCTGGGATCTCCTTATAAAAGGACGTAATCGTGGATTTATTACCGATATAGAACTAGATCGCGTTATGCCATTTCCAGAATATTACCTTGATTTACATGAAGGTTTTTTGGATTTAATCGACAAGCATGGGGTTTCACTTGTAGATAGTTCCACAGCACTACTTGGGGTTCACAAAGAGAGA
>CAYUTM010000003.1:0-3741 GCA_964447755.1 uncultured Gammaproteobacteria bacterium
CGGAAATAGTGGCTGGGGCTTTGCAGGATTATAAAAAAGCCACTATTGTGGCTGAACAATCTTTTGGAAAAGGTTCGGTTCAAGATCTAGAGATGTTTCCTGATGGTTCTGCTTTGAAGTTAACAATTGCCGAATGGTTTACTCCGCTAGGAAAAAATATCAATAAACAAGGAATTACTCCGGACGTAGTATTTAAGCAGGATTATTCCAAAGAAAAAATTGGAGAAGATAAGATGTTAAACGAAGCTTTAAAGATTTTAAGTAAATAGTTGAGGGCGCTATATTCGCTCCAACCAATGCTTGTCTGCTTCAACTTCAAGTTCTAAAAATACTTTTTTATTTAAGGCTGTTTCAAGCTCTTTTCGAGCAGCGATACCGATTTCTTTAATAGCTCTTCCGTTAAGTCCGACAATCATTTTTTTGTATCGTTTATCAGAAGTGTATACAATTGCTTTGATAACAAAAATATCTGGTTTTTCTTCAATTGTTTCTACTTCAACATGTGTTGTGTAGGGAACTTCTTTGCGTAGGGCTAAAAATATTTTTTCGCGAATAATTTCAGCGACCCAAAATGATCTATCAATATTAGTAAGCTGACCAACGGGATAAAGCGGTTCTCCTGTTGGCAGAACTTCAAACAGTTTTTCAATGAGAGGTTGAATGTGGCGATTTTCAAGTGCAGAAAGTTCAAATACGCTGGTAAATTCATCGCTTAAAGCATAGTAATCATCAAGGTATTCTTTCTCTTTCTGAGGTAAGTCCGATTTGTTTATTACAAGAATTTTAGGAATAGAGAGATGTCGGAGTAAAGCTAAACTATGGCGCTCTTCAGAGCCAATTGATTTGGTGGGGTCAACAATATAGGCCACTGCATCAATATCTTTAAGTGCCTCATCAACCCTTTTTCTAAATTCACCAGCGAATGTTAGATGGCTATCTTTAAAAATACCCGGTGTATCTACAAAAACAATCTGTCCTTTTGGGCTATTGAGCACCCCATGAATAATGCTTCTTGTGGTTTGAGGCTTGTGGCTTACGGCTGCAATTTTTGTGCCAATAATAGTGTTAAGTAGGGTTGATTTGCCTACATTAGAGCGGCCGATGAGGGTGACTACCCCCGATTTCAACAGTTCCTCATTTTTAGTTTTTTGTTTTGTTTCTTGCATAGTGAAGTTACTTTACGTCTATTAGTTCAGTATAGTATACTATGATGATATAATAATCAAGGAGGGAGATTGAACCTGTTTTATGAAAGTAATTCTTTTGCAAAAAGTTGCCGGCCTTGGTGAATCCGAGGAAGTTAAAGAAGTTTCCGATGGATATGCTCATAATTTTTTGTTTCCACAACATTTGGCGGTTCAGGCATCTGAGCGTGCGCTAGAACAAATTGATGCTAAAAAAAATAGGCACAACAAAGAAGCGGAGCGCGAGCTTAGGGCAGAGGAGCAAATGGTTGAGCAGCTAGATGGTTTGGAAATTGAGATTTTGCAAAAAACAAACGAGCAGGGCAACTTATATGCAGCACTCAGTGCATCTAAAATTTCCGACGCTTTAAAAGAGATGGATTTTGAAGTGGATAAAAAATATATTCAAGTTCCATCAATTAAAGAAGTTGGAACTTACAAAGTTTCAATTCGATTTCCACATGGCCTTGAGGCCGAAGTAACTGTTCAAGTACATTCAACAGTTTAACAGAAATACGTTGATTGTTCTTTGAAGCATGTTACATTTTATATACTATTTTTAGGTATATTTTTTTATGCAAAAAACAAAATATATTTTCGTGGTTGGCGGTGTTTTGAGTGGGGTTGGTAAAGGCGTGGCTACTGCTTCTATTGGCAGAATTTTGAAAAATAGAGGTTTGAATGTTTCGGCGATAAAAATTGATCCATATATTAATGTTGATGCGGGTACGATGAACCCTATTGAGCATGGAGAAACTTTTGTTACTGATGATGCATATGAAACGGATCAAGATATTGGTAACTATGAACGTTTTTTAGATACAGATATCACCTCTCTTAATTACATGACTACAGGTAGTGTGTATCAATGTGTAATTGAGAAAGAAAGAAGAATGTATTACAAAGGAAAATGTGTTGAGGTTGTGCCGCATATTCCTATGGAAGTGATTGAACGAATTCAAAAAGCTGCGGAAAAAGCGAAAGCTGAGGTAATGGTAATTGAGGTGGGTGGAACAGTGGGTGAGTATCAGAATATTCTCTTCCTAGAAGCAGCCCGCATGATGAAATTGCAAAATCCCGATGATGTTTTGTTTGTATTGGTAAGTTATTTGCCAATTCCTGGGCATTTGGGCGAGATGAAAACCAAACCAACGCAACATGCTGCCAGAGCGCTGAATAGTTCTGGTATTCAAGCGGATTTTATTATTGCCCGTGGAAAAACGGAGCTCGATGCGCCGCGCAAAGAGAAGCTTGCGATATTTTGTGGTTTGCGTTCTGAAGAAGATGTGATCGCTGCACCTGACGTTGCTAGTATTTATGAAGTGCCAAGTGTTTTTGAAAAACAAAACTTGAGCAAAAAAATTGCCCAGAAAATGAAACTGAAATTTAAACTTACTGCTTCTACCGAATGGAATAAGTTTATTAAAAAAATGAATATGACTACCAAAACGATTAAAATTGCGGTGGTGGGAAAATATTTTGGCACAGGTGATTTTACTTTGGCGGATTCATATATTTCGGTGATTGAAGCCATAAAACATGCGGCTTGGTTTGAAGGGGTGAAACCTGAATTGACCTGGATTGATTCGGAAGACTTTGAAAATGGTAAAAAAGCGGTTGCGAATACTTTGGAAAATTTTGATGCGATAATCGTACCGGGTGGATTTGGTTCACGTGGAATTGCGGGGATTATTGGTACTATTTCATATGCGAGAGAAAACAATGTGCCATACTTGGGGCTCTGCTATGGTATGCAGTTGGCCTGTGTGGAATTCGCACGGTTTGTTTTGGGTAAAAAAGATGCGAATACTGTAGAGATTGATAAAAAAACAGCTGACCCGATTATTCATATCAATCCTCGTCAGCAAGAAAATGTGTTGCATGGCCGCTATGGTGGTACTATGCGCCTGGGGGCATATGATTGTTTGCTTCAAAAGGGAAGCAAGACCGAAGCCCTGTATAAGGAATTTTGGAAGAAAATCCCATGGTTACGAGTAGAGAAAAATGGTGTGGTGGTGAGTGAGCGTCACCGCCATCGTTATGAGTTTAATAATGATTATAAGGATTTGCTGGAAGAAAAGGGTTTGGAGTGTGTGGGGGTAAACCCAGAGGCGGATTTGGTAGAGATTATTGAGCTTAAAAATCATCCGTATTTTGTGGGTTCGCAGTTTCATCCGGAGTTTAAATCGAGACCGCTGCATCCGCATCCGTTGTTTGTGGGGTTGGTGAGGGCTAGTTTAAGGAAGTAGAGACGCAAAATTTTGCGTCTCTACACCAGGCGACATACAGTCGTAAGATGTAGGATTGTTTTAATTTTTAAAGTGCATTAACTATATTTTTTGCTTTGTTGACAGTTTTTAGTGTTTTAGGTTGACAAAAGTCACTTTTTGTGTTATATTTCTTCGTTATTGGCTGAGCCAATATCATGGTTTATGATCTAACATCGGTGTTCCTTTATGATGCTGAATTCGTCTCTCTTTTTTTGAGAGGTTATTTTGGTATCGTGGGGGAAAAACCACGACACTCACTCTGGCACGCTGCCAGAGTGAGACCAAAC
>CAYUTM010000003.1:3841-22721 GCA_964447755.1 uncultured Gammaproteobacteria bacterium
CTCGTCCTGCGAGGGCGAGATGGCGTGGCAGGATGAGGACAAGAAGGAGGAGGAGAAGAGGGAGGAGTATGACAAGCCTGCGGCGAACCCAGGAGGTGTGGCCAACATTGGCCGCAAGCAGCTGGCGGAAGCGCTGATGAGCGCGTTCGACAAGGATGAGCTTGACAGGATGTTGGACTTCAAGATGGACATCCGGTTGGGGCACATTGTTAACGCCGATCAGGCGATGGCATATATCGTGTCCGACCTGATTCGTTACATGGAGTCCCAGGGGCACATCGGTCAGCTGATTGCTGCAGCTTATGCCTTTAACCCCGCCAACAATAGTTTGCTGGCGGTATGGCGTCAGGCCGGTGGCGCCAACATCGGCCGGGTCAACCTGGTTACCGGCTAACCAACCCCCATAAAGGGGGCTTACAGGGTCGTTTACGACCCTGCTTCAACAATCTTTTTTATCACTTAGCTAATCTAAGTAAGATAGAAATGATTCAGAAGTAAGAGTGCGCAACATTGGTGGTTTTGCAGGTTGTTTTTACTGCATATGCTCAACGGGGTTCGGTAAAAGGCAGTTTTTCCAAGAAAAAACTGCTTTTACATCGAACACGCAAAAGAAAAAGGAGGGTGCAATGCTCGTCACTACTACCGGGCCATTCCATTTTGATTTGATCATCGGGTTGATCTCGGTGGGTGAAGCTGACTTGGAGTACATTTTTTTGCAACATGCGCACAGCTACCGGCCTCACCCATGTGATACTCTGAAAGAGTTTTGGTTGCGGGTGAAAGCAACCAAAATCAATAGTCAAGAAAGACATGTGGCCATCGGCAGAATATGGAGTGACATGACTATGAAGCAGCGAATTGTGCTTATCGAAGCACTGCTTCGTTTCAGGTCGCCAAGGAATGTAGGAGAATTTGATTTTTTGGCCAAGCTTGAGGAGATGGAGTGTGGTTCAAAGTGGCCGCAGTTATTGCGGCGAGGGCTGCGCTTTGACCTGATCAACGACCCTGTTGCTCAGGCGTGGTTGATTGCCGAGGCAAAAAAAATATGGCCTTACAATCTGAACCATCAATTTGCAAATGTGCTCATTTTCTATTTTGGGGAGCAATACCTGGAAGAGTTCCTAAAAAAGTCATACCTTGAAATGATAACTCTACCAGTTCTGCTGCCAGAGGGCTAGATCCTTATAGTTCTTTTTTGGAAGGAAGTTCCCGCTTCCTTCAGACCACTATATTTCTTTGTAAAAAGAAGTATTGAGTATTAAAAAACCACGAAAAAATTTCGTGGTTTTTTAATTATATTTTTTATATCATCATTTCGGGAAATGGTTCCATCACAAATAAACGTTTTTTGTCTTCATTTGACAACACCTGTTTTTCAATCAAAATCTCTACCAGAGTTTTAAGCTTAGTATCTTCTTTCCTCATTAAAACAGTTAAATCACCTTGCAAATCTGCCAATTTTTCATCTAAATAATCTTTGGTCACCATTAGTGCTTCAACTTTGGTGAGCCTGGTATCTATGCTTATTAGTTTTTTTTCCACTCCATCCATTTTGTTTTCCACTCCATCTAAACGTCCTTCTATATCGTCTATTTTTTGTTCAATTTTATCAAAACGTTCTTCTGTGCGATCTTTAATAAAGTTCACTATTTCAAGAATATCGCCAATCATTTTTTCTTGTGTCATATAGTTTTAAAAGTAGTTATTTGTATGTATATAGCCATCTTGTGCTGAAGCGAGACCCCGCCTAACCTCCCCTTCGTAAGGGGAGGACATGAAAAGTTCGGTTTTAGAATATGAATCTTATTGTATTTTACCGCCCTTTCATTTTTACCACAATATTTATAGTTTTTAAAAAAATGCTAATATCTAACAATGGGCCACGGTGTTTTATGTAATACAAGTCATACTCAAGTTTACGAAGGTTTTCGTCGAGTGTTCCATAGTATGCTTTGTTAAGTTGTGCCCAACCGGTAAGCCCTGGTTTTATTAAGTGGCGCAGTGCATAAAAAGGCATTTTTTGGGTGAGTTGTTGCACAAACTCTGGTCGCTCTGGTCGCGGGCCAATTAAGCCCATTTCATTTTTAAAAATATTTATAAATTGAGGTAATTCATCGAGTCGTGTTAGGCGTAAAAAATTGCCAAATTTGGTAATCCGTGGATCTTTTTCTGTGGCAAATTGCGGCCCTGCCAGCTCTGCGCTTCCGTCTTTTGTAAGAGCTTTCATGCTGCGGTATTTGTAGAGAGTAAAGAGTAGTTGGTTTTTTCCAACTCTTTTTTGTTTAAAAAATATTGGTCCGGGAGAAGTAATTTTAATACCAAGAGCAATAAAAGGAAAAGTTGCTATAAAAATACCTGCTAAAAAAAATGCCAGGATATAATCGATCAGAATGCGTAGGCGATCATAGATTTTTTTCTGTTGTTCTCGCAAGTGAGTTAAAAACCAAGCTTCGGAAAAAGTGAATGGGGGAATGCGCTGCATAATCGTTTCATAAAAATCAGCCAACTCAATAACCTGGGTTTGTTTAAAAAGAGCGCTATATAATTCTTTAAGAAAAATGCTGTTTGAAACATAACTTGGTGAAAGTATCAAAAAATCAATTGAGCCTGAACCAATTTTTTCTTTAAGTAAGGTTAAGCTTGTGGCGTATGTTGTGGTAGTATTTTGTGTTGCATGAGATGAGCTTTCGCTAATGACTCCTTTTACAGTGTATCCATGTTCTGGTTGTTGCTGTAACATTGAAATAATTTCTTGTGCCTCAGGCGTATCTCCAGCAAATACAAGTGTAAGATTAAGAAGTTTTTTTGCAAGGAAAGAATTGTAGATATATCTCCAGAGTGATACAAATAGTAAGCTCACAGCACTATTGATAAGTAAAATTGTTTTTGGAGTAACTGAGACATTGGGATTGAGGTAAAAATAAAAAATACCTAACCCCGACCAAATGATAGTGCTGATAATAATTTTTTGGAAAAAAGTATATGAATTTCTAGTTTGTGTAGCGTCGTATAAACCAACGATGAACATGGTTATTACTGCCACTGCGTAAATAAAACCAAACGAAGGAAAAAGTTTAATAAATTCGTTTGATGAGAAATTTGCGTATCGAATGGAGACGCTTAAAAAAAGACCAACATATAAAACACATAGGTCACCAGTAAGTAAAATAAGCTGTTTTAAGCGATACATAGATAGTTCAAAAATACACTACCTAAGCTAAAAAATCAAGCTTTGGTTGTAAAAAAAAGCATAAAATAGTATGATGGTGGGGTAATTGTTTGTTATTTAACCTATTTAGTAATCATCAATGTACTATATGGATACACCTATTTTCGAAAAAAAGAATGTGTTGGTTACCGGAGGTGCGGGTTTTTTAGGTTCTCACTTGTGTGAGCGTCTCTTGAGAGAAGCGAAAGTTATTTGTGTTGATGATTTTTCCCATTCCCATCCGCAGAATATTAACCATTTATTGCAATATTCTGATTTTGAATTTGTAAATCATGATATTAACCAGCCACTTAATCTTGAGGAATTGCCAGAATTAGACAAGTTTAAAATTAAGTTTCAAGGAATCCAAGAAATATATCACTTGGCCTGCCCAACTAGCCCGAAAGATTTTGAGAAACTAAAACTAAAATCATTGTGGGCCAACTCTTCGGCAATGATCAATACTTTGGATATTGCTGTTAAGCATAAGGCAAAATATGTTTTCACCTCTAGTGCAGTTGTATATGGAGATGTTGAAACAAAGGGAAAGTTGTTGAAAGAAAATGACCAAGGAGTAGTTAATCATTTGTCGCCCCGAGCATGTTATGATGAAGGTAAGCGATTTGCAGAAACATGCGTGGAAACATATCGTCAAGTATATGGAATTGATGCTAAAATTGCTCGTGTTTTTACTACCTACGGTCCACGAATGAAATTGTTTGATGGCCAACCAGTTATTGATTTTATCATGCAAGCTTTAGAGGGAAAAGACGTGGTTATTTATGGTGATAAAAAAATAAGTACTTCACTTTGTTATGTTTCAGATTTAATCGACGGGCTTGTACGTCTTATGGGCACAGGTCCAGAGGTGAAGTTGGTTAATTTTGGGGGCGATCAAGACATTAATGTTACACAATTAGCGAAAATGGTGGTTGAAATGACACGCTCAAGTTCTGAGATCGTTTTTACTGATCCACTAATGTTTTTAACCAAAAAAGGCTTGCCTGATTTACATTATGTGCACGATGTTTTGGGTTGGTTCCCCTTAGTACTTCTTGAAGATGGGTTGCGTAAGACTATTGATTATGTTATTGCAAATAAGGAAGCTTTGTTGGTAAATTATCAGGATAACACACTGAACAACAACGCATAGTGAAGTATATGTTGGTTTTTATTATTATTCCTGCGTTTAACGAAGAAAAAACCATTCATCAGGTGGTGCGTAATCTTATGCTCTCAGGATACGAAAATATTGTTGTGGTAGATGATGGTTCAGTTGATTCTACGGCGTATTTGGCGCAGCAAGCGGGTGCAGTAGTTGTTAAGCATATGGTTAACCGTGGCCAGGGGGCTGCTCTTGAAACAGGAAATGAATATGCGAGAATGAATCACGCTACGCATGTGGTGCATTTTGATGGGGATGGACAGTTTAATCCAAAAGATGTTGAGCATGCACTTGCATTCTTAGAACAAAATCAATTAGATGTTGTGGTAGGATCTCGGTTTTTAGATTCAAGATCAAAAATTCCTTTTTTAAAGAAAAAAATACTTTTTCCCATTGGCCGAACTATAAATTTTCTTCTAACCAAACTTCCTTTAACAGACGTTCACAACGGTTTTAGAGTTTTGTCTCACAAAGCTCTTTCGGTTTTACGCATAACACAGGATCGTATGGCGCACAATTCTGAAATTAACCTCTTGATAAGGGAGAAGCAGTTACGCTATGGCGAATTTCCAGTTGAAGTAAAATATTTTGAGTATGGACAGGGTATTGGTGGTGGGTTAAAAATTCTACGCGATTGGTTTTTACACCCTTTTGCTCGAAATGATTAGTAAAATATGATGTTAATTCAGATATTTTTTCTTATTTTTTTCTGTAGTGCTTTAGCGAAAGTTTGGTTTAGGTTCGCGCATAGAGATATAAGACTTTTAGATACATTGTTGTGGAGTAGCTTGTGGTTGGTTGGCATAATTATTGTTATTGTACCCAACTCTACTTTTTTCGTTGCGCATTTTTTGGGTGTGGGGCGGGGGGCAGATTTAGTTGTGTATGTGGCGCTACTGACCATTTTTTATATAGCATTTCGTTTAACGATTGCTCTTGAAAAAATTCAACGCACCATTACATTGCTCACGCGCAATCAAGCACTTAAAAATGCCAATAGTGCAGTTGAAATTTCTGTGCCTGAAGATAAGAAGATATGAAGATATGAATGTTGCATATGTTATCGCTACGTTCCCCCCTCATATTGGTGGAATGGGGGAGGTTTGTTTTCAAGAGGCGCGCGGTATGGCAGAACGTGGGCACAGCGTTACGGTTTTTACTTTAAATTATCCAAAAGCCTTTTATCAAGACGAGGATCTTCCGTTCACGGTAGTTCGGCTTAAGGGTGTTCTTAAGTTTGGTGATGCGGGTTTTGTACCGAATTTGTTTGGTAAGTTAAAAAACTTTGATATCGTGCATCTTCATTACCCTTTTTATGGAGGTGCCGAGTGGGTTCTTTTAGCAAGAATAGTGCGTCGGCAAAAGTACGTGCTAACTTTTCATATGGAGGCTCGCCCAGTAGGCTTTGTTAAGCGACTAGTACAGAAAGTATATGATGCTTTTTTATCTCATTTTATTCTGGCGTGGTCTGAAAAAATTATTGCTGTCGACAATTTTCATTTAAAAAATACAAAAATTTTTCCTTCTATTAAAAATAGATTGTGGCAAGTGATTCCTCATGGAGTTGATTCCAATCTTTTTCGTCCTTTAAAAATAGATTGGAGCGTGCTTGGTCATGAAGAATGCCGGGAAAAAAAGATTTTACTATTTGTGGGTAATTTACTACCTTTAAAACGTTTGGATTTACTAATCAAAGCTTTACACGTACTTCAAAAAGAACAAATTAACGATGTGGTGGTATGGGTGTTGGGTGATGGCTATGCTATGAAGGAGTATCAGGCTTTGGCAAATCAATACAAAGATATTAAAGATAAGGTATATTTTTTGGGAGCGTGTACGGATAAAAATCTTTTGGCGCAATATTATAATGTTGCTTGGGCATCGATAGTAACTTCTACAACAGAATCTTTTTCATTAGTTATGAATGAAGCTCGTGCGTGCGGAGTTCCTGTGGTGGCAGGAAGAATTCCTGGTATTCAAGAGCGTATTATTTTTGGTGTAGATGGATTTTTGTTTGAACCAGGAAATGTTGCTGACTTGGTGGAGAAGCTGAAAAAAGTATTACGCCTATCTGTTGTTCAAAGAAACCAGATGGGTTTGGCAGGTCGCAAAAGAGTTTTATCGTATGATTGGGAACACCATATCGACGTTATTTCAGATTTATATACTAGTATTATTAAAAATGGAAACAGCTAATTTCGATTATGAAAAATCAGTCTGGGGTCATGGTATGGCCACGCTTAAGTGGAGTGACCCCACACGCTTTCGTTTATATCAAGCGTTGCGTCTAGCTTCGTGTTTACCGGCAGAGCCTCATATTTTGGAAATTGGGTGTGGAGCAGGGCAGTTTATACGAGCCCTTAAAAGCGCGCTAACGAGCTCAGTGTGTTATGGCTGTGATGTGAGTGATGAGGCTCTCAAACAAGCAGAGTCATATTCTTCAAATATTTTGTACCAAAAAAATAATGATCAAAGCTTGCCGTATGGCGATAGCTCAATGGATGCTGTTTTTATTTTTGATGTTTTGGAGCATGTTACTAATCCTGCACAGTTACTACAAGAAGTGGGGCGGGTTTTAAAACCAGGTGGTCTATTTTACTGCTTTGTTCCTTGTGAAGGGGATTGGCTGTCATTGTGGCACGCACTAGATATTTTGCACCTTAAACACGACGTTACCAAAAAATATGCGGGTCATATTAATTATTTTTCCCGCCGTAGTTTAAAGAAAATGATTAAAAAAGAAGGGTTCGGCAGAATGTCTATCCGCTATAGCGAACATATACTGGGGCAGTTTATTGGGGTTGTGAGTTTCTTTTTAATGGATCGTTTTCAAAAAAAATCTAAGAGCGATCAGGTTAATAATGAATTTTATTTTTCTAACCTTAAAGAAAAAAACCAAGCAAATAGTTTGTTTAAGTTGTGTAGAAGTGTAATTAACATTTTGATCAATGTAGAGTCGCATCTTTTCTCGCACATACCGTCACCGAATGTTCATATTATAGCGCAGAAGCAGTAATTCCTATGTTGGTTACCCATATTATACCTTCAGCTTTTAGTTATTTTGATGATATTCGTACTTTCGTTTTTTCTGTAACGGAACATTTAGAAAACAAAATGGTAGAACAAAACGTATTTACTTTACAATACGGTTCAACAACTCGGGCTCAAAGGGAGAGTGTGCAAAGCGTGGCACCAAAAAGGCATTTTAAAGGGCTGCGTTCCGTAGGTGGTATTGTAGAAAGTATAGAAAAATCTGATGTCGTGCATTTGCACACACCCTTTTTAGGGGCTGCTCCGTCTATTCTGCAAGCAATTAAGGTTAAAAAAGTTCCGTTAGTTGTCTCGTATTATCGGTCAATTCCCTTTGATGATGCAATAAGTTTATATATACGTTATTATAATTGGCTGTATATGCCTAAATTAATTTTGCAAGCAGCTTTTGTTACCAATTCTGCCACATATTTTCCACAAAATTATAGTAAAATTGTTGCTTCGTCACATGTGTCATTTACAAACCTCTTTGATTTTTTTGATAAAAAAGAACCCTTGACTTACTTGACCCATCCAGTACAATTACAACATATCTCACAATTGTATGCAGAAAATTTTTTGAACATGTATAAAAAAATTGCATAATTAGTTAATTATTTTAATCTTATATCTTATGGATGAGCGTAAAACATTTTTTTCTAGCTTAGAACCAAAGAGCGCACTCATAGTTGGTGTGGTAAGTGGATTTATGACATTGTGTACCGTTGGTTTTTTTGTTCTAGGATTTATAATGCTTAAAAATAACACAAATTCTAACGGTGTAGTTTCAAATTCGATGCAAGTAGCAACGAATAATAATCCATCAAACAACGAAGTGCCGAGTCAACCAGCGGTGAATGTTCCAAAAACAAACCGTCCAACGGTAGAGCTTTTTGTCATGTCACATTGCCCATATGGTGTTCAGGCGCAAAAAGCATATATTCCAGTTATGGAGCTTTTGCGCCAAAAAGCCGCAATTGATGTAAAGTTTGTTTCATACATAATGCATGGCGCTGTTGAAAAAGATGATAATAATATTGAGTATTGTCTCCAAAAAGAACAAAATGATAAGTATATTCCATTTTTGAAATGTTTTACTGCTAGCGGTAATTCAAAATCTTGCTTAGGATCTACTGGGGTTAATCAAGGAAAACTAGACAGTTGTATCAGAACAATTGATAAGCAATTTGCTATTAATTCAGAATTTCTTAACACCTCACACTACCTATCTGGACAATTTCCGCTGTACAATGTGCACAAGAGTTTAAATGATAAATATGGTGTTCAGGGTTCGCCTACTTTGGTTATTAACGGAGTTGTGGTTGAAGCAGCTCGTACTCCGGAAGGAATTAAACAAGCTGTGTGCAATTCATTTAGCTCAAAACCAAAAGAATGTGACCAGACTCTAAGCAATGATGCTTATGCTCCTGGATTTGGAACAGCTCAGGCTGCAAATGGTGCAGCTGGTGCAGCTGGCTGTGCATCGTAAATTTTAATGGTATGGGAAGGTTTAAAAAAGGTTTATTTTTCGGTAGTATTCTGGGTGGGTTAGCTGCATGGTTTAGTTTTTCTCCTCAAGCCAAAGAAATGAGGGCTAAACTGGCTTTGCATGTTGATTATTTATCTACCGAAATAAGTTCTAGTTTTAAAAAATTAGAAGGTCCTACCAAAGAAATGTATGAAGCGCTTGTTGATAGAGTTGTTGAAGAGTATGCTGCTAAAAAAGATTTAGCTTTGGAGCTAAAAATTGCTCTCCTCAAAGAGCTAAAAGAGAAATGGAACGAACTGCAAGGATAGCATTCTTACAAGTCATTATATAAAAAAATCCTCTTACTGTGAGGATTTTTTTATATCTTGAATAGATAGTTGAAGGTCACGATTTCCATTCCATTCGTTAACACTGATGGTGAAAATAATATCAATTTTATCTCCTGGTTGTAAACAATTTTTCCAGTCTTCGGGAAATTTTTTCGTATCGCCTAGTCCAAAGCCGATTGTTTTTTTGGTAACGTGAGAATTATGTTTTACCACTAAACGTAAATGTTTTTCATCTTTTCCGATCGGTTCAATACTCATAACGGTCAGCCCATAAGCAGCATATCGTGGTTCTTCATTTGCTTGTCCAAATGGTTCAAATTTTTCTAAAAGATCATGGAGCTTCCAATTTACTTCATCCAAATCGAGCACTGCATCGATGGTTATTTGTGGTGTTAAATCTACATTTTTAATCTCTTCTGTAACGATTTTGAGTAAAGATGTTTTGAAATCATCGAGCCTATCAGGGGACGCAAGTGTGAAACCACATGCTTGTGGGTGACCGCCAAACTTGTAAAAAAATTCTGGGATAGTTTGCAAAGCTTTTATCATGTTGAATTCTTTTATGCTTCTTCCGGAGCCGGTAATTTGGTTGTTGTTGAGACCCATTACGAGAATTGGCTTGTAGAATTCATCTTTAAGGCGACTGGCTACTAAACCTAAAATTCCTGTGCTCCAACCTTCACCCACTACAAAAAGTATTGGATTAGTTTCTTGGTTGGTTTTTTGTATATATTCTCGACTTTTTGTTAATAGTTCATCGGTCAGTTTTTGACGATCGGTGTTGTTTTGCCCTAGTTGTAGTGCTAATTTTTCTGCCTCATCTTCTGTTTGGGCCATAAGAAGAGCAAAAGCTACGTTTGCATGGTCCATTCTACCAGCTGCGTTAATACGTGGCGCGATTTGGAATCCTATTGTTCGAGCGTCATAGCTGCCTTTTTTTGGTTTGCCAAATTCATCGGCTAAGCCAGCTTCAATAAGTAATTTTCGTAAACCTTTATTATGTGTTTTGTTTAAAACCTTCAAACCGTAATAAACTAGCGCTCGTGATTCTCCGACAAGCGGAACCATGTCTCCAACTGTTGAAATTGCAACGCAGTCTAAAAGCCATTTTTCAAACGCTTCATGTGTCTGACCGTCGGGTAGAAGCGTGTTTGTTTCACGGTGTTTTTTTAAAAGACCTTGAACCAATTTAAATGCTACTCCACCGCCTGCTAACGTTTTGTCTGGGTATGTTTCCCCAGGAACCAATGGGTGGATGGTGGCATCGGCAGGTGGAAATTGTCCTGGCATCGCATGATGATCGGTAATAATCACCTTCATACCTAATGATTTTGCCAAAGTTATTTCCTCAGTGTTGCTAATTCCACAATCGCAAGTAATGATCAGTTCGGTTCCGTTTTGTTTTAAGTAAGAAACAGTATTATTATTTAAACCATAGCCATCAATTTCGCGATGGGGGATAAAGACATCAACATTTTTAAGCCCCAATTTTTTTAGAGCAGAAATTATAACTACGGCAGCATCAACACCATCCGCATCATAATCACCATGCACAGTAATTTTTTTGTTATTAGTAATACAGTCAAAAATGATTTCTACTGCTTTTTCCATGTCTTTAAACAAAAATGGGTCATGAATATCTCGGCTGTAGTTTGGGTTAAGAAACGTATGAATTTGTTCTGCTGTGCGCAGGTTGCGGTTCCAAAGTAGACCCACTATAGATGGGCTTAAATCGGAAAATTTATTAACAAAATCAGCTGGTGCTGGCGGTAATACAATCCATTTTTTCATAAAAGAGTAATTTATTGAAGCGCTGGAAGAATGGTGAAAAAAACCATTGCTACTATCATAAATACACAGAGAACAGTCCAAATAATTTTAGTAGTTTTTTGTTTCATAAGAGCATTTTTTTAACATGTTATGTTTGACAATGTACCATTTTGATGGTAGCATATCAAGTTCCCCAAGCATGGGAATTGAACAAGTGCAAAGAAGAGGTTGTGTCATGAACCAAAAGCAAAGCATGATTTCAAAGTTCAAAATGTTTCTTCAAATACATCCCACTTTGTTTGCTGTGATTTTTACCGGCATTCTTCTTACTTCTTGTTACGCATTGATTGTTTGGCTTGGTGTGCCCAAGCGGATAGCAGAGCGTGAAAAGCAGGTAAGGCTTGAAGACAGTCGTCGCTTGGCGGCGCAGAACGATCTCCGTCAGCGAACGGCGTTGGCGCAAGATTTTGTGGATAAGAATACTCTCTATTTAAAGTTGAAAGGAAACGATAACTGTGTTGCCCAGATTGTAGTCGGTTCGAACGTGCACTTCATTCCACTGCAATCTTGCGAGTATTTACCTCTCAGCAATTAGGCTGTTGGCAGGCGGTGCCTGTTCCAAAGTCTGTTTCAACCCACGTACTATACGTGGGTGTTTCTTTACCTTTTTAAAACAGCCAAATATGATTCGGTTGGAATATCAACCTTGCCTTTGCCCATTGCCTTCATTTTTTTCTTACCCTTCTTTTGTTTTTGTAGAAGTTTCATTTTACGAGTTACGTCTCCGCCATACAATTTTGCGGTAACATCTTTGCGAAGAGCAGATATTCGTTCAGCAGCCACAACCTTACCTCCAATGGCTGCTTGAATTTTTAAATCAAATTGTTGGCGCGGAAGTGATTCTTTAAGTGATTCAACAATTTTTTTACCTGTTTTAAAAGCTTCGTCTTTCCAAATAAGTGTTGCTAAGGCTTCTACTTGTTCTTCAGCTACCAATATATCAAGTCTTACAATTTCCGTTTCTTTAAAACCTGCGTACTCATAATTCATAGAAGCATAGCCTGAAGTCACACTTTTTAACTTATCATAAAAATCAGTAATCAAAGAAGCAAGTGGAATGGTGTAGTGAAGTAGGGCTCTCTGGTCAGATCCGGCGCTGAGGTATTCTGTGGTGATATATTCACCCTTACGTTCAGAAACCAAAGCCATAATAGCTCCTACAAATTCTTTGGGCACAATCACATCGAGCTTCATGATTGGTTCAAAAATCTGTTTAATGGCGGCGGTATCTGGCATTTCTTGGGGGCTTCTGATCATTATTTCTTCTCCATTTGTTTTTATAATTTTATAAGCCACGCTTGGAGTAGTAATAACTACTTCAATTTCATGTTCACGATTTAATCTTTCCTGAAAAATATCTAAATGAAGCATTCCTAAAAAACCACAACGAAAACCATAGCCAAGAGCTTGAGAGTGTTCTGGATCATACACCAATGCCGCATCATTTAGCTTTAGTTTATCTATAGCATCGCGTAACTCTTGGTACGCGTCGCCTTCTTTAGGGAAAATACCTGCAAAAACCATGGGTTTAACCTCTTTGTAACCTGGCAAAGGTTCATGTGTGTTATTTTTTTCTTCGGTAAAAATAGTTATGGTGTCTCCCACGCGACAATCACGCACTTCTTTTAAGCCAGTTACCACATACCCTATTTGACCATTTTCAAGCAGGGGAGAAGAGTGAAATTTTGGCGTATAGTAGCCGGTTTCTAAAACCTCTGCCTTTGTTTTTGTACTCATTAATAGTAATTTGTCACCTTTTTTCAATTCTCCGTCAACAATTCTAATTGAAGCAACTACGCCTTTGTATTCGTTAAATTCAGAGTCAAAAATGAGGGCGCGTAATGTTTTGTTTGTGCTTTCAATGGGGGCGGGAATTCGTTCAATAACTGCTTCAAGTATGTCTGGAACTCCTTGACCGGTTTTTCCTGAAGCAAGAAGAATATCCTCTTCTTTGCAGCCAATAAGGTGAATTATTTCTGCTTTTGTTTTTTCAATGTTAGCAATCGGCATGTCAATTTTATTGATCACCGGAATGATAGTAAGGTTTTGTTCCATGGCTAAATACAAATTCCCAATGGTTTGGGCTTGTACACCTTGGGTAGCGTCTACCAAAAGTATCGCTCCTTCTACTGCAGCTAGTGAGCGAGAAACTTCATAGTTAAAATCTACGTGGCCGGGGGTGTCTATAAGGTTGAGCGTGTATGCAACATCTTTTGATTGGTATTGCATATGAACGGGAGTAAGTTTGATGGTAATACCTCTTTCTCGTTCTAAGTCCATAGAATCAAGAACCTGGTTCTTCATATCGCGTTCAGATACGGTATGCGTATATTCCAAAAAACGATCAGCTAAGGTAGATTTACCATGATCAATATGGGCAATAATGCAAAAATTTCTAGTAAAATTGGTGAGATTTTTTGACATGTAGGAAATGAAGAGTAAGATTAAGGTGGAAGCAAGGAGGTGTAGCATGTCTCAGCAACACATCGATTGTCTCCCGAGCAATCCGGTTCTATGTCTGCTTAACTTTTTTAGGGATTTGCTGTTTTTTGTGTTAGTGCTGTTAGTTATGACGATTGTTCTTTTTTTGCTTATTTTAAACCCCCCTCCAGAAATGGTGGTGCAAGGAGTTGTGGGGGTTTTTAAGTAAATCAGTATTTATTCAGGAGAACTACGTTCCTGACTCTCAAAGAGTCAGGAATTTTATTCTATTCACCGACAGTGCCCAGAGGAAGATTTTCCACTCGAAGCCATCTCTTTTTAAGACTATTTAATAGATGGGCCAATTCCTCAACTCTTAATATATAGCAAAGTGCTATATAAGTAAGAAGACCAATTATACCAGAAACAACTCCGTGAAGTAAAATGCCCCAAAATCTGTTTAAGTCAAATAGATTTGAAAGAGGATATTTAAGAAGTTGGACAGTAATTCCCATTACTAACCCTGAAATAATAATTTTATACAAAGAAGTAAGTATTTTTTGATCCTGTAGGTTACCAACTTTTAATCGTAACGCAATAAATAGAATAAGCATGTTACACAGAGAGCCGAGAGATGAGGCTAGAGCTAGCCCGGATACACCTTGTATCCAATTCGAGTGAATTGGAAACCACGCTGGCGTTTTAATAATGAGCAGTGCAAAGAGCACTGTTACTAATTCTGAAATGATGCCAGCAATAAAAGGGACGGAGCTATTTGAAAGTGCGTAAAAGGCTCGTGCCAACACATGAATTAAGGCCTGGGCAAACAAACTTAGTGAAAAAAAGGCCAAAGCATTTGCAGTGTTTTTGGTGGCTTGCCAATCAAACGCCCCAGTTCCTAAAACAACGCGCACGATTTGAGCTCTTAAAAGTAAAAAAATTAAAGAAATAGGTATGATGAGAAAAATAATTTGCCGTATAGCAAAAGAAAGATGTTGATTGAATTCTGTTTTATCTTTTTTTTCTGCAGAGCTTGAAAGAATGGGAAAAACTGCTAGGGCAAATGGGATGCCGATAAGCCCTACGGGTACACCTTGTAAATTTGAGGCATAGTTGTAAGCTGCAATGCTTCCAATAGGTAGGGTTGAAGCAAGCATGGTAATGATAATAGTGTTAATTTGAGTTGCTGCCAAGCCTAAAGTTCGTGGAATCATGAGGCGACCAACTTCTCGGGTGCAAGAATCTTTTAAGTTTAAGTACCACTTCCATCTAAAACCATTATGATAGGCTCCATACAACTGCACAAAAAAATGTAGTAAAGCACCAAGTACTACTCCCCAGGCCAAGCCTGTTATTCCAATAAATGGCACAAGCACAGTTATGCCAAAAATAATGCCAAGATTATATAAAATAGGTGCAAGCGAATAAATTAAAAATTGGCGCATCGATTGTAAAATTCCACCCATTACCGTAGAAATTCCTAGTATGAAGGGTGATAAAAACATGATTCGAGTAAAATTTGTGAGCAAATCTTGGTACTGCGTGTTAAAGCCTGGTGCGATGAGAAAAGATACTTTTTTTGCAAAAAGTATTCCGCATGTACAGAGTATGCCTAGTGAAAGACCAATAATTGTTAAAATGTTTTGAGCAAGTTTCCAGGCAGATTCTTTTTCTTTGTGAAAAAGCTTTGTAAAAATGGGAATAAAACCAACCGTTAATGCTCCCATAACCAGCAGGCTATATATCAAATCAGGAATTTTAAAAGCTGCGTAATACGCATCAATAATTGGTCCGTCGCCATAGGTGTGTGCCAAAACGCGATCTCGAACAATTCCCACCAGCCTGCTTATGAGTGTGCTGGCAGAAATAATGATGGCAGCCCCCGTTATTGATTTAGAGGGGAGGTAAAGAAGTTTCTTGATCATGTGGTTTGCTTAATGAAGTTGTAGAAACAAAAGAAGGTTCGGTAGTGTTTGTTGGGTTTGTACTTTGTTGGTAATAGGGGATGGTTACGCTTAAAGTTGCTTTATCGGTACCAGATTTTTTGTACGCTGATGGACGGGCTTCAAAAGTTCCGTTCAGGTTGTGCCCATTGAATGAAAAAGACAGATTATTTTTTTCATCACTACTAGTTGTTATTTCAAAATTTCTTTTTTGCAATTCGTTTTTGTAGTAATTGGTAATAAAATGTGGTTCTGCATCCAGCTTGCTCCATGTAATAACAATGGTGGTAGCATATTGATCGGGTGGTACCTGAGCCTCTTTCCAAAGTTGTTTCAAAAAATAAAAAGTTGACGATTGATTTTTAATGGGGTTATTTGAAAATAGGTGTGCAATTTCTTCTCGGCGTTTTTGGTATTTTTCAGGAATGGTATAAATTTCTTCCACACTATCTCGATCATAAATTGGTATAAGTGCTGTGGGAAAAAATTTAGGAAATTCTTTGTTATTGTTGGGGGCACTTCCTAAAAATAACCGAACTAGCACCACCAAAGCAATGGCGATAATAAAGAAAAAACTGCACCCAAAAAGACATGTTCGTTTAAAAAAAGAACCTTTTTGTTTTAGCTCTTGCAAAGGTGGTTCAACTATTTCTACATCGTCTATTGAATCGGGGTTTATATTCATAGATAATCAGGAGTATAACATTTTTTTTTAAAAAAGAATAGACAGTAATAAAGTGTTAATTTGATATAAATACAAAGGCCGGTGAGTTTGCACATGAATTGTGCTTAACTCCCGGCCGGGCTGTGTTAAATACAAAGGGCCGGCGAGACGTACGCATTATGCGCTTGTCTCTAGCCGGCCCGTGAGGGGTGTGAGTGGGGTTAGGGGCTGTTCGCCGCCTGTTGATTCGCCCTGGCCGACTTGACGGCCAGCTTTTGGCGGGCCTTCCAGACCGTGCCATGCTTGCCGTTCGAGCTAGGCTCGAGCTGGCAGGTCACCACGATCTCCTGGCCGACCTTGAAGGTGGCCTTGGGACCGAGGGACAGCTTGGGGTTGTTGGCCTGGAGGGTCTTCATGACTTGCTCCGAGCTTTGGGTCTCGTCGCAGGCCCATTGGGCCGCGAACGGGAACTCCTTGGCCTCCAGCTTGTAAAGGTAGGTCTGAGCCTCCTCCTCCGCCGCGGGCTTGGTCTGTTCGGTCAGCGAGGGCGCAGCCGCAGCCGGCTTGGTCGCCGCGCTCGTGGCGGGCAAACCCGCATCGTAGATGATCGGCTCGCTTTCCGCGGGGGCCGGCATCATGACGATCTGCTTGTCCACCAGCGCCTGGTGGCGCTCCCGGGAGTGCCCAATGGACACTCCGACCGAGATGCTCACCGCGACCATGGCGGCTAGGAGGCAGATGCCTCCGACGACGATCATGACAACCGCCGTGGCGCTGAGCCCCTTTTTGAGGGGCTGCATCTGGCCAGTCTGGTGCGACGGCGCGCGTCGCGGCGTGCGCTGCGAAGTGGCGCGGATGTCAATCTGCTCTTCCTTGACGTGCCCGGTAGTCACCTCGATCTCCATCCCAACCGACTGGGTGGCCTGGTGGTTGTCCTGAGACGTTGTGGTGGTGGTCGGCATCGCGTGCTGCGCGTGCCCGACCTGGGTCGGGACGACAACGGGCTTGAGCTGGTTTTCCCCGATGCCCTGCATGGTCTTGTTCATCAGAATCCTCCATTTTTTGGGTTTCAGTTTTGGTTCAGGTACGGAAAGTAAATAAGTTAGGCAACCAATCTACTTTCCGTCCTGAACTAATTTTCCACTCACTTGTAAAGAACGTTCAGCCATTTTATTAAGCTGATAGGGTTAGGAGTTTTTCTCACAACCCTGCCATCTCAATGGTATAAAAAAACCTCTTTATGCTGTTTTAATGCAAAAGAGGCTTATTTTAAAGAAATGTGGGTCATTAGTAGTGTGCGCCTCTCAAAACACATACTACTTCGAAACCTTCATAACAACATATAGTATCATACTTTTGGGCTTTTGTCAATAGTAAAATGTGGCTAATCTAAGCAAAAACGTTACTTACTTATTTTTGGGCTTAAATTAGCGTTTTGGATTGAAAGCGCTATTATCTTTATAATAACCGTAATTGAAAATTCGGTATGCTTTTTTTGTGTAAACAAGCATATATGCTATACTGAACAATATTTATTTATTAGCAAAAACAAGTTTTATGCGCATTACTTTTTTGGGGGCAGCAGGGGAAGTAACTGGTTCTTGCAGTTTATTAGAAGCAGTAGAAAAAAAGTATTTAGTTGATTGCGGGATGTTTCAAGGAGGTGATTTTAATGATGCAAAAAATCATGATCCACTACCTTTTGATGCTAAAACACTAGATGCTGTATTTGTAACTCACGCCCATTTAGACCATGTAGGAAGATTACCGCTATTAGTAAAAAATGGATTTACAGGACCGATATATGCCACACCTGCCACAGCCGAGCTAGCCAAGTTCATTTTAGAAGATGCTTTGGAAATAATGGAATATGATCATAAAAAATTTGCCAAACCGGTTTTATTTGACAGTACAGATATTGCTGCAGTGGTAGATCAGTTTCATGCTGTTGATTATCAAACACCGTTTCACCCAAAAAGCGCCGCAAATGTTACGGTGAATTTTTTTGATTCTGGCCATATTTTTGGAGCTAGCTTTATTCTTTTTGAAGCAGAAGGAAAACGAGTGGTATTTTCTGGGGATGTAGGAAATGTAAATGTACCTATTTTAAAAAATACAGTTGATTTACCAGCTAAGTTAGATGTGGTGGTATGTGAATCAACCTATGGAAATCGTTTGCACGAAAATGCCGTTGATCGCCAAACAGTTCTTAAAAATCTTATTTCAGAAGCCTTAGCACGTGGTGGTGTGCTTATGATTCCTGCATTTTCTTTAGAACGCACCCAGGAATTACTTTATAGCTTAAATGATTTAATTAACCACCAACACGAATTACAATCCGTACCAATTTATTTAGACAGTCCGCTTGCGATTGACGCCCTTTCTGTGTACCGCAAATATCCTGAGTATTATGATAAAGAGGCGGCGGCATTGTTTAAAGATGGAGAAGATTTTTTTCAATTTCCAAATTTATTCATGTGCAGAACTCGTGAAGAATCCAAAAAAATAAATCAAACTCCCGGGCAAAAAATTATTATCGCTGGCGCAGGCATGATGAATGGGGGAAGAATATTGCACCATGCCCTTCGGTATTTAAGTGATGAAAAAAGCACGTTGCTGATAACTGGTTACCAAGCAGATGGTACGTTGGGCAGAAATATTTTAGATGGCCATACTACGGTGCGAGTGTTTAACGAGCAAGTGGATGTGCACTGTGCAGTAAAATTTATTTCAACCCTTTCTGCACATGCCGACCAGCACAAACTTGTTTCGTGGATTAAAGCCGCAGAACCACAACAGGT
>CAYUTM010000003.1:22731-24060 GCA_964447755.1 uncultured Gammaproteobacteria bacterium
ACAGGTATATCTTAACCACGGTGACCACGATGCTTCTACAGCGTTAGCTGAGCATATTAAAAGTGAAAGTGGTGTAAATGCTACGCCAGTTACTAAAGACATGTCTATCGAGATCTAAAAATCTTTTTTAAAACATTATCCCCACATATCCCTTGACGGCATAACTAAAATGCTTTAATATAGCCAAATTAAGATTAAATTATCTGAATATGGCTTATCAAGATTGTTATGGACTTCGAGAATTACAATCCGAATTTCCAAATGACGCTTTTTGTCTCGAATATCTGTTTAATACTTCACATAGTCGCCAATGTTCGTGTGGTGGGATATTTAAACCATTATTTAAAATGGTTGAAGGAAAATTTAAAGGACGTCGCAAATTCCAATGTTCAAGATGTCGTTATCAAATTGCACCAATGAATGGGACAATTTTTGAAAAAACCAGCACGCCATTAACCCTTTGGTTCCACGCTATCTTTATTTTTAGTAATGCTAAAAGCGGTATTTCAGCCAAGGAGATGCAAAGACAGCTTAATGTGACGTATAAATGCGCTTACCGCATTATGAAACTTATCCGTGAGGTTTTAAAACAAGATAATGATAAATTAAGTGGAAATGTAGAAATGGACGAAGGTTTTGTGGGTGGAAAAGGAGATGGAGGAAAATATAACGAGAATTACAAAGCTGTGATGGCCGATAAGTCTAAAGTGATTGCTGCTATTGAACGAGATGGTAAAATGAAAGCTAAAAAAGTAGCAGATTTATCTGCGATGAGTATTTGGCAATTTTTGGAAGATTATGTCCAAAAAGATACTCAGCTTTACACAGACGGTAGTAATCGTTATGATACAGCCGTTACTGCTCAAGGAATGAATCGTAAGAAAGTAAACCATTCAAAAAAGCAGTACGTTAAAGGCGCTGCTCATGTAAATAGCGTAGAATGGTTTTGGAGCCACATTAAGAAGTCTATTAAAGGGACTTTCAAGTCTGTTTCAAAGGATCAACTTCAGTCTTATCTTGATGCTTTTGTCTGGCATTATAACAATCGAGGCAAGGACAGGACGAGGTTTGAGAATCTTTTGAAGACTTTAATACCTGTTTTAAGGTAGGGTGGAAAGATGATTTGATTGAAGTATTGTCATTTTTCATAACTATAGATATAATATAGATAAATAAAAAAAATAACAAATTATATGCCTATTTTGGGAAGAAAAGAAAAGATAAGTGAAGAGGGAGAAAGCAAAGAAGGTTTTGTTGTAACTTTTACGAACGGAGCTTTAGATCAACTAAATGATTTCTCTAATTTTTATAATAAAAATGACTTAACAG
>CAYUTM010000003.1:24070-30333 GCA_964447755.1 uncultured Gammaproteobacteria bacterium
ATAAAATTAGCAGTAAGTTTTTTACAACAAATTAAAGAACTTAAAGAAAAAGAAATTGAAGATTTGAAAATAAAATCTTAAGGCGGTTTATGGGTGAAAAGAAAAATCAAAATTTAGGAGCAGATCATGTTCCTTCTGATCTAGCAAAAACTGTCTTTAATGCTAGCGAAAAAGAAAAGTTGGATAAAGCACATGATATTTTACAACACCCAGACTTATTTGCAGATGTTTTTTGTAAAGTAGCCGAGACTCAATCAAAAGTGAAAGAAATTATAATGGCAGAAATAAGAAAAGCCACCGAAAATGATAATGATACTAAAAAATTTTTAAAAGAGATCATTAAACAGGTGGAGAAAGAAGAAATGTGGATATGGGGTAAAAAGATAGGTTTTGCGGTTTGGACAGTGCTGATTCTAATTGTAGGAGCCTTAATTACAAAATACATAAAATAAAAATAGCCGAAATCACAGGCTGTTTTTTTATTTCCCAACAATTATGCTCTGAAGGAATACATGCGACATTATCCACACAATACATATTGTGTGGATTTTTGTTTTATTTTAGATAAAAAAAGAATGGAGTAAATTGTTGACGAGTGTAGTGATGTGGTGTAAAATGGATTCAAGTGGTGAAAAGTGGTGAAAAAATAGATATCATGCTTTTCTATCTATACATACTTCACTCATCTTTTTTCTTATGTTTATTGGAGAATATTCGCACAATGTAGATGATAAGGGGCGAATAGCAATTCCTATAAAATTTCGTAAGCTCCTTAAAAAAGGAGCGGTAGTAACGCGAGGTTTAGACACCTGTCTCTTTCTTTATACTAAAGAAGAATGGGCAAAATTGGCTGAAAAACTTGCAAATCTTCCCATCAGCCAAGCAAATAGCAGAGCTTTTGCCCGCTTAATGCTGGCAGGCGCAATGGATGTGGAGCTTGATGCTCAGGGTCGGATGGTTATTCCAGAATATCTACGCAGTTTTGGGAATTTAAAAAAGGAAGTAATAGTTGCTGGTTTATATAGCCGACTTGAAATTTGGAACAAAGAAAGCTGGGAGGCATACAAGAAGCAAACTGAATCAGAGAGTAGTGCAATTGCTGAAAAAATGTCTGAATTGGGGGTTTAATACTATTGTTTCTTATGCGCCACATACCCGTTTTGCTTAATGAAGTTATTAGTTCATTACATGTACAACCAGGAATGAACATTATTGATTGCACACTTGGTGATGCTGGCCACGCTGAGGAAATTCTTAAAAAAATTTCTCCGTCAGGCACCTTACTTGGTTTGGACGCTGATCAAGAATCACTTAGTCGTGCCAAAGAATTTTTAAAAGATTTCAAGCGCAATGCAATTTTGGTACATGCCAATTTTGCACAACTGCTTTCTGAAGCCACAAGAAATTCTTTTACAAATGTGGATGGCATAGTGATGGATTTAGGTTGGTCTACACCACAGTTTAAGGAACGAGGTAGAGGCTTTAGTTTTGAAGCTGACGAACCTTTAGATATGCGTTATGACCAAAACAGTACCAAAACAACTGCCAAAGATATTTTAAATACTTTTACCGTGCAGGAATTAGAAAAAATATTTCGCTTGTATGCGGAAGAAAAATTTAGCTCCTCAATTGCGGTGGAAATAGGTGTTGTTCGTAAAGGGAAGCCTTTAGAAACAACCCAAGATTTAGTAAAAATTATCGTCAGCGTGTATCAAACAAAAATAGGAAGCAAAAAGGATGTTCCTTGGATCGGAGGAATACATCCGGCAACACGTGTTTTTCAAGCCTTGAGGATTGCGGTGAATAATGAGCTGGGAGTTTTAAAACAGGTGCTACCAGATGCGGTTTCGCTTTTAAAGTCAGGAGGGTGTTTGGCAGTTATTAGTTTTCACTCACTTGAAGATCGAATTGTGAAACATTTTTTTCAAACACTACCAACAAAAAATTTCACTATTGTCACAAAAAAACCAATTATCGCTTCTGCTGAAGAATTAGTCTTGAACCCAAAATCACGAAGTGCAAAATTGCGAGTTATTCAAAAAAAATAATCTTTATGACATCCACCTCACTTTCATTACATCATTTTACAGCATCAATTTCCGAATTATTTAGGCTTCCACAGTGGTTGGTAAGGCCAAAAGTTCGTATGTTGCTACTTGTTTCATTGTGTATGTTAGGCGTTGTATATTTAGTGTGTATGAATTCAATTTCAGTGTCAGGTTATAAAATACAGCAGTGGGAAAACAAAATTGCTGATTTGAACAATGATGCACAACGGTTGGCAATAAACTTGGCCGATAAAGAATCATTAATGCATATTCAAAAAAGATTAGATGATACTTCGTTTATTCCTGCAAACCAAGTGTCTCTTGCTACGGAATCTTCGCATGTTGAGGTGAAAAAATAATAGGTACGAATTATTTTACTTAAAAAGTCTTCTGGAAGACTTTTTTTGTTGTAATGTGTTATACTTAGTTAGTATGTTTTTATTGGTTCTTCAAAGAATTTTTATAGAAATGATAGTGGATTTTTTTTATGCACCTGTTTGGTGGTATACGGCCGGTGTTGTTTATATTTTTAAGAAATGTCTTGTTCTTGTAAAACGAGGTAATGAAGAATTGGCACCTGGTTTATGGTTGGCAAATTTATTTGTTCCTATGTTTGGTTCATATGACTGGCAAGGTAGAATTGTTAGTTTTTTTATGCGATTAGTGCAGTTATTTTTCCGAGGATGGATTCTTTTGTTGTGGATAGGTGCGGTGTTGTTGTTTGGTGTAGTATGGCTTTTGATGCCTCTACTTATTGTGTATGGCATTATTATGAGTTTTATTTAATTTTATGGAATTAGTTGAACCAGTACAACTAAATCTTTTGTGCTGCAATCATTGCGCGGGAACAGGTGTGTTGCAATGGAGAAAATGTTTTGAATGCAGGGGCTTAGGTGTTGGGTACGGCAAAAGGGCAAAGTTTTTATATTGGAATTTTCCTTTAACACGCTACAACCTTTTACTGGCTTCATATCGTCGAATTTTTAACAAAATTCGTATAATAACTGCGGGTATAATTGGTTGTAATTTTTTGATTTGGTTTATTTTTTTATTACTTCAAAATGATTTTTACTCTAAAAATGTTTTAAGTGTTGGTGAGCAATTTTGGGTACGCATACCTTCAACGGTTCGTGTCTTACTTTGGTTAGGTTTGCTTACTTTTTGGTATGTTCATTATAGATTTATTAGAGAGGGTGCTATAAAGGGGGTAGTTGAAAAACATTCTTTTGCCAATGATTCTGATACTGATTTTAAAACTGATATTTCGCAATATTCTTCCTGGGTAACCGTGAAAAAAATACCTTCGTCACGCACTATAAATGTTGCGGATTGTTTTACTGTCGAAGCGCTGAATGTGGTTGCGGAAGCTTATCGCCTTGCGGATGAATTACAGCATAATGTTGTTACGGATATTCATTTAGTATATGCCCTGCTTTCTTGCCAGAGAATTGCAAATATTTTTATTCGATTGGGCGTTTTACCGCAAGATTTGCAAAAATTATTGATTAAATTATCAGTACAAGATTCAAAAATTTTAAAACATTCTTCTGTTGAGCCAACGATTTCTAATGAATTTTTTCAATCTCTTTTTTTGGCGTATGAGAAAGCTTTTGATTTGCATCAAGAGTACGTGAGTGTGACCGAGCTGATTGTTTCGGCGGTGGAGCAATCTTCTTCGTTACAAGAATTATTTTATGATCAAGCTGTGGAAAAAGATACGTTATTAAATGTAGTTGAATGGGTGCGTATTCGTGAAAGGCTGCAGAGAAAATACCAATCATTACATCATGCGGCGGCACATCGTTCAAAACAGGGTATGGATAAGGCTATGACGGCCGTAGCGACTCCATTTTTAAATCAGTACAGCGAAGATGTTGCCATGTTGGCACAATTCGGTAGAACCGATTGGTGTGTTGCGCGTGACAAAGAAAGACAAGAGATTTTTCGTATCATTGAGGGAGGTCAGCAGAATGTGTTGCTCGTAGGAGAATATGGTGTTGGAAAGAAAACGTTGATAGATGGTTTGGCAGAAAGTATGGTTGAAGAAGATGTGCCGGACCGTATTAAAGACAAACGCTTAGTTCGATTAAATATCTCTTCACTTTTGGCAGGAACTACGCCAGCTGGTGCAGTAGAGAGGCTTATGCGTATTTTAAACGAAATTACTCGGGCTGGTAACATTATTCTCTATATCAATAATATTCATGAGCTGATGGGTATTTCAGCAGGGGAAGGAGCGCAAAGCTTGGATGTGGGAAGTAGTTTGGCAGACTACATAACAGGTTCACATTTTTTAACCATAGCAACAACTACTCCCGAAGCATATAGCCAAGTAATTTCACGCACGTCAATTGGTCAAAGTTTTACGCAAATTTCCATAAAAGAAATGGATAAAAATCAGGCTATTCAGGCTTTAGAATCTAAGATGGGTTTCTTGGAATATAAACATCAAGTATTTTTTTCATACTCAGCACTTGCTAAAGCCGTTGATTTGTCCAAAAAATTTCTGCACGAAACATATTTACCTGGTAATGCTTTGGAGGTTTTAACCGAGGCAGCTAGTTTAGTTCGTGGAAAAAGAGGTGCTCATAGCTTGATAAGTGCCGAAGATGTTTCGGTTGTGGTGGCTGAAAAAACTCATATTCCCGTTACTACTATTTCCGCAGATGAGTCTACGAAACTTCTCCGTTTGGAAGAAGAGTTGCATAAACGGGTGATTGGCCAAGATGAAGCGGTAACCTTGGTTGCAAATGCCTTAAGACGTGCTCGTGCGGATGTGCGCTCGGTTAACCGTCCTATAGCTAATTTCCTTTTTTTGGGTCCAACGGGAGTGGGAAAAACAGAGCTTGCTAAAACGATTGCTGAAGTGTACTTTGGTGGTGAAGAACACATGGTTCGGCTTGATATGAGTGAATACCAGGATAAAACAAGTATATACCGTCTTTTAGGTGCGCCAGGTGAAAAGGGAAGGGGAGTTTTAACCGAAGCAGTTAGACGTAATCCGTTTACCTTGGTGTTATTAGATGAGCTAGAAAAAGCTGATAAGGATATTCTAAATATCTTTTTGCAAGTTATGGATGATGGAAGGTTGACTGATAGTAGTGGAACAACGATAGATTTTACCAACGTAATTTTGATTGCCACTTCTAATGCAGGAACACAGTATGTTATTGATCAGTTGCGTGAAAACACATCAGTCGATCTTATTAAAGACAGGCTTCTGCACGGGGAGCTTAAAGATAATTTTCGTCCAGAATTTTTAAATCGTTTCGATGGGATTGTTTTATTTAAACCGTTGACGCAAGTTGATGTTGAACGTATTGTTGGTTTGATGTTAGCTAGTATTGGCAAAGATCTAGAAAAGAAAGGAGTTATTTTGGACGTAGACAAGGAGGCACTCGCGTTTTATGCCCAAATTGGTTTTGATCCCGAATTCGGAGCACGTCCTTTGAGACGTGTTGTGCAGGAGAGGGTGGAAAATAAGCTGGCAGAGCTTGTTTTATCTGGTTCTTTACACCGAAGAAGCATTATTCATATTGATGCTCGAGGAGAATTTAGCGTTGAAGAAAAAGCATGATTTATTTATGCTCTTGTGTATTTGATTTACTATGTTATTTCTTTTGTTCAGTAAAGGAGTGCTGTTGTCAGCGTTTTGTACATTAGTGATTTGTAAGATTGCCGCCTATTTTAAGATTCTAGATATTCCGGATGATAATCGAAAAAAATATAAAAAACCGACACCTCTTTTAGGTGGTTTAGCAATATGGAGCTCCTTTTGGATTCATATTTTATTGTTGGTGTATTTTGTGCAGGGTTCATTTGCTTCAGTAGCACCTAGTCAGTGGTGGGGGATTTTTTTGGGAAGCTGTATTATTATAACTATAGGTGTTGTGGACGATGTTTACTCGGTAGCACCTTGGTTACGTCTCATATGCGCTGTTGTTGCAAGTGTTTTGGTTGTGATAAGTGGAGTTGGTTTGAAAATTATCACTAATCCGTTTGGGGGGATTGTAAACCTTAATTATTTAATTTTAAACGCAGATATTTTTTCTTTATATGTAACTATTGGTGATTTCGTTGTTTTCTTTTGGATAATAGGCATGATGTTTACCACTAAAATTTTGGATGGATTAGATGGGTTGGCAACAGGTATTACTCTTATTGGCTCGCTTGTTATTTTTTTCTTAACCCAGACAACAAAATTTTATCAACCAG
>CAYUTM010000003.1:30343-32423 GCA_964447755.1 uncultured Gammaproteobacteria bacterium
TGCTTGCTTTAGTTTTTGCCGGAAGTTGCGCTGGATTTTTACTGTTTAATTTTCATCCTGCGAAAATATTTTTAGGAGAATCCGGTAGTTTATTTTTAGGTTTCATGTTGTCGATTCTAGCGGTTATATCCGGTGGAAAGATAGCTACCGCACTTTTAGTTATGGCTATTCCCATTTTTGATATTGTTCGGGTTATTTATTTGCGAGTTAAGAACCATCGTTCTGTTTTTCTTGGTGATCGCGAACACCTTCATTTTCGCATGTTAGACAGCGGCCTAAGTGAAACGAGAGCAGTTTTACTTTTGTATGCAATAGCCTTTTTATTTGGCACAGCAACACTTTTTCTTCAAAGTAAAGCTAAGTTATTCGTTCTCATTTTGGTGGGATGTTCGATGCTTTTTTTGACAGCAATAATACATAAAAAGAGTACTAAGTAGCCCCTATGTTTTTTGTAAAGAAAAAAAATAGCTCCCCACCCACACGTTGGCAGTGGTTGCTGCTTGGCATTGTAATTTTAATTGCGATATTTTTGGTATTTTTTTTACCTTCTGAGCCCACAGTTAAGGTTGTTCTCAATCAAAAAAAATTTACCATGCTTTTGGCCAATAAACCGGCTTTGTGGTTTAAGGGTTTAAGTAACAGAACAAGCTTGGGAAATAATGATGGGATGCTCTTTATCTTTCCAGATGAAACCCCCCGGGCATTGGTGATGCGAGACATGCTGTTTGCTTTAGATATTATATGGTTTAGTGGAGACACTATTGTTGATATTAAAAAGAACGCACCACTTGAAGAATATAAGAAGGATGAAGATCTAGTTCATTATTTACCCACTAAAAATGCGGACAAAGTGTTGGAGGTTCCTGCAGGTTTTGTAGAGAGAAATGGAATTAATGTGCATCAAAAAATTATCATTAATTTTTAATTATGTCATAAAATGATATAATTATACTTATTTGTTAATATTATAGTATGTTTTTTAAAGAAGAAGGTAATTATCAACCTAATTTTGAAGTTGCTTCCAGTACTACGGATGAGGAATTTTTTCCTCAAGAGCCAAAAGTGTATGAAGCACAGCCCGATTCCGCTGAGTTTTTAAAATGTCAAACTGGTTTTCAAGCGTCTATTATTGAGTATCTAATGAATGAAAACGTAAAAAAAGTAGAAGAAGAATTAAAGAACGAGGGGAAAAGCGATGAAGAAATCGGAAAGAAAAAAATAGAAGTTGCAAATGCTGCTATGATGGATTTTTTGGATAATCATGCGGCCGCTTACAAGTATCTCCTAAAGAAAGATCCATCCAAAAGTGTCGAAATAATTCGTTTGGAAAAACAAAATCCAGGACCTAGTAAAAAAAGTACCGAAACAGCAGAAGAGTATGCTCAAAAAAAAGAACTTTACGATGCTACAAAAGAGGAAAGAATGTCACTTGCCGAGAGTATAATGCAAGAATTGAATTCCAAAAAAATGACATCTATTAACGGTGTTTTAGAACAACTTAAAGTAGGTAGAAAACTTGAAAAAGGTGGTATTTTACCAGCTGAATTTATGGATTTTTGCGATCCTGCATTTGAAAAAATGTATACAGAAAATCCTCAAAGTCTCAAAGAAGCAGTTGTAAACCAAAAAGTTGTGGAATTTTTTTCCAAGCAAATTGCGGCAATTCACGAAAACAGAAGGTTGGTAGAAGAAAGTAGGGCTTCAAAAGCGGCTTAGAAAATTGACAAAACAGAGGTTTCGTATAAGTATTCGTTGTGCCGACGCCAAGATAGCTCAGTTGGTAGAGCAGCGCATTCGTAACGCGCAGGTCGTGGGTTCGATCCCCATTCTTGGCTCAGAAAAAATTCCTTGTGTAAGGTTTTTTATTATTTAAAGGAGGTATGTTATACTTACAGCTGTATGATTACCTTTAAAAACGTTAGTAAATTTTACTCTCCAACATCAGTAGGTCTTCGAGATATAAATTTGCGTATCGAACCGGGTGAGTTTGTGTCAATCGTTGGCCAGAGTGGCGTAGGGAAAACCTGAGCAAATCATCGAGGTGCAAATTCCTGCGTCGCAGTACCACGAACAGCGTTTT
>CAYUTM010000003.1:32478-34280 GCA_964447755.1 uncultured Gammaproteobacteria bacterium
CCAAATAGGAGTAATTTTTCAGGATTTTAAATTACTTCCCAAGAAAACTGTTTTTGAAAATATTTCTTTTGCTTTGGAGGTTTCTGGTGTTAGTTCGGGGCGAATTGAACAGGTAGTGCCAAAAGTTGCAGAGGTAGTTGGTCTTGGAAATAAGATGAGTCGCTATCCGCACCAATTATCTGGCGGGGAGCAACAGCGCGTAGTTATCGCTCGCTCACTAGTTCATACACCAAAAATTATTGTCGCAGATGAGCCAACGGGAAACTTGGACACTATTAACACAGCCGAAATAATTGAAATTTTTAAAAAAATAAACGAATTTGGCACAACTATAGTGCTTGTTACTCATAATCGAGAGGTGGTTAATCATTTGCGCAGGAGAGTGATTACGTTGCATGACGGAAAAATTATGAACGACGAAAAGGCGGGTAGGTATATTTTATAATATTTTTTATGGTTTCCTTGTTGCGAGTTTTTAAATTTGCTTTCCAAGATATTGGAAGAAACTTTGGCTTGTCCGCAATGACTGTTTTTATTTTAATTCTCATGCTGATTTCGGTTAATATGCTTTGGGGTGTAAAAGTGCTTGCTAATGAAACCGTGCGATTAGTTAAAGATGGGGTAAGTATGAATATTTATTTAGATCCAAAATCATCAGATAAAGACATAGATAGTGTTAAAAACTTTTTGCAATCACGACCTGATGTTAGTGGTGTCTCGGTAATTTCTTCTGATGAGGTGCGAGCAAACTTTGAGAATCGTCATCGGCTTAATCCACAAATTTTAGATGCGTTAAAAGAAATTGGAGACAATCCGTTTGGTCCAACAATTGTGGTTAAAACAAAAGAACCGGAGAGCTATAATGCTATAATGAATTCATTAAATGTTCCTCAGTACCAACCCTTAATTGAGTCTCAAAGTTTTGAGGGTCATAGTGATTCACTAGAAAAACTGCAAAGCATTACCAATCGTGTTGAAAATATTGGAATGGGAATAACCTTGGTATTTAGTATTATTGCTTTCCTTATTATTTTCAATTCGATTCGTGTGGCAATTTTTACTCACAAAGTTGAAATTAGTATTAAGCGCCTAGTTGGCGCTCAGAATTGGTTTATACGAGGACCTTACATTATTGAAGCAATTGTTTTTACCTTAATTAGCGTTTTTATCGCTGGTTTATGCATGTATTTTGTGTTTAGATGGATCGATCCTTATTTAGCCGTGGTGTTACCAAGTTCATTCTCCTTGACAAATTACTTCCACTCAAATATTCTTTACCTAACAATTATCGAAACTGGTGCAGTTTTGGCTCTAACTACTCTCTCAAGTACTATTGCAATGCATAAGCATTTGAAAGTCTAAGTAGTATCTTCCGAGATCGTCTAATGGTAGGACAGCGGCCTTTGAAGCCGTTTATCTTGGTTCGAATCCAAGTCTCGGAACTAAACATTAAAAAGTATAAAAAAACAGCCTTTTAAGGGGTTGTTTTTTACATAAATTGATTTATTAGCAATGTGATGAAATATATTGACATTCGAACAAAATTTCGTTACACTGTCTAGTTCTAGCGAGCTTTTCCACTACTATTTATCAAACCTAATCTTGGGTAGTTGTTAATAAGTTAATAATTAGTAGTGGGGAAACTTCTTCCCCGGAATAAGGAGTGGCAAAATGCGATCTTTGACGATGTTATGTTCTTTGGTTGCTTTCTTGCTGGGTGGTTGCTCACAAACCCCCGCGTCGTCTATTCAATGCCCCGAATCAAGAACTGAGATTTTTGATGTTGTTATAGAGGCCATATC
>CAYUTM010000003.1:34290-37064 GCA_964447755.1 uncultured Gammaproteobacteria bacterium
ATCATTTGAGTCTGATTCTGAAAAAATAATGTCTTCGGATCAACTCTACGCGATGAAGGCTCCTCTAAAAATTTGTTCTTTTCGAGTTGTTTTGAAAGGCACCCCACTTGTTTATTTTGGGAGGGTGCCCACGAAGATGAGCGCGTACAGTGACGATGAGGCGTTTGAGAAGTGCACTTTATTAAAAAAAGATGATCGGCTAAATGTCGAAGTGCTAAACTCCTATGACTCTGAAACAGCTGGGTGTAAGGAGGTGAAGTCGTATGTCTGGCGCTCTGGTCAAACGAGTGGGATATTAAAGTAAAATCCTTTTTAATAATCTTGGGGGGAGTGAATATTTGTTTAAATTTTTTTGAAACTAATATTTACCCCCAAAGATTGACTATAACATTAAAAAACCATGCTAGCATGGTTTTTTAATGTTATAGTCATGATTTGTGTAAAAAAGCAGTGACTCTTTTTAGGCTCTCTCATTTGAAATCTTGAGTTTATTCTATTTTGTGCGTATACTATAGGTATCTTTACTTTTTTAAAATCTTTGTATGAAAAAAGTATCACTATTAGTTTTTATACTTGGAGGTTTTGTTATTTTAGGTGCGGGTTGTGCGGTTCCAAGTACTCCTACAGCCGATGTCTCAAAACCAATCGATACTGTAAATTCTTCCACTGCTAAGAATTATATTCAAAGAGGAAAAGAACGTTGTGAAACTTTACGTTTCCGTTGCGAAGTTGGTCAAAAACCATTCTTTGATGATGTTGGATGTGGCTGCGAGGCGGATGATGCGTTATCTGATGTTTGCCCAGCTACAAACAAACCAGTGTGCGGTGAGCTTGAAGTGCAATGTATAAAAGCTCCGTGCCCACCTCTTAAAAAAACATACAACAACAGGTGTTTGGCCGAAAAAGAAAATGCCCAAAATATTTCAGAAGGTGTGTGTGTTGAAACGATTGGAAATGAATATATAGAAGTTTCACGTCCCCAGGCTAATGAAATGATTTCTGGAAACACTGTAACAATTAAAGCGAGGGTTTTATCTCCTTGGTTGTTTGAAGCTGTTGCCCCGATTGAAGTAACTGATCAAAATGGAAAAATTTTGGGAAATGGAAAAATTACTGGGCCAAATGATTGGATGACGCAAAATGGTTGGATGCAAATTGATGTGCAGGTTGGTTTTAAAAATAATGGTTCAAAAAAAGGTTTTGTTGTCTTTAGAAGAGATAATCCATCTGGCAAACCAGAGAATGATATGGTGGTAAACGTGCCAGTTCAATTTGAAGGAGCAAGCACTTCCGTTTGCACCACTCAATATGAACCAGTATGTGGTGATTACATTCAACCACAATGTATTAAGGCGCCATGTCCTCCGCTTAGAAAGACATATTCAAATCGCTGTGAAGCCGAGAAAGTAGGTGCAAAGAACATTACTTCGGGAAAATGCCAAACAGAGAATTAATTATTTCAACTTAAAAATCTTTTACTATTTTCGCATAGATAAGGCTACGGACTAAAATTATCCGTAGTTTTATTTAGCTCAGGTATATGAAAGAAAAAATTTTTCATTTTAACAACAAACGCCTTCACATATTTGAACGAGATGATGTGGATGCGAGTATTTTTAATGAAATTTTTAAAATTGGTGAATATCGGCGCACGGTTGAGGTGATTAAAAATGCAAAGCATTGTATCGTTGATGTAGGTGCCCATGCTGGTTTTTTTACGCTCTATGCTCGATGCTATAACCCTTTCGTTAAGTTAGTATCAATTGAACCTGAGTTAAATAATATACAATTACTGGAACGTCATATCGAAGAGAATGAAATTACAAACAGCTTAACTTTAAAAGGAGTTTTGGCGGGTGGAAGTGATGGAAGGTTGCTAAAAATTACAACTGATAGTCATAATCATCATACTGTTTCAAAGCAAGACTCAAAAGCAGTATCAGATTATAAAAAAGTTTCTTCTTTTACCTGTGCTGATATTTTGGTGCTGAGCAATGATTCAAAAATCTCACTATTAAAATTAGATATTGAAGGAGGGGAGTATGAGGTTTTTGAATCCCTTGCTGAAAAAGATTTTTCTTCCATTGAATATATTTTTATGGAATATCATAATAGCAAAGAAAAAAATTATCGAAATATTGAACGTATTTTACGCGAACATGGTTTTGGTGTTGAAATTTTTCCTTCACATTTTGAGAATAGTATGGGTTTTATTTGGGCAAGAAATAAACGTGTGTAACTTTTTTAAAAATACGGTATACTATAGTCATCATTTTAGTATTTTTTTATGAAACATGAAGCATGGGTTGCGGCTGTTGATATGGGGTATGGTCACCAGCGTGCCGCTTTTCCACTTCGATTCCTTTCTCCTTCTGAAACAATATTGATTGCTAACAACTATCAAGGAATTCCTAAGAAGGACTCCACGCTTTGGAATTCAACCAGAACTTTATATGAAGTAATTTCACGGCTTCATACTGTTCCACTCATTGGACCAGCATTGTTTTCGTTTATGGATTCCTTTCAAAAAATTCCAGACTTTTACCCTCGTCGTGATCTTTCTAAACCCTCGTTACAGTTACAGCAAATTTATAGATATATCCAAAAAGGTTGGGGCGAAGATTTTGTTCGGTTTTTAAATAGCAAAAATATTCCACTTATTACTACATTTTTTACAGTAGCTTATTTTGCGGAGGAGCATCGTTTTAAAAATGATATTTATTTGGTGGTTTGTGATACCGATATGAGCAGAGCCTGGGCCCCTCTTCGTCCTG
>CAYUTM010000004.1:0-546 GCA_964447755.1 uncultured Gammaproteobacteria bacterium
CAGAGATTATATGTATCATGTGTATGCACTACAAAGCATATCCAGAAATTATATTTATGTAGGAATGACCAATGATTTAGAAAGGCGCATAGCGGAGCACCAAAACGGCAGATCTAAAACCACAGCTCCTTACAGACCCTTTATTCTCATTTTTACTGAAGAGCAGCCTGATAGAAAGTCAGCTAGGTCAAGAGAGAAGTATTTTAAATCTGGAATTGGAAAAGAGGAATTAAAAAGTTTGAAGAAATAATCACGCCCGGATGGCGGAATTGGTAGACGCACACGACTCAAAATCGTGCGGAGCAATCCATGAGAGTTCGATTCTCTCTCCCGGCACAGTAATTCACCACAAAGCTCAGGCAATAACGAAGTTATTGCAGAGAATCGAAAAGGTTCTCCCAAATTTCCGCACCATTCTTATGGTAAGGAAATGGGAAACCTGTACAGGTCCTGTAAGGACCGATTCTCTCTCCCGGCACCATTTAATAGCGCGAGCTATCTAATTACATGAAGCACCTAGCATAGTGCTTATTTTATAAGTAGCTA
>CAYUTM010000004.1:556-3288 GCA_964447755.1 uncultured Gammaproteobacteria bacterium
ACACGACTCAAAATCGTGCGGAGCAATCCATGAGAGTTCGATTCTCTCTCTGGGCACAAGGAGTTTAACCATCGGGAAGTTTGAACTTCCCACATACTGCCTAATTTTGGCAGAGCAACATCACCACAGGAGATAGTCATGCAGATACACTCAAGACTAGTGCTAGCGTTTTTGTGCTTTCATTTATTGGTAAACAACATTTGCTGCGCAACAATGCCCAACACACCTCAAGGTGGAGCTGTAAATGCCAGCGTCAATCCCTCTACCGAAACCTTTGTGCAGTTTGGTTCCACACCTTTCAGTGAAGACTGCCCTCCGATAGCTCAATGGGAAACATGGACCGGAAGTCTTTTTGATCGCAATGTAATGATCTGCCTATTTCCCCTTGGGCGTGACAACTACCATGTATGCCAGGTAACACCCATCACAACTGGCGAAGACCACGGCAAATTTTACTGCTTGTTTGGGATAGAGAATAGAAGCGTTGGACGCAAGGGTCAAAGTAATGGGGTGGCGGAACGCACTTCTGGAAGTAGTCCTAAATCCTGCTACTGCGACGACTACGATGTAACCGACGTAACACTAAACAAAGTGGTTTGTCGCCAGGAATGTTGCAAGTAACAAGGAATAAACTCTTCTAAAAAAGGAGTGGCTGAAACATGTTTCGGCCAAATAAAAAAATAGCTCTGAGACACATTATGGCTATTTTTTTATATATTAAATCACCTACCGTACATTGACTTTTAGAATGCAAAGCTCTAACCTTACTGTGGCTGAGCCGCAATTCAAGGCAAGCACCTACACCCGATACAAGCAAGGAGACAGAAACATGAAAGCCAACCGGGTATTTCTGGGCGGAACTGTAGGCAACAACTCTTGGCGAAAAGGGTTTGTTGAAACACTCGCAAACCAAGGCATACCTACCGACATTTTCTTCGACCCCGTTGTTAACGGATGGGGTGATGAGGCGCGGGAACGTGAAAAAATTGCTAAAAACGAAGCAAGTCATTTTATCTTCTACATTGCCGACCCACAGCAAGAAGGAAACCGGCTCTCGGCCTATTCGATGGTTGAAGCAACAATAGCTTTGTATGACGCACCAACTCGTACCGTGGTAGTCTTTGATTCTGAAGGCATGGACGGACGCGCCCTCAAAATTATGAATAAAACACTCGAACTCCTGAAAACACGCTTTCCGGAAGCCAATATCTTTGGCACACGCCAGGAGGCAATTGACTGGTTTAGCCGCAGTTTGGCCTAGTCAAAAACCCATACTCTAAGTTCTTCCCTAAAACAGGTGGAGAACTCTTTTTTTTAACCAATTTTCAAAAATGTCGCTCTATTTAAAATTGAAAAAAGACGGCAAAACAAAGCTGGTTTAACTTGACAAATTACTTAAAAAAAGGTAATTTTTCAAGTCTACTCTTCCAAAGAAATACGGAGAAAGCACGGAGAAAGCATGGAAGCAGAAAATCTTTACGATATTTTGGGAGTAGAAAAAACAGCAAGTCCGGCAGCAATTCAGCGCGCATATCGCGCGCTAGCCCTTAGGTTCCACCCCGACCGCAACCAAGGAGACCAACATACAGCAGCCACGCGCTTCGCGAGAGTGGCAGCAGCGTACGATACACTAAAAGACCCAGATAAACGGGCGCTGTATGACCGGGGTTTCCGCCCTGTGCATTCAGTAGGCGACCTGCTCGGCTCTGCGACAGGACAACGCTTTATGGCCTCCATACTTCCAAGCGCACCCGCGGAAAGGCGGGATGGCCACAACACCATTGTGACAGCAGAAATCAGTCCTGAAATACTAAAAAAAGGAGGGATCGTTTCGATTCCCAACCCACATGACCCAAAAAAACACTTGGTTATTTCTTTTGAACCAGGGTACGTGTGGATGAAGGTAAGGGGCCTGGGGGGCCAAGGCAAAAACGGAGGTGAAAACGGCAGCCTACACATTCGTTTTGTAACCACAGAAACCAAAAAAAGATAAGGGAGAGAAAACGTGGAAGATAACACAAGCCCAGGAAACCAGCAACTCGTCATTTCCAACCCTCAACAACTCGCGGGCCTCCTCAACAAAAATACGGCTCGTGAAACCAGGGCAATGGTACGCGCCAACCCTGCGGGAGCGTTGGCCGTATTGGTGCAGATGCAGCGAGACGGAGTTGGCAGCCCTCGAGGAAGAGGCTTCTTGTTTGAGGAGATCTTGGGAGAAGTGGCCAGACCACAAGAAGCTCGGGATCTGGTTGACCAGCACCTCACCAGAACTGCGGTCGCCGAACTGCTGGTGCAACGCGCCGGCCTTCCTTCGGTGGCAGCGGAAGTGCTCGGCCGCGAAACTATCATCGCAGCACTGCTGCTTGATATTAGCACCTACACCCCCCCAACACCCCCTCTTGATTCAACGTCTACAGAGGGATCGTCAAAGAGTGAGCAAAAAAGAGAAGAACGCCAATGGGCTCAGCAACACGTGTTCAGAGCCGAGCATGTGGCAATGACGCTCTACACATGGGCTCCTGGTCTGCGCGACCGTGCAGACTGGAAAGAGATACTCAGGTACGAGGTCGACAACTACCCTCTTAGGGACTACCTCATAACGGCGGTGTACTACCTCAACGACCGACGAGCGCCAAAACGCATTCTGAGCTCGGAGTGGAGTGGGGTGGGGCTGAGCCCCCGAAAAGCCCGCGAGAGACTCCGTTTCATGCGGGAAAAGAACTCTTTCCCCG
>CAYUTM010000004.1:3298-12877 GCA_964447755.1 uncultured Gammaproteobacteria bacterium
GATGCTGGAAGCATCGAGACAGCTCCTCGAACGGCAGGACGAAGTAAAGTCCGCTCTGGCCAAGGCCGCCAGAGACGCCGCTCAAGGCATCGATTTCTAAAATTCTAAAGATCTGACCCGGCGTCAAGCTTTGCCGCTAACATGCCGGGTCAGATCTGCTATATCTTTACCCGTAAATAGTTCAGCAGAGTGCATCCGCATTGCGCCGAGCTCTTTACAGCCCAAACAGAACGGAGAAAAAGAATGTCAAAAAATACCGCTCTCATTGTTGTGGTTTCCGGTTCCAATGCACCTGAACCCAAAACACATTTTGGAAACTTTATGGCACTCATTTTGAGTCGAGGTTACCAAAAGCCACTTTCAACTCTAGCTGGACAAGCCTCTTGGATCAGCGCACCGCTTGAAGAAATTGTACTCTCAGGTCTATGGGTGTTGGTTGAAAAACTAGCGGGTGTTTTAGGAGAAAGCATCACTACCAAAACTCAGGCACAAAAAATTGCCGCGCGCGTGGAAAGACTCGTGGTTATTGGCTTTTTCTTGGTTTATGGATCAGTTGAACGAGCAGCAGAAGCTTTTGAAATGCGAGTGCTGGGCGTAACAAACCGCGCCACAGAACTTGGGTATCGGCCAGGCATGAATATTTCCGCAGCCCACTGGAATAGCTTGCTAAGCGGAAGTGAACAACCATTTGCGAGCGCTGTACACAAATCAGCTAAACCAACCGAGGTCGCCCCACTTGCACTGTACGCACAAATTCCTGCGGCTCTTTTTTTTGCAGAACTTGTAAAAACAGCGCGAGAGGCACGAAGAAACCTGACAAGTTTGTGTACCGAAGTAAAGCAAAAAAATACTTTGGAAACTGATAATTTTGCATTTTGTGAGCGCGGCGTATCACCCGTGTTTGAGCATATCCTCCCGCTTTTAGACGAGGGAATAGATCAACCTCAAAACACAACGGATGCCTTCGCCTCCACAGTCGGTGGCTTCCTCAAATACGCCACTGAACTTCTCCGCGACCAAACTGTGATGCGCGCTCTCAATTTCGACCACACGAGCTGGCCCACAGATTCTCGGGCTCATATAGTTTTGGACTATAATTGGCTCAACACTCAAGTTATTTTAGCTCAACTACAAGGCACTTCCGAAAAACAGGAGGCACTTGAATCAGTTGAGCAGTACCTAGAGGGAATACGTTTTTTGCACAAACGCACACATGCCGAAGCTGTTAGTATGGCAAGAAGCCGGCTAACCAACTACCAGAAAAGACCTTTCAGCGCGGATGAAGAAGCGGCGTTTCTGGAAACAATTAGTGGTCGCGTAGCCAAAATCCGCACTTGGGGATTTGGATTTAGAATCAGCAACATTGACCTAGTGCTGATACACGTAAACGCTGATTCACTAAATATTTCTCCTACCGAAGCGCTGGATATAGCCACACAGGCTGACATGGCATCGCTTAACATTCTCTGGGGAAGAAAAATAAGTACAGAACAATTTGTAAAAAAACAAGTTGCCCCCAAAATTGATTGGAGAAACCTACGACTCGCAACAGTCCTCAAAATTATTTCTGAAGGAGTACTGTCGCCACATAGCATTGCAACCGGCATAAAAAAGATAAAAAACATCGAGGATCGCCGCACGGCAGCCGCAATGCTTCTCAAAAAGGGACGTTTTGACGGTGCCTCACTGCACCTTCTTGCCAGCATCATTACATTTGAGTGGCAGTTTGTGCTAAGCAACATCAAACGCTTTGAGGCAAAAACACTAGAGAAACTTCTGCCAAAACTACTCAAAGACTTAAACGACCCAGAAGTTGCCAAAGATTCTAGAAATCTGACGGAACTGTTGTGGAGAATATTACCACATCTTTCAGCAAATAGTGTTCAAAATATTGCGCAAGACATGCGATGGCGCAGAGCGTTGTGCGATATGGTACATGAGTTCTTCCCAAAAGGTGAAAGCTCATCTTACCAAGAAAGCCTGGTCTGGCCCACCTACGACACCGTAAGGAAATTGATGGGCGACAGAGCGTTCCAACTACTTGCTCTGTCTGAATATTCTGCCTGGCGAGCAGAATGCTATCAAACAGGGCGTGACAAAGACGATCAGCTTGATAGCGGCCTAGTTCGTTGGCATGAGCTCTACCTGGTAAAACAAGCCAGCGCTCCACACCCGCGCGTTTTCGGGCCAGGTGTCGATGCTCTGAAAGCCAACGAAATTGTGCGGGGCATCCCAGAGGAAGAAGCGCTCCGTTGGATCTGCGGCGACGAACCAGACGTGGATACGCAGTGGAGCAAACTACATCTGCTGCGCGAAACATTTTGGACGTCTAGAAAATAAAAATTTCGTTTCAGTGAAGGGTTGTGAAAACACCCTTCTTTTTATTTAAAAATGATCGTGCTAAACTTAGGTATAAAATGTACATACTTTTATGCAACTAGGCACATACCAACATTACAAAGGCAATCTTTACCAAGTAACCGCTTTTGCTCTCAATTCCGACACTGAGCAAGAAATGGTTATTTACAAACCATTGTACCAAACAGATATTATTTCTGAAGACATGTTTTTTGTGCGTGATAAAAAAATTTTTCTGGAAACAATTGAAAGTAATGGTGAAAAAAAACCAAGATTTATTTTTCTTCATCCTTAAAAATCGTCTTAAAAAACAAAAGGCGCGGCCGATGAGCGGCCAGCGCTTTTTTAAGGTGCAGGAGCAGGAATCATTCCCGTACCAAAACCAGTAGGAATTGATGGCCAAAAACCAGATGGCAGCCTATACCCCGTAGGAACTCGTATGGTGAGCCCACTCTCAAGTACCACCACCGGAACCCACATCCCATTTTCAAACACCCACCTTCGCACGTGCGCAGGGTCTGGTAGCAAAATGCGCACTTCATTTTTACCAGCACTATTTCTTACCACAACAGTGTTGGGCAGTCTTTCTTCCGGGGCAGGCCGATTACTCCCCGCAATTGGTTGGTGACTATCAAACTTTCTACAAGCGCGATTATTGCAAGCCCCCCAATCTTCCAGATGAGGCGTATCATCATCATCTTGATCCGGATTAAAATTCCAAAACTGCTCGTAAACGTGTGTAAGCACCCCAGTTTTACAAATAGGACAAATTGGGTTTGACACCACACTACCCAAAACCGGCGTAACCAGAGCGTGGCCATGGTACTCTTGATGAAGCTTGTCGAGCGCACTCCTAATCATGGCCGGATCATCCGTACACTGGCCAAAATTCACGCACACCTGCGTAGCGCTCACAAAATTCAAACCTGTTGGCGTTTGCCCAAAAGGGCCATACGTGCCACTCATCATCATTGAACAACCACTCGCCGCAGCGGCAAGCACCAGGCCAGCGATACATAAAACCAATCTTCGCAACATGGCTCATCCTCCTGTTGATACCGACAAACTTTATCGGTACTGAAAAATACTCCTTTGTATTTTTCAGTCAAAAATTGTTTCAATTTCTTTATTCTTCCTTTTAAAGAGCAAAGAAATTGAGTCGTACTTAACAAACAAATGAAGTACGACGTTTAGCCCGATGTAGGACGAGTTTCTCGACGCGTACGCAAGATGGCACGTGCTATGTCGGATGGTGAATCTGCCGATTGTTGATCACCCGCTTTCTTTTGAGTAGGACCACATGCCAAAAGCGATTGGCAATGAACACAATGTGCCATCGGGGTTTCAAAACCCACTATCGATAAATCGCCTTGAAATACTACTTTTTCTGTTTCAAACTCATGTCGCCGTTTTGAAACAGAACATTGTGCGTCTCCGTATGCGAACACAATCTTTTTCATTTACAACCTCCGCCATTATCGGGTTCACTCTATATATCAAATACTTTTTTTGATAAAAAATGAAGCAGACAAAAAGAGGAAGTGGCCGAGCGAGACGACTTTGCGTCTGGCTCGCCACAGCTAAACTATGGAGCCGGTACGGGAACAAAACCTGAAGGAAGCCAGAACCTCGGCATTGCCGGAGAAAAATTTTCCGCAGGTAAACTAGGTCTAACTCCAGGAGCCAAGGAAGGCGTTGGGTACACCATATATGCAGGCAAAGGCGAATCCGGAAGAGGAATGATTATATTTCCACACATCTTCAACGCATCATACAAGACCTCGTCAGAGGGTTTGAGCGAACCAGGCACTTCTCTATGCGAGCGATAATACTGGCAGTTTGGATTATTGCACGCACCAATCACTGCAACATGCGGCCTTTCATCATCATCATCGTGAGGATTAAAAGGAAGGTGCCACTCCTTGAGATCAACGAACGTTCCGGTTCCGCATTGAGGGCAGGTTATATGCGAGTTAGCCGCCAAAACACTGCCGGTAAGCGGCACAACCATGTCGTGTCCGAATCGCAATCTATGCGCATAGTTCATCGCCGCCTTTATGGCATTGATATCGTCCGTGCAGTGACCTTCCTGGCACACTTGCGTCTTTGAGACAAAGTTGTGGTTTTTGAAACTTTCGTCCAGACTGTTTATGCAACCGCTTAACACCATCAATGCTACTAAAACCCATTTTACCCCGACCTTTATTCTCATAACGCTGCTCTCCTTTTTTGACCAACAACCCATTTGCTGGCACTGAAAAATACTCCTTTCACTTTTCAGTAGCACATAGAAGCAAGAACAAATTGCTACAAGAGAATCATTCCGTTGTATCAAAAACTAGCAAGTTAGTCAAGAATAGTACGGGACAAGTCATTTTTATAGCTTATAATAGCAAAAATACACCTAAGTGGTGTATTTTTGTGCTCTGTTTTGTATTAAAAACTTAAGGCTTCAGCCTTCCAATTGTTCTAGGGAAAGGAATACACTCGCGAATATGCTCTACCCCTGTAATCCATCGTACTGCACGCTCTAGGCCTATACCAAAGCCAGAATGCGGCACACTGCCATACTTACGTAAATCAAGATACCATTCGTAATCAGCCATATTCAATCCCTCCTCTTTAATTCTCTCAATCAAAATATGCACACTCTCTTCACGCTGACTTCCACCAATCAACTCCCCTGCGCCCTCAGTTGCAATCAAATCATCACATAGGGCAAACTTCTCGTTATTGGGGTCAGTTTTCATGTAGAATGCTTTAATTTCTTTCGGCCATTTTTCTATAAAAATGGGCACCGCACTATCTTTGGTTAAAAGACCTTCGTCATCGTTACCCAAATCTTCGCCATACTTAATATCCGATCCAAGTTCGTGCAGCTTTTCAATTGCTTGGTCATAGGTAAAGCGAGTAAAAGGATTGTCGGCTTTTTGCAAATTCTCCACATTGCGCTCCAAAATTACCAGCTCTTCCATGCAGTTTTGCAAAACATGACGAATAATATGCCTCACCAATCCTTCTTGAATTTTTAAATTTTCTTCATGCTCAACAAAAGCAGCTTCGGCATCCATCATCCAAAATTCAGTTAGGTGTCGCTTTGTCTTGCTTTTTTCCGCTCTAAAAACTGGCCCAAAATCATAACAGCGCCCCACGGAGGCAATAGCTGCCTCAATATAAAGCTGGCCCGATTGTGATAAATAAGCAGAACCTAAATCAAAATATGGCACAGCAAAAAGCGTACTGGTACCTTCACAAGCGCTGGGTGTAAAAATAGGCGCATCCACTTTAATAAATTTTTCTTTATGCAAATATTCGTTAATTGCAGTAATTATTGCATCACGAATAACCAATATCGCCCACTGTTTTCTACTACGCAACCACAAATGACGTTCATCCATCAAAAAATCTGGGCCGTGTTCTTTTTTTGAAATCGGAAACTCTTCCGCTTTTTGAATAATTGCTAGTGTTTTTATTTGAACCTCAAAACTATTTGGCTTTTTAGGATGCTTAGTAACAATACCTGTGGCAACTAAAGAAGACTCTTGGGTGATATCTTCTACCGCTTTCCACACTTCTTCACCAACCTCTTGCTTTGAAACCACTCCCTCAAACCAACCATACCCATCGCGAATTTCCAAAAAAGCAATCGATCCCGACGATCGTTTATTATACAACCACCCCTTAATAGTAATTTCTTTTTCTAAAAAATTTTCTAAACGATTATGTAGTCGAGACATACAAAATAATTAAGTAGTTGTTTTGAATTTTTATTTAAATAAATGAAACAATGGTAGACGAACAAGTACTTTAAAACAAGCTGTTTAGCAAGTTATAATAACTCTATCATAATAAACTTGTTATAAAAATGCAAGGTTTTTAAGCAAAAATCTTCCCCGTATAGTATTGCCCAAAACGTGCAACTATCTGCTGAACATTCGTGCTAACATCATACTTTTCTTCCCAAGTACTCTTGCTCATTTTTTCTAACTGCTGTCGGTCTAACTGTGTTATTTTAGTGGGCGTGTCTTTTGATAACTTAAAATGCTCAACGCATACCACCCCACCAAGTGAGCATGAAAAAAATACTTCTTTCGCTAAGTCACAGCGTTCTCCAACCACACAATGAGTGAGAACTGGTTTAAAACCTAAAACAACCAAAAATTTTAACAAGAAAACAAACCATATGTTTTCGTGCACATCTTCTGTTTTATCTAAAAATAAAACATACTGTTGCAGAAAATAAAAAAGTTTATCATCCCTCTCCCCATCACTAACTAATAGCAGTACTGTTGCAGCAGATTTTTGAATCAATTCCAGGGCACGGATATTTTTCCATACCGCAAAAGAAATAAAAACTGGATAAACTTTAGTTAAATAATCAATTTCCTTACCGGAAACTGTTTCAATTTCTAATAATGAAAACGGCTCTAAAAAAGCAGAATTCTTACTAATAATTTTTTTAACCCCTCGCGCTAAACATGTTTTTTTACCCTCGGTTTCAGAAAAAAAAGTTATGGTTTGATCAAACTCACGCACATCACTTCTTGCCAAAGAAAATGCCAACATAGAATATATCACTTACCCAACTTTCGGCTTTCAATATATGATTGTAAAATAATCATAGCTGATTTTTCATCACGCGTTACACTACCCCCCATAGCATCAGCTTGTTTTGAAGAAAAACGTTCGTCAAAAAACTCAACACCCATGCCTATTTTCTCTGATAAAGTTTTTGCGAACGATCTAATTTTGATAGTATGCTCGGTTTCACCACCTGTCATACTAAATGGAACACCTACCACAATTACATCCATTGATTCCCCATTTATTAACTTCGCCAATTCCTCAACTGTTTTAACCACACCAAACGGCAAAACAACACCAATTGTGGTATTTACCCAAGCTAAACCAATACGTTTCTCACCTACATCGATAGCTAAAATATTCATATTCATTCATTGACAAAACTGTAAAAAAATGTTGTAATTCTCTTTACATCATCACGTAACAAACGAACCAAAAGGAGATTGAGCCATGCCTATTCAAATAAATTTTTTTGGAGAAGAAAACCCTGCTTATGGTGAAGTTTTTGCAAACTTTACAGCACGATTTCAATCTTTGGTGTTCAGAATGAAAGGTCAAAGATCAACACCGCTTCTAGCCTACGGGCAAATCGAATCTGGCGGAGAAGATGGGCAAGAAATTGGCAGGGTACTAATACCAAAAAGGCATTTTCAGATTGCAGTGTTTGGCCTAAGAGAAAATCAACGACGCCCTATAATAACACTCGGGATTCTCGACATTCTAACCCCCGATGTAAGAAACATGCTTTTCACAAGCGAGATTGTATACGCTTCTCCGCACGAAAAGCTTGAAGGGCTTTTCACCGCCTGTACATAGAAAAAAACCAATCAGCACAACGCCCCTAGTGGCGTTTTTTATTACCACAATTTTTCTCTTCCCTCACCAGGACGCCTCGTTACCACCACATTTCCTTTTTCGGTAATAATAAGCGTATGTTCAGAATGAGCACAGATACTTCCATCAAGCATTCCAATTGTCCAGCCATCTTTTTTGGTTTTAACCCGAAACTCTTTACTTAAAGAAATCATCGGCTCAATAGCGATTACCATTCCCGGTACTAATTTAATTTTTTCTAAACTTGGATCATAATAATTAGGTATGGCCGGCTCTTCATGTACGGCGTGCCCAACGCCATGGCCAACCAAATCTTCCACAATTCCATATTCCCCCTCTGCGTTAACATATTCTTGAATAGCTCTACCAATTGATGCCACACTGTTTCCTGGCTTAGCCGCTTGAATTCCATATTCCAAAGCTTGTTTAGTAACATGCAACAATTTTTTTGTCTCATCAGAAATAGTGCCAACTGCCATGGTAATAGCTGTATCTGTGTAATATCCTTGAACTAATTTATTTTTTCCAACCTGTGGGGCTGGCCACTCCATACCAATATCAATACTAAAAATGTCACCGTCTTTTAAAATCACATCTCTTCTAGCGATGCCGTGAACCAAATCTGTGTTCACAGAAGCACAAATGGTTGAAGGAAAAGGAGTGTCTGCAAAATTTGTTTTATAGCCTTTAAAAGCTGGCTTTCCCCCAACCTCACGAATCATTTTTTCAGCCAAAACATCAACATCCCATGTACTCATTCCAGCTTTTGTTTTTTTAAACAACTCGCGCAAAATCTCGCCCATCAACGCGCCACCCTCTTTAATTTTTTGCAATTCCTTTTTATTTTTAACCAACATATCAAACATTATATATCGAGCTCTAATATATGACCTATTTCTTTTTCAACATCTTCCATATTTTTTTTACCATCAACAACATGTAGCATGCCTAAATTTTTATAGTACTGATGTAAAGGTGAAATAAGGGCATTTCCCTGCTCATGAATTCGGTTATGAGCCACCACTTCATTATCATCAGCACGCATCACCAATTCTCCGTGACACAAAGTACAAAATTCTGGAATTTGTTTAACTTCAGGATTAGGGTAAACTTGTTTGCAATCTTTACACACTTTTCGGTGAACTAGCCTGTAATATGCTTCATCATCATCTAAAAAAATCTCGATAACCATGACTTCGTGATCCATTTTTTTATTTTTAAAATAATTTTGATATTGTTCTGCCTGCGAAACAGTTCTAATAGCGCCATCCAAAACAACTCCTCCATTTTTATCTAAACATCTATCAATTTCTTTAAAAGCAACCTGATACACCAACCAATCAGGAACCAAATGACCCTCCTTCATTGCCTCAAGCGCATCAAGTTCTTTTGAAGTTATATCTTTACTTTTAGCCAAAGCTCGCAATGATTCTCCGGTTGAAATATGCGTATAACCAAATCGTTTAACAATATTTTTTGCCTGTGTCCCCTTGCCCGAACCCGGTGCCCCCAAAAAAATGATGACCTTCTTCATAATAAAGATAATTCCTACCATCTCAGGTAGGGTTTTAACACCAGCTAAGTTAGCATTTATTTTATCAAAATGCAAGTATTGACAAAATTCAACAAACTATGTATAATTATTTGTTTTGCAAGAAATACAAAACACAAAAGGAGCAACTATGGGCGCATTTCTTTGTAAGGCCTGCCAAAGCCCCCAATGCCTCAGAACCATTACAATCCGTTCGGCAGAACGATCGGCTATGAGTTCTGCGCAAAAAAAGTGGCTGCCCGAAGCAGCCG
>CAYUTM010000004.1:12887-15281 GCA_964447755.1 uncultured Gammaproteobacteria bacterium
GGGCCCGCACATCCCCAAAATAACACGGGCAATAAATTTGGAATTGGCGGGAAGCGCAAGCGACAACGACGTCTCCGAGCACTTCAGAGAGTTGCTCGCTGCTCGCGATCGCTTCATTAAGAACAGCGGGTTTTAGTCGATTGAACCAAAAATCGACTGTAATAAAAAACAGCTTTTTAAAAGGCTGCTTTTTATTTTATAAAAATTTCACTACTCAATTACACCCGATCGTATTCGTGCATTGTTAACTGCGCTTCAATTTGTTTGGCGGTTTCAATAGCAACCGCTACCACAATAAGTAAACTAGTACCGCCAATTCGCAAATTTTGACTTCCAGCAGCACCCTGAACTAAAAACGGCAACACAGCAATAATACCCAAGAAAAGCGCTCCAACTAAATTAAGTTTGTTTGTGGTTTGACTAATATATTTTTCGGTTTCTTTTCCAGGTCTAATTCCAGGTATGAACCCGCCTTGTTTTTGTAAATTCTCAGCAATCTTTTGCGGATGAAAAACAACTGCGGTATAAAAATAAGTGAACCCAAATATGAGAATGAAATAAAGAACGTTATAAAAAACCCTATTATCTTGAAATAAATTAATAGTGAATATTGCGGCATTAGCAACCCATACTGTCTTTGCCTGAACGAAAAATTGAGCAATAATTGACGGAAGAGTAATTAAAGAAACTGCAAAAATAATAGGTATAACACCTGCCATGTTTACTCGCAGCGGAAGGTGCGTACTACCACCTCCAAATGTTTGATTACCTCGAACTTGTTTTGCATAATTTATTGGTATGTTCCTTTGTCCTTCATTAATAAACACCACCCCTACAATGGTTATTAGGGCAACTACACCAAAAATAATAAACTGTGTTAAATCAGAAGGAGTATAGTTAACAAATGCATTTCGCAACAACCCAGGTAAAGAAGAAACAATTCCGGCAAAAATAAGTAACGAAACACCGTTCCCAACTTTTTTCTCTGTAATAAGCTCACCTAACCACATCAAAAACATTGTTCCAGCACTAATTGTCAACATAATGGTTACCAAACGAAATGTTGTAAGCCCTGTTAAAATCGCTCCTGAACGATTCAAAATCTGAATCATAGAAAACGATTGAATGAGTGCCAGTGGAATAGTAAGCCATCTTGTATACATGCTAATTTTTTGTTGACCGCTTTCTCCTTCTTTACTTAACTCTTCTAAGCTAGGAATAATCATGGTAAGAAGCTGCAAAATGATGGACGCTGTAATATACGGACCAACTCCAAGCATTATAACAGAAAAATTCTGAATACTTCCACCAGAAAATAAATTAATAAGTCCTAAAATTTGATTATTTTGCAATGTATTTTTTAAATTTTCAACATTAACCCCAGGAATTGGAATGTGGGCAATCAAACGGTAAACCACCAAAATAAATAAAACAAACAAAATTTTATTTCGTATATCTTTAACCATCCACACCCGTCGTATTTTATCCCACATACAATTTAAAAAACTTTAAATTAAGTGAAAAATATTCAAAAATTAATTCCGAGTTAAATGATTTTGCAAATTACTTAACTTCACCACCAACACTACGAATTTTTTCAGCTGCTCCTTTAGAAGACAATACTCCGGAAACCACAATTTTCTTACTCAATGTTCCTGAGTTTAATATTTTTGCATGTTCAGATGAACTTGGGATAAGTCTTTTTTCTTTAAGAGATTCTACACTTACAACTTCCCCATCATTAAAATTTTTTTCTAGTGTATGCAAATACACCTCAGAAGGTTTTTTGTGTATACTTTTAAATCCTTTTAGTTTTGGGGTTGATTGAAGAAGAAACTTAAAACCCAGTCTCTTAAGACCCCTGCTTCCACCAGAACGTGCTGTCTGACCTTTTCCTCCGCGACCAGAAGATGTGCCATGTCCAGAAGCATTACCACGTCCTACTTTTTTAACACGATGCTTGGATCCGGCAGCTGGTTTTATTGTGTGGGGTTGTAACATATAAAAAATTATTCTTTTTCTTTATTCTTAACTGCTTTTGGTTTAACAGCAATCTTTTCTTCCTTTTTTTGTTCTTCAGTAACAATTTCAACAGGGGCAACCTGTAATTCTTTTGCCTCTACAGGAGAAACAAATGAAGCTCCTTTAAAGCTTTTCAAAGCCTCAAATGTTGCTTTTACTGTAACAATTTTATTTTTAGTTTTCCCCAAATTTTTACAAGAAACATTCGGTACCCCTGCCAAATCTAGTACCACACGTGCTGCTCCACCCGCAATAATTCCAGAACCTTTAGGAGCTGGCTTGAGCATAATTCGTCCAGCACCTTTTTTTACAGTCACTTTAAATGGAATAGTTGTTCCATCCAAAGGTACCATGATCATTTTCTTTTTAGCT
>CAYUTM010000004.1:15291-17408 GCA_964447755.1 uncultured Gammaproteobacteria bacterium
AATACAGCTTTAACGTTGTTTACTTTGTTGTTAGAACCAAGCATTTTTACCACAACGTTCTTAACACCAGCTGCTTCCATAACAGAACGAACAGCACCACCAGCAATAACTCCACTTCCTGGCTTGGCAGGCTTAAGCATTAAACTGCTAGACTTGTATTTAACGTTAAGTACGTGAGGAATTGTTTCATTAACTAATGGAATTTTGATTATATTTTTCTTAGCTTGGTGAACTGCCTTTTCAACAGAAAGTTGCACATCTGCTCCTTTTGCTACACCATAACCAACTCGTCCGCGGCGGTCACCTAAAATAACACAGACTCTAAAACTTAGCTGCTTGCCACCTTTAGTAACACGTGTCACCCGAGCCATATCCAAAATGTACTGCTCAAACTCAGGACGTTCATTTGGTTTATTTCCTTTTTTAAAATGTACCTTGTTACTCATAAATTCACAGATAAAGCATTAACAGCTTAAAATAGAAGACCACCATCTCTTGCCCCATCAGCTACAGCCTTAACACGACCGTGATAACGATAACCACCACGATCAAAAACAACTTTCTTCACACCCTTTGCTAAAGCGCGTTCAGCAATTTTCTTTCCAACCACATATGCTAAAGCTACTTTAGTAGTTTTGTCAGCAGGAACAGTATTTTTTTCAATCTCTCCACTTTGCGCACTGCACAAAGTTATACCTTTTCCATCCTCTACGAGCTGCACCGCAATCGTTTTATTTCCACGAAAAACAGACAGACGTGGGATTTCAGCCGTTCCTTTTACTTTCGCTCGAACTCTGTCGTGACGAACTAGTCGTAAATGATTTCTATTTTTAGTAATTCTTTTCATAAAAAATAGTATTGATCTTAAGAAGCGGCTTTCGTAGCTGTTTTACCAGCCTTGCGACGCAACACTTCTTCTACATACTTAATACCTTTACCTTTATATGGTTCTGGCTTACGAACCGCTCTAATCTGCGCAGCCATTTCACCAACAACTTGCTTATCAATTCCCTCAACAGTAATAATATTTTTTTCTACAGCAAAAGAAACATTAGGTACAGGTGTTATCTCAACGGGATGCGAAAAACCAACTTCCAAAACTAAATTTTTCCCTTTTAAAGTTGCTTTGTATCCCACACCGTTAATTTCAAGTTGTCTTTTAAAACCTAACGTTACTCCATCAATCATATTCTTGATAATACTGCCGTAGGTTCCCCACAACGATCGATCTTTTTTAACCAAGTCATTCAAAACTCCTACTGTTAAACCTTCAGCTGTTTTATTAATACTAACACGAGGATGAGTACTAAAAACAACCTGACCTTTTGGTCCTTTAACTTTTATTTCAGCCGGGTTTAAATCAACTGTTACACCGCTTGGAATTGTGATAAGTTTTTTACCTATACGAGACATATGCAACTAAAAAATTAATACACTTCGCAAATAACTTCCCCTCCAACGGCTGCTTTTCTGGCTTCTTTATCAGTTAAAAGACCTTGAGGAGTAGATAAAATTGCAATACCAAAACCGTTTAAAATCTGCTTAATTTTCTCTTTTTTAACATACAAACGGTGCCCTGGAGTACTAACCCTCTTAACGTGCTGGATAACCGGAGAACCTTTTGAATATTTCAAAGTCAAAAGAATATAAGGATGACGATCTTTCTTTTCTTCAGCTTTTACAAGATATCCTTCGCGTACCAAAATAGTGGCAATTCCCATTTTTATTTTTGAAAAAGGAACAACCACCTCTGGTTTATGAATCACAGAAGCATTACGAATTCTGGTTAACATGTCGGCGATTGGATCAGTCATCATAGCTTTAAAAAATTACGTTTGTTTATGTTATAGTTACAAATTAAATTACCAACTTGATTTTCGAATTCCAGGAATTTTTCCATCATTTGCAAGCTCTCGAAAGCAAATACGACACAACTTAAACCGTCGTAAAAAACCGTGTCTTCGTCCGCATTTCCAACATCTATTTACAATTCGAGTAGAAAATTTTGGTTTTCGATTTGATTTAGCTATTTGTCCTTGAGTAGCCATATATTACTTAGTAGTAAAGGGAAATCCTAAATGGGATAACAATATTTTTCCTTCATCCTTATTCTGAGC
>CAYUTM010000004.1:17418-24179 GCA_964447755.1 uncultured Gammaproteobacteria bacterium
GTCGTAACAATGATAATCTGCAATCCATGAGTTTTGTCAATTTCTTCTAGTTTAACCTCTGGAAAAGCTATATTCTCTTTAAAACCAAGGGTGTAATTTCCCTTTTTATCGAAACCTTTTGGGGAAATACCATGAAAATCACGTACTCGAGGAAGTGTAACTTTCAACAACTTCTCCAAAAAATCGTACATGCGAGGACCTCTAAGAGTCACCATTACACCAATTTCCATTCCTTCACGGATTTTAAAGTTTGAGATGGATTTTTTTGCTTTTGTTCTTACTGGCTTCTGTCCAGTTATCTTTCCTAAAACTTTTTCTACATTGTCAATAAAGTGTGCTTCTTTAACAAAACGTCCGATTCCAGCATTAACAATAACTTTAGTAATTTTAGGCACTTGGAAAATATTTTTGTAACCCAACTCAGCCATTATTTTTGGCACCATTGTTTTTTTATAATCTATATAAAAAGTGTCTTGAGTCATACAACTTAATCAATTAAGGTTTGGCATTTTCTGCACCAACGCTTTTTATTATCTCCATCTATTTTAAATCCAACACGCACTGGTTTGTTACATTTTGGACAAATCAACATCGCGTTACTAAAATCAATCGGGGCAGAAAGTTCAATGATCTGACCTTTTTCACCTTGTTTGCGAGCTCGAACATGTTTTTTCATAATGTTCAAACCTTCAACAACAATTTTATCCTCTTTTTTAAATACCTGAATAACCTTACCGGTTTTTCCACGGTCTTTACCCTGTAAAATTTTTACTTGATCATTAACTTTTAATTTCATACAGAATATTATAAAACTTCAGGTGCTAAAGAAATAATTTTTTGAAAACCCTTGCTTCTTAATTCTCGTGCAATAGGGCCAAATATACGGGATCCTTTTGGTTCTTTGCTTTTTCGATCAATAATCACCACTGCATTTTCGTCGAAGCGAATATATGTGCCATCAACTCTTCGATATTCTTTTCTTTGTCTCACAATTACAGCGTGAACAACTTCGCTTTTCTTTACCAAACCACGCGGCTGCGCTTCTTTAACAACACAAGTAATCACATCGCCAAGCTGCGCATAGCGCTTTTTGTATCCTCCAAGTACCCTAATACATTGCAATTTTTTTGCACCTGTATTATCTGCGGCATGTAACATTGAGCGGTGTTGGATCATACAAAAAACTTACTTGTTTATTACTGAAACTAAACGCCATTTCTTTGTTTTGGACAAAGGACGGCACTCGACAAAAGAAACTACATCACCAACTTTGGCAATATTTTTTTCATCGTGCACGTGATATTTTTTACTACTTCTAAAACGCTTCTGGTATTTTTCATGCATTTTCATACTATCAACCTTAACAACGATAGTTTTAGTCATAGCCGTAGAAACTACTTGTCCAGAAAATTTTCGATAAATTTTAGCAACAACTGGTGTCATAAATGAATATGTTATTAGATCTTTTTATCGCTTAAAAGAGTTAAGATTCGGGCAATAGTTCTTCGGCGCTGGCTAATTGTATGCACCTGTTTTAAAGTTTGCGCCTTAATTTTAGCACGCTCCGAATGAAGCATTGCTCTTTCTTGCTGTAGCAAAACTTTTAATTCATTACCGTTTTTATTTTTTAATGCTTCGCTATCCATACAATTATAATTTCTCTACAAATTTAGTCTTAACTCCCATTTTGTAACCAGCCATTTGCATTGCTTCTTTTGCAGATTCACGTGTTATACCAACCATTTCAAAAAGCATTGTTCCAGGTTTAATTACAGCTACATAATGATCAGGAGAACCTTTGCCTCCACCCATAGGAACTTCATTACCTTTCTTAGTAACAGGTTTATCAGGAAAAATACGAATCCAAACCTTTCCGCCTCGTTTTACATAACGAGTTAACACACGTCGAACTGCCTCAATCTGCCTACTCGTAATCCAACCATATCCTTCAGATTTCAAACCGAAATCTCCAAAAGAAATACTGTGGATACGTGTTGCCATACCTTTTTGGCGTCGACGTCCTTTGTGCCATTTACGGTGTTTTACTTTTTTTGGTAATAACATACATTATAACTTTCTAAACAATTAGACTCGTTTCTTTGCTTGTTCTTTTTCAGCTTCTGTATTTTTCTCAAATTTATCAATTCTACCAAAACTTTCGCCTCTATAAATCCAAACCTTTACTCCAATTTTACCATAAACAGTCAAAGCTTCAGTAAGGAAATAATCAACATTACTACGAATCGTTATCAATGACATTTTTCCAGCCGCGAGCTTTTCGGTTCTTGCAATTTCCGCTCCATTTAAACGACCCGCCATACTCATTTTAATTCCTTGTGCACCCGCAGCCATAGCTTTTTGAATAGCCTGTTTCATTACTCTTCTGAAAGGAATGCGTCGCTCAATATCAGAAGCTGCTGCTTGAGCAATAATCGCAGCAGATAAAGCTGGCTGTCTCACTGCTTGAATGTTTAATTTCACTTTTACTTTATTTTGTAAAAATAATCTTTCAACATCTTTTCTAATAAGTTCTAGTCCTTGTCCATTTCTTCCGATAATTACACCAGGTTTTCCAGCTAAAATAGTAATCACTACATTTTTCGGTGCGCGTTCAATACTTAATGAATCTACTTCAGCTTCCTTGAGTTTTTTTGTAATCCATTCACGAATCTGAACTTCCTGTTTCAAAAATAAATGAAACTGATCTTTTTTAGCAAACCAACGTGAATCCCAAGGATAAATAAATGGTATACGATGAATTTTCGGATGAACTTTGTGACCCATACATTATGCGTTAGAAGTGTCAGAAATAACAGTTGTTTTTTTAGTTTTACTTGTTACCGCTTTCTTTTTTACGGGAATCTTTTTTTCATTATTTTCACTTACTGCGGTATTAACATTTTTAGTTTCAGCTTTTTCTCCAGTTAAAATAATTGTGATATGTGATGTACGCTCTCTAATCGGGGTTGCACGACCGTGTGCTTTTGGCATCCATCGTTTTAAAACCGGTCCGCCATCAACAGTTATCCTAAAAACTCTTAAAGAATCTTCTGATAAAGAAAAATTGTGCTTAGCGTTGGCAACAGCTGATTTCAAAAGCTTAAGCAATGGTTTTGCTGCAATTTTATTTAAAACTGACAACGTGTTAATTGCAGTAACAACTTTTCTACCTCGCATTAAATCTGCCACTAAACGTACTTTGCGAGGGCCCATGCGAAAAAAATTTAATTGTGCTCGTACTTCAGTCATACATCAAAGTTATTTTGATTTCTTAGTGGCTGCTGGTGCAGCTGCTGCAGGAGCTGATTTAACAGCTTCCTGTTCTTTTGCCATTTTTCCACCATGTCTAAAAAACTTTCGCGTTGGAGAAAATTCACCCAGTTTATGCCCAACCATATTTTCTTCTGCCAATACAGAAATGAAATCCTTACCATTATGCACCAAAAAGGTAATCCCTACCATCTCCGGCGAGATAACACAAGACCGTGACCAGGTTTTAACCGGTAGACGTTTACCGCTTTTCTTTAGATCAGAAACTTTTTTAGTTACTCGCGGATCTATGTAAGGACCTTTTTTAAGACTTCTAGACATAAAAATTATGATTCTTTTTTACTTCGACGTGATTTAATAATAAATTTATCGCTCCATTTACCAGGTTTACGTGTTTTAATACCACGAGCACCTTTTCCATATACCGTTTGCGGACCTCTTTTTTGACCAATAGGACTATGTCCCTCACCTCCACCATGCGGATGGTCAACCGGGTTCATATTCTTACCTTTAACAGTAGGCTTAATTCCTCTATGTCGCATTCTTCCAGCCTTACCCCATCGCACCAATCTTCTGTCCGCATTTCCTAACGCACCAATACTTGCTCTACATTCTTTAGCAATAATTCTCATTTCTCCTGATGGCAGTTTAACTTGCACATATTCTCCTTCAAACGCAACTAACTGTGCTGCTAATCCAGCTCCTCTTACCAACTGACCACCTTTGCCCGGAGTAAGTTCAATATTGTGTATAAATAAACCGGTAGGAATATGCTGTAACGCCAATCTATTACCTACTTTCGGTTCAATAGCACTTTTAGAAAAAATAACTGTATCTCCAACTTTTAGATCATTCGGACAAAGGATATACGATTTTACCTTATCAACATATTCAATCAATGCAATACGTGCACCTCTGTTTGGGTCATACTCAATAGCCAAAACACGAGCTGGAACATCTAAGACATTTTGTTTAAAATCAACTAAACGATAATATTTTTTTGCTCCACCACTTTTGTGACGTACTGTTATAATACCTTGATTATTTCTTCCAGATCGTGGTTGCAAAATTTCAATCAAGCTTTTTTCCGGATTTTTTTTTGTAATATCAGAAAAACTATCTACGCTTGAATGTCGACGTCCACTACTTGTTGGTTTGTAAACTTTAATAGCCATACATTAAACTGTTTCACTGATTTTTATATCACTTCCTTTTGGTAAAGTGACAATTGCTTTTTTAAAATCTGATCTACGACCTCTTTGACTTCCAAATCTTGTCATCTTGCCATTCACATTAATCATCTTAACAGAAACAGGAGATATTCCATACATAGACTTCACAGCCAATTTTACATCACGTTTAGTTGCTGCTGTTCCAATTCTGAAAACATACTGATTGAATGTTTGTAGCAAGCTGCTTTTCTCCGTAACGAGTGGGTGTAACAAAGTTTCGTATACTCTAGAGTTTGCTATTTTTAAATCTTTAGAACTAGATTCATTACTAGTTTTAGCGGCAGTCTTCTTTTTTGTAGAAACAACTTTCTTACTATCTTTAGATTCAGGGATTATTTTGGTTGCTTTTTTCTTTTTGACAACAGTATTTTCACCAGATTTCGCTACTGTATCATTTTCACTTTTTTTTGAGTCAACCACAACAGAATGATCATTTTCACGATTCAACTGTTCCGCAGTTTTCTTTTTTACCCATCTATCAAGTAATCCCATACATTTACATTATGCACTAAGTATTTTTTCAATTTGTTTAATTCCTTCAACTGAAACAATGATATTTTGTTTAGATAAAATCTGCATCACGCTTAACTGTTTTGCTGTTTGGGTTGCAAGACGAGGAATATTTCGGGTCATTTTTACTAAAGGCTGATTACTGCCTACGCCATGTGTTAAAACAAGGTAAGTACTTGATTCTTTCGTAGGCAAACTTTTTAAAAAGTTTACAAACAATTTTGTTTTTGGTTCTTTGAAATTAAAATCATCAATTATAATCAAATTACCACTTTTCAACTTGTCAGACAAACACATTTTCATTGCAACATGACGAGTTTTTTTATTTATTTTTGTGGCATAATTCCTAATAGACAAAGGACCAAAAGCAACTCCACCACCCTTCCAAATTGGTGATCTAATCGAACCGTGACGTGCTCGTCCTGTTCCTTTTTGTTTCCAAGGCTTTTTTCCACCTCCACTTACTTCACCTCTATTTTTTGTATCTGCCCAAGGCTCTCGCTGATTGTTCATTTGTGCAACATACACCTCATGAACTACCTGTTGTTTAATAGGTACAGCAAACACGCTGTCTACAAGTTCTATTTCACTCGATTCTTGACCTTGTATATTGTAAACTTTTGCTTTCATACACTAAATAACTATTAAACTTTATTTTCTTCTGACTTTACTTCTTCTGGGCTATCAGTTTTTGAGTTTTCAGATGAAATAATTGATTCTGTTGCACTATCGTCTTGTTGAGTCACTACTACTTCTTGTACATCATCTTTAACTTGGTCATTTAGTACAGGAGCAGATTTTAAAACTTGTAATTCACCCGGTCCAGAAATAATCAAAAAACCGTTTCTTGCACCAGGAACCGCTCCTTTTATAAACAGTTCTCCAGTTGCTTCATCAATTTTTACAATTTCTAAGTTTTTTACAGTAACCCTATCTCCTCCCATTCTACCTGCCATTCGCATACCCTTAAACACTCTTTGAACACCGCCCGCTCCAATAGAACCAGGCATGCGCAAATTATCTTTATGACCATGTGATGCAGGTCCACCCCCAAAGTGGTGACGTTTTACTACACCAGCAAAACCTTTCCCTTTAGACGTGCCAATCACTGCTACTTTGTCTCCAGCTGAAAAAGTATTAACTGATATTTTGTCTCCAACTTCAGCACTTACTTTATCTTCAACGATAAAACTTTTTATATATTCTACAGGACCAATTTTTTTCAAGTGTCCTAAAACTGGTTTTGATAAACGCCATTCTTTTTTAATTCCAAACCCAATTTGCACCGAAGACATCTCCTTATTATCTTTCTTGATGGCTTGGATCTGAACAATTGAACATGGACCGGCTTGGACTCTTGTTACAGGGATAACAGCTCCTTTATCCGAAAATATTTGAGTCATGCCTATTTTTTTTGCCAGAATAAATTTCATATTTCTACAAGACTTTTTGACCTATTTTACAAAAAAATTGTGTCAACACAAATTTTCTAATTTCTTAAAAAAAACTAGAAGCGTCAGAAGTAATAAAATGTATTACTTGTTTACGCTTCCAGCCTTTAACTGATCAACAGCTTAATTATTTCTAATATAATCAGAAATAATTTTAGGGCTTTTAAATGTTAATTTTCAAATGTATATCTTCTTTTTCGTCTACTCATTTTCTACAATGTTTTCAGTTCACATTTGCGAGCTGATCTTATTGAGCCAATGACCACACGATTATTGTTAATTAAGATGTCCAAACACA
>CAYUTM010000004.1:24189-27569 GCA_964447755.1 uncultured Gammaproteobacteria bacterium
ACCTTATTTTAATTGTTCTGTCAAGTGTGGACAGAACACTATTTTTATCCACACTTTACATTTTAATTTCAATATCAACACCCGATGGTAAACTCAATCCCATAAGCGCGTCTACACATTTTGGAGAAGCGTTGATAATATCAATTAAACGTTTGTGAATACGCATTTCGTACTGCTCACGCGCATCTTTGTGTACAAAAGTAGAACGATTAACCGTGTACTTCATTTTTTCTGTTGGCAAAGGAACTGGGCCAATAACTTTTGCATCATGACGCTCTGCTGTTTCTACAATTGTTTTTGTGGCTTGATCGATAATACGATTATCGTATGCACGAATCTTAACTCTAATACGAGTTACCGCTTCTTCCTTTTTTTGAATTGTGGTGTTTGTTTTAGTAGTCATGTTTTACAAAAAAGAACTTAAATGAGCATTATAATACGCACCGTTCTTGTTTAATTAAGAATAACAAATGGAAGGAGTGTACTTCTACAAGTACACTCCAACCATTTATTTATTTAATTATGCTTGTCACAACACCTGCTCCCACCGTTTTTCCACCTTCGCGAATAGCAAAGTTCATTTTATCTTCCAAAGCAACCGGCACAATAAGTTTAACTTTTAGACTCAATGTATCTCCTGGCATCACCATTTCTGTTCCTTCTGGAAGAGTGATTTCGCCACTTACATCTGTAGTACGAATATAGAACTGTGGTTTATAACCTTTGAAGAATGGGTTATGTCTTCCACCTTCGTCTTTGGTCAAAATATAAACTTCAGCTTCAAATTCTGTGTGTGGAGTAACAGTTCCTGTTTTAGCAAGAACCATCCCACGTTCGATATCTTCTTTCTTAGTACCACGAAGAAGAAGTCCAGCATTATCACCGGCTTGACCTTCTTTCAAGCTCTTGTTAAACATTTCGATACCAGTAATAATTGTTTTGCTTTTTTCCTCTTTAAGACCAACAATTTCTACTTCGTCATTGATATGGATTGCACCACGTTCGATACGACCTGTTACCACAGTGCCACGACCTTCAATAGAAAACACATCTTCAACGGGCATTAAGAAGGTTTTGTCTGTAGCACGTTGAGGTTCTGGAATATATTCATCAACTGCTTTCATGAGATCAAGTATTGGTTTTGAAGCCTCTGGATCTGAAGGATTTTCTAAAGCTTTCAAAGAAGAGCCTCTAATTACTGGGATTTCATCTCCAGGAAATTTATATTTCTTTAAAAGATCGCGAACCTCTTCTTCTACCAAGTCGATCAATTCTTTATCTGAAACCATGTCACACTTATTTAGGTATACAACAATATACTTTACTCCAACCTGACTTGCTAAAAGTATATGTTCTCGAGTTTGAGGCATTGGACCGTCAGCTGCTGATACTACTAAGATAGCACCGTCCATTTGAGCTGCACCAGTGATCATGTTTTTCACATAGTCAGCGTGACCAGGACAGTCAACGTGTGCATAGTGTCTTTTTTCTGTTTCGTACTCTACGTGTGCAGTAGCAATAGTAATTCCACGACTCTTAGATTCAGGAGCTCGATCTAACTTATCAACTGCAGCAGCCTGGGCATTCATACCATGAGCAGACAATACTTTTAAAATAGCAGCTGTGGTAGTTGTTTTGCCATGGTCAACGTGACCAATAGTACCAATGTTAACGTGGGGCTTTGTACGTTGGAATTCTCCAGCCATAAACAAATGAGTTATGTGGTGCGGCACTTTTAGCGAGGGGTCGCCTTGAGATTTGTGATCCAGCCGCAAATGTTAAAATTAATTTTTGAATTACCTATTTTTTAAAAGTGCTGACATTATAGCAGATAAAGACGATTTGGCAAGAGCAAGCCATGTGGACAAATACACTAATTTTTTACGATTCTATTGGCTCCAAATAAAATCTTTCTTCTACCTCTTCCTCAAGAACATCGTCTAACATTTCTTCATCAAAAACCGTACCTCCTTCGCTCCAATTCTCATCAAAATTGAGCGACGTGTCATGCGCTGAAATTCTTTTTGATTGTTTTTGAGCAAAACGAGAAGGTTTCTTTTTAGGTTCTTCGTAAGAAATATGTGATATATAAGCATCATTTTCTACAGCAAGATCTTTTGCATGCTCAGATGTTTCAAAAAAAGCATCGTCTTGAAGAGACGAACTATGCTCAAGAGCCTGGTATTCAGCTAATGGCATTACTACAAAAACTTCATCGCTCTCAGAGTCTGCAACAACAATGCGATCATGTGTTTGACGAACAAGCGCAAGTATTTGATTGAACTGACTACTTTTCATAAAAAATGCTTTTAATTTAAGCTCAATATACCACGTTTTATTGGTTTGTCAAATAAATGATTTTATTTTCTAAACTAAAAACTGGATCAGTTTGATCCAGTTTTTGTTCATTAAAATTTTTCCATAATTGCTATTACCCGAGACGGGTAACTGTGGTTAACAGTTCCATTATAACTCCACAATTTTTGATACGTTGTTTTATCTTTATAATATGATGCCGTTTTTTCATTTAACCCACACAGGTTCATACCTACAATCTCAATCGCTTCTTCAAAATCTTTAAACCCAATTTTAGCTGAAGCCCAACCAAACGGATTATTCAATCGCATATACTTTCCTCCGGTTGATTCTTGAACTGAAATAGCGGGCAACAATCTCCAATCAATGCCACAGGAATCTGCAACTTCTATAAATTTATCTCCATATCCAGCCAAAGGCATGCGGTACTTGTCAAAATAATTGTCTAAACGACTTGCTCTATTGTCTAAAGAAGCAGAACTAAATTCAACCGAAGAATCATTGAGCACCAAACTCATCGGTAATTTATTCTTGTTTCTGTTAACTAATTTAACAAGATTATTTGGCATTACGGTGATGGATTTGATGAATGGGGCAACCGAAGATATGACTATGCTCGATGAAGAGCTCAACAAGCCATTCGCCATTGTGCTGGCAACAACAACAATACTTTTATTGTCTTGCGCACGCACCATAGTGGCGAACACTAAACTTACCATAGCAGACAAAGTAAAAAGGCTTAACAGAGCTTTTTTTTGCCACTTAGCAGATTTTTTTAGCTTAAATAACATATATTTTAAATAAAAACAGCATCCTTCTGGGATACCATATGTACGAACTTTTATATCACAAAGAGCATAATTAATCAAGAGGACGTGACCAAATTTTGAAACAAAAAAACAAGTGCGGCTATAAAACCTGACACTTGTTTCTTTACAATTTTTTACATTATCTGAATCGTCGTCGTGTATTATTTCCTCCAGCACTACCCCTAAAGCCACCTGCCCTCACATTTCTTTGTCCGTGATGTTGAGGCGAGTTGTGTGTTGATGGCGGAAGACTTC
>CAYUTM010000004.1:27579-27788 GCA_964447755.1 uncultured Gammaproteobacteria bacterium
GGTGGAAGCACAGGAAGCGGTAAAATAGGAATTGGTTTTTTAATAAGTCTTTCAATATTTCGAACATCGTTTCTATCTTCAGGAGCTACAAAAGAAAGTGCTTTTCCAGAACTTCCGGCGCGACCTGTTCGACCAATACGGTGAACGTAATCTTCTGGATTATCCGGCAAATCATAGTTAATAACTAAGGTGATATTACTAACATCTAT
>CAYUTM010000004.1:27798-35604 GCA_964447755.1 uncultured Gammaproteobacteria bacterium
TGTCTGCAATATCTGTAGCAACCAAAACTCTGTAGGTACCTTTTTTAAAGCCCTCCAGAGCCGCTTTTCTTTGAGCAAGTGAGCGATTAGAATGAAGTTCGGTTGCTGTATGGTTCATAGCACGAACAGTGGCTGCAATGCGTTTAGCCCCATGCTTTGTGCGAGAAAAAATGAGAACTGTTCCCGGATGGTCAACCAAAAGCTTGTCGAGTAGTTGAGATTTTTCATCTTTTTTAATTACAAACAAACCTTGTTCAATTTGACTAGCTGATGTACCTGCTGGAGCAACCTCTACACGAACAGGGTTTTTCATGTAACGTGCAGCTAGTTCAGCGATTTCTTTCGGCATTGTTGCAGAAAATAATAGTGTTTGCCTTTCTGTTGTTATGCCCGTAAGAATTCTTTTAATTTGGGGCGCAAATCCTATATCAAACATGCGGTCTGCTTCATCTAAAACAACCAACCTAATATCGTGAAGAGAAACGGTCTTACGTTCAATATGGTCAACCAAACGACCGGGTGTAGCCACAATAACATGGGGCTTACGATTAAGATGCTGTATTTGTTGACCAAAAGCAGCGCCACCAATTAAAACTGCTGTTCGTAAACCTAGTGAACGCCCGATTTTTTCTAAAGTTTCATTAACCTGAAGAGCTAATTCGCGAGTAGGTAAAATAATCAAACCTTTTCCTTTTGAAATTCCTAGATTTTGAATAAGAGGAAGACCAAATGCCAATGTTTTTCCTGTACCTGTTTGAGCAATTCCCACCACATCTTTTCCTTGCAAAGCAACAGGAATAGCTTGTTTTTGAATGGGAGTAGGCACACTAAAGTGGTGACGCTCCAAAACTGCAAGCAAACTAGCAGAAATTCCTAAATCATTAAATGAACCTGATGATACTACTTGTTGTGTCATACATACAATATTTAGTGACCCGATGTCCTAGAGAGAGTCACCATTTTATGACACTAAAGAGGTTACGAGTCTTGGCGAGCAAAAGCTCAGCCGGTGGTTAAATAAGACATAGTACTACATTTAAACAAATTTGTCAATCTATGATGTGTAAAAAAACAGCCGCGAAGTCAACCCGCGGCAGTTTTTTACAGCTGTTATCAAAATGAAAATGGCCCATCTTGATATAACAAAGAAATATTATCTAATGTTAGCGCTTTATTGTAAATTTTAAGCTGACTACTATCACCATCAAAACCAGCGTATGGCTGACCAGCGTAGGACATAGCACCAAGGCGAACGTACGCCTCTGCCCCTTTGCCAAAAATTGAGCTGTCTGTTGGGGCGGTACCAACCAAAACATCATTAAAATAAAGCGAAACTATGCTGCCATCATCGGTAATGACGATTTGTGACCATTCGTCTTGGGGCACAGTGATGGTTGGATCAGCAATGGTAGTATTGGCTATATGCGCATAAAGAGTGTAATCGGTATCAATTTTGTTGAGCACGATTCTCCAACGATCATACATTGCTGGCCCACCACTTACTGGCACATTCCAACCCTGCTGACCTTCGCCTGGCTTGACCCAGAAAACCATACTAGTGGTGGTTGCAAAATTTACACCATCATGACCACGCATCAATATTTGCGAATCGTTGCCATTAAAATGAAAGAAGGTGTGGCCATAATCACTGGCTGTCACAACTTTTTGAGCCACAGCATTATTGCCATGCCCAGAAAGGTCGAGCACTGAATTAGCTATATCATTTGTCATTCCACTACTGTTAATATTCAGTAGTAGATCTGGATTGAGATTACCAATAGACGAAAGTGGCTTGTCTGAATTGTTGAGCGCTGAGTTAACCGGATTTTTTGTGCTGATCGGGCGGATTTGAAAATTATCAAACCATGCTCGGCCAGAACCACTGAGGTGCAACGTAAATGGTACGGCATTCAGCGGCTCGTCGGGGCGGGCAACAAAACCAATCTGTTGCCAATCATGTGTGCCGGTTATACCAGGATAATATGGGTGTCCGCTAAAAACTATTCCTGGCCCTTGGCCTTGAACATCTTCAGTTTTAACCCAGACAGAAATTTCGTAATCAGTATTTGGTTCAAAAGATTCAGTGTATTGAGAGTCTCCGGCTGTCGTTTTTACAAAATCAGGTCCATCTAATCGGAGTGAGGTGTTGTCGTCTTTTCCAACAGTTGTGTCTTGGTATGAACTATCTCCCCATACAAATTCACCAAATGGTGAAGCGCGCAAAGCTGTTTTGTCGAAACGATCAACATTTCCAACACCAGCAGTGAAGAGCAGCCATTTTAAATTCAAATCTCCAGGCGTTGCAAAACTTGCAGCATTTAAACGGTTGACAGCTTCGTCACCAGGGAGAGATGTAACGCTCCATTTAAAAGTATAAGTGCCTTCTGGTAAATCAAGCGGAGTTCCGTCACCGGGCATCCAATTGAAATGTAGGTCGTATGCATACCAACACATGAGCGCACTATAATCACTACTACCAGGCGCTTCGTTGATTTGAATCATTGGATTTGCAACCGGATCTCCAACTACTGCCCAGGTTCCACCATCAGATTTCATTTTATGCATTCCTTTGTCCCAATATTCTTGCGTGCCATAGCCTGGGTACCAATCGGAATGGTTGAGTGGTTGTTTGTAAAAATTTCCATCGGTATTTTGGTAAACTCCCCACTGGTGAGTTACTGGCCACTGTCGACCATGAGTACTACCTGATGGTAATGATTGTAGAAAAACCGGATCAGCAATATCTAACGGGGCGCCAACATGCAAACTTGCGCCTGTTGGAACAATCAGTTGGCTTTCATGATCATATACATATGCATTTTTCGCTTCATCATAGGTAATCGTTACTTTTGTTTTGCTAGTTAGGTCTGTACGACCATTGTCATCTTTTGAAGTAATGGTAAAAACCATTTTTTGTCCTTGTTCGGCAACATCAATATCTTGAATTACATCAGCGCGAAATGGTTCATCCAACCAATTTTGTACATACCACTCCAAAGCCATCTGCGCAGTGTAACCAGGAACTAATTTTAGTTCCGTTGCAAAAGCTTCGCCATTTGGCAGAGCAAAGATTGGCTCATCACCATCAAATCCCCAGGTAATATCTTTCCAGGTGCGCAAAGAAAAATTCGGTTGATGCGTGCTTGGAACATAAAACGGTGCGGGTTTTAATTTTCTGGTAGCCATTCTTCCAAAACTTACTTTGCCATCTTTGGTTCCCACGCTATATGAGTCAACATCGATCGGCACCACCAAATCTTCGTAATTAATTTGGGTAACTCCATTAACAGCCACTACTAAGCGATCATTTTGTTTGGTAAATGAAATAGAATAAGTTTGATCTTTTTCAAAAGGGTAACTTTTTACCGCCAAAATTCCACCCTCGCTTGACCAGAGCAACACTTCTTTCCAACCAGAAGAAAACATGGCGCGGTATTTTTCGTTTGTTCCAGATTTTTTCATTACCAACGCAGCTTCGTATCCACCAATGTTTTCTTGGTTGTTATAATCTGCGCCACGCAAATTTTGTTCGATCGGATATAGCTCAGGCGATGATTCGTCAATGCGCAATGTTGTTTCGAGCATGAAATTTTTTCCTGGAGCCATGTATGCTTGGCTGTAATTCCAGGTGTCGTCGCTTGCTGCGCCTTCAATATTTGGAGTTTGGCGATCAGGGTAGTTTAAAAATGATTTTACTTTTTTTTGATCTCCGTTTTCGGGAAAAGGATTTTTATGAGTTGATTGATTTAAAAGAGGATTACGAAATTGTATATTCCCTTGAAAATTTTTAGAAATTGCATACGAAGGTGCCACATTGCCAGCCAAACTACACAACACGATTAACAAAAAAAACATCGAAAAAAAATTTTTCATATGTAATGTAAAAATATTTCTAATTATAAAACCATGTGATTAAACATAACATATTTGTTACTGTCAAGATATATACGGGAACAACTTTTTTTAAAAAATCAAAAACAGCTACCTCGAGCTGTTTCTTAATTAGCAAAACTCATCATTATTAAATAATTACGATTCCAAAAAACTCCTCAAGCGCACTACTTGACCCCACCGCTACTTTTAACGCACTAAAATCTTTTTGCATTTCATTATTAGTAACAATGATTCCCTCCGCAATTATTTCTACTTGGTCCTCAGCAATTATCATTCCTTTCAGTTGAAGTACGGACTCAACCTTAATACCTATCCATTCCAAACTCGTTTGAGACAAATCTATTTGTTGTAAATTACACCTATCAAAAAAAGCAGCGTCTAAACGTGCTCCGGAAAAGTCGGCATTATAGTTTGTACCACCACCGAAATCAATATTTTTCCATGTTGTATTAGTAAACACACCATCCCTTCCATCAAAATTAAAGTATCCACCACACTCCGACTCCTGTGGACCTCTATTTTCTTTTTCCTTAATGGTAGCAATCATTTCATTTCTATCTGCTAGGGTCATTTCAAAACCAAATTTAGCACCATCAGCCATAACGGCAACAAAAGATGTATACCCCGATGTTGTTGCCACAATAGTATCTATCCAATCTGTATTTGTAATATCAGTGGGTTTTTCTAAACCGTGTTCGCTCTCAGCTTGTTTTGGAGAAAAGTTAATTCCACGTATATCGCAACCTCGAAAACTTACTCCACTCAGATTCTCTCCACACAAACGCACATCTGTCATATCCACATCATGGACTTTTTTCTCCTGCGAAATCAATTTTAGAATGTCTTGAGTTGTTAATTTTTTGGATTTTTCTGGAGGTGTGTATCCTCGTTCACTCTCGGTCATACTAAAAAATTATGAGTTAGAAATTGTTCTAAGTATACAATACGTAGATAGAAAAGATAGGCTTTTAATAGTTATTAATTACCACAACGTAAACAAAACCCACATATTTCTATGTAGGCAATAAAAAGTTGCACAGAAGTCCATGGTAAGATAACCATTGTTACTCGCGACGCTGTCTTGGCGGCTCAAGAAAAGAAAGTATACTTGCAACAATTTGATTTGCTCCATTTGCCGCAAATAAGGCATAGGTGATGCAGGCCGCAAATCGAAATACTATCCGCACATAGACCATGTTATGTAAAAAAATCGGTGGCGACTTGTGCTGTACCCAAGCGATTGCCACAATCATCCAGATTCCCAAAATTATTTGAGCAATTGGACCACAAAAAACAATGACCTTGGCAGCAGTGCCACCCCACTGCGAGTGAGTAACATTATATAGTTGCTTGCACCAAATCAATACCCACATGAAACTGGTAAGTGTCAACAGACACATGGCGTACTTATAATGACCTGGTTTAGCACCAGTCATTATGTAGAAATCAATTGTTGCCAAAGCGATAAACGCCAACAATATCACAATCCTTACCCCGAATTCCTTTGGATTTTTTCTGAAGCTCGACATTATGTGTTCCCTCCAAAAGGAGACGAAATTGTCCCCGGCAGGTAGCTTGCCAAAAATTTTGCCAAGCTACTTACCGATGAAATACTCCCTATCCAATATTTTGGATTAGAAAAATAGTATATAAAAAACATGACACATAGTCAATTTTAATTTTGCTAACGATTAATTTAAAAAATGAAAACCCCACACGGCTACCGTGCGGGGTTACAGAAAGATGTTGACTTACTCTTTTTCGGGATCAGCTTGCTGTTTGGATTGCAGACTCTCTTCTGTCATATCTCCAACAGCCCTCGCACATTGTGTGCAGCGGTCCACATGCTCTTCAACAACCTGCTGCTGAGGTATGCTCAAACAGCCAGAGACATACTGACTCATCTGTCTTTCGGACAAATGCTCACCTCGCCTTTCAAACAACTCCAGAATAAAAGAAATAAGGTGGCTTACTCCATTTAGTACAAAAAAAATGTACGCTACAAGACAGATGAAACGAAAAGCAAAATTCCTTTGAACTATCCATAGAGGCAAAAGTCGCAATGAAAAACCATAGTAGTGACTAAAAATGAGCGAAAACACTATTTCCAAACCCACAATTATTTGAGCAATTGCTGCACCTAGCCACACCGCCTTTGCTACAAATTTGTTGTGAATTATGTAGAGAGTGGTTTGCACTTGTCTACTCCACACCAAAATCCACATGGCATTAACCAACCAGAAAACCTTTGGGGTAAAAATTGGATTACTACCCCTCGAGCCTCCGATTAAAACGAAATTTACTATCGCTAGTGCAACAAAAGCCAGAAAAACCACCACAAATTTCGGTAACAGCCGCCACGTTTTGTTGGAAAAGTTGCGCATCGTACTTGCCCTCCGAATAGAGACGACAGTGTCTCCAGCAAGTACTTGGTTACACCTAATAACAAAGTACTTAGTGGCGAATATCTATGTTAAGAAGAAAGTCAATTTATAAAAAAATATTGTATAGATATTTGGCTGTTTCGTCAATAATTTCACTATTTAAATGAGCTATTAAACAATATGTACATTGCAACAACCAAATGCTCGGTTTTTTACAATATCCCTTACAAACAACAAGAGCGCTATTTTTATTTAAAAACCCTCTTTTTAAGCCATAAAATACTATTGACAAAATCACAAAATTATGGTAATATGTATTGTTGTTGAGCCAAAAATTGACTTAACACAAAGCTCATTCGGAGGAAACCATGACTGAACTCTCGGCAGACGGAAACGGAAATCGTAATTTGACCCCGGACGACTTAGCAAGAGTGTTCGATAGGGAAAACCCAGAGGCAGCACAAATATTCAAAAATGTGCGCAAAAGCAGGGTGTCGTTTAGCATCATGTGCGCACTCACAGCTTTTTGCGCAGTCTTTGCACTACAACCCTTTTTCCATAAGGAGTTGTGGGCAATCGCGGTACCACTCTACTCTGTAGCTGTCGTGGCGTGCATCCTCCTCTATGTGAGCTGGTGCAAAATGGTCACCAGCATGCATGAAGCCGCGGAGATCTTGGCATCTACCATCCTCCGGTATGAGGATATTCGGTATGGGCAACTTATGGTGACAGCCGTCACCAAAGCCCATGGCGTCGAATTCATGGTGAGATGAACGAAGAAAAAACGCACGTACTTCGTGCCGTGAACACCCTAACACGAGCTTTGGGGGAATAAAAAATATCCCGATCTAATCGGGATATTTTTTATTTGGGTCAGCACAGCTACTAATCTTAGCTAGTTAGCCGAATAGTCTATTTTGGTTCAAAAAATAACAAAAAATTTCTAATATTAGCCAAATTTTACCGTTGACAAAATAGTTTTTTTATGCTATACTGTTTTGTTGCTTATACCAAGCAGTTCTTTACAACGAGCAAGGCTCTCAATTTGCTTCCCTAAGCAGGGAGATAAATTGAGGGCTTTTCCGCTCTCAATACGTAAACTGATCCGGAATGTTGACTCACTCAACACCCCCGAAAGATGGGTAACGGATTAAACTCAGAAATGAGTTCAAAGTGAGAGGGGCTAATCACCCCAAAAGGATTCCCCATGAGCAAGCAGACGCCCACCCCGCGCTTCGCCGCCCTCGTCCGAAACGTCCGCGCCGCCAAGGTGGCCATTCCAGACTATTCGTCGGCGAAAGCCGAGGGATACCAGGCCGCGAAAGCCGCTTATCTACAGGCCATCGCGGATCTGCGCACCGCGATGGAACAGGTCAATTCCGGCCCTTGCGGCGCGGCCTTCATCACCAACCGATGGGCGCCTCACTCCCGGGAAAGCCGGGAACTGACCCTTCACATCAACCGGCGCCCCGTCGCCACCCTCGAGAACGGGTGGCTCGATCTGATTAAGAATGGCGAAGAGAAATTC
>CAYUTM010000005.1:0-12879 GCA_964447755.1 uncultured Gammaproteobacteria bacterium
GAGTATATTGGTAAGTAGGAGAAATTAGTTCTTCAGAGGCTTCGCCCAAGAGCTCTTCGTAATTATGTAGTGTTTTTATTTCTTGATCGACAGTAAATTCTATTGGTTTTTTTAATTTAAATTCTTGATAACCTACTACATTAGTGGTTTGTTTTTCGTAAATACTTTTAGTATCACTTCTAAAACCCGGTAAGTAATTATTAAAAGAGCAGCCAGATAGAAAGGCTGTGATTATTAATGATAAGCTCGAAGTGCCGATGAAGTGGATATGATTATTTTTATTCATATTTTATAGAGGTATTTTTAATTGGGAGATATCCGCCGATTGTTAGATCTTGTGTATCCTTAGGTATAATGTTGCCATTAAAATTAAAAATAGATTTTATTTCACGACCAAATAGATCGGTGTATGTAACGGTAATTTCGTTTTTTTCATTTTCATTATAAAAAAATTCCGAGTTGTTAATATTCGAAAGCTCAATGTATTCATTGTCATCATGTTCTTTTTGATTGTTGTGATCGATAATGTGAGTCGACCTATTTATTCTTATTTTAAGAAAATTGAAGTATTCAAAACCAATATTACTATATAGCATTTTTATGTTGAACTGATCAGTAAAATTAGGCATTTTTGTAAAGACAATTTCTTTAATAATTAAAATTGGTAATCGAGTATCTTTGCGTGTTGTTTCAGATGTTTTAAAAGAATTTTTTGCATATTTTACCGTAAAAATAATCAAAATTATATTTGATAAGCTTAAAATAAGAGAAATAAAAAAATTCGCAATGTCCCATGAATCTTTTTTATTAATTTGTTTTAATAATTGAATTATCTCGTAATGCATATTTACATTTTCTTTTTATAACTAAAAAGAAACAAAAAGTTTTAGGAGGAGCCCAAACTCGTCGCTCGCGCTCCTCAAACAGTGGGCTCCCCCAAACCCCCTATGGAATTCAAGTTAAATTTTTAGTAAATTCTTCTACTAAATTTTTTATTTGATCTCGAATTTGGCGCAGGAACTCTGGTGTAGCATCTGCGCCATTTGGTATATCCCAACGAATTAATTTTGGCGAACTTAGTAAGTAGTCTGGAATGTTTTTGGTTTCATCCATAACAATGATTTTGTCTGCCTGGTTCATCAGTTCCTCTGTTAGTTGTTTTCTTATTTTTTTGCCTAAATCAATTCCAATTTCTTGCATTATTTCAAGAATATTGGGGTAAACTGGCTGACCTTCTTTTTCTCCCACCTGGGTTCCGGCGCTAGTCACAGTATGCGCGTTTGAACCTAGATTAAAAAATGCTTCACCCATTTGGCTTCTACCACCATTAGACTTACATACAAAAAGTACTTTCATATTATTTTAAGATTTCTTTTAATTCATCTAAATCTTGTTTCACGAATATGTTTATTTTTTTGGCCATTCATATTTTTGTAAAAACCAAAATATCCAGACTAAAAAATACCACAGTGTAAGTAAATAAGCAGTCCATAAAAATTCAGTTTTCACTGTAGGAATTAAAGTATTACTTCCTAAGGAGAACAGATTGAGAATAATAAGAGAAAATATACTATGAGCAACTAGAAAATAAGTTCTAAAATGCTTTGCTTTTTTGCTCAAGCCATTAAATTGCTGGAAGGCAAGGATGCAATATAAACATACGGCAACAACTAGGTGAGTTCCTCCTCGGTATATTGTTTTACCCCCATCACCATACTCAAGAGATGATGAGCTTATAAGACTTAATTTAAAAAAATGTAGAATAAAATCAATTATAAAACTTAAGCCACCTAGAAAAAGTAAAATTCTAAATATAGACTGAAAAGGTGAATTTTTTAAAGTTAATTTGTCCATAGAATTAAGATTTCAAAACTTTTTTTAATTCATCTAAATCTTGTTTCCAAATTTCTCCATCAAACCACTCTAATCCAGAAAATTGCAATTTGTAGGTATCGCTCGAGCGTTGTGCGGAGCCGAGATAAACATATTTTTTGCCTTGTTCTTTGGCATAGAGAATTGCTTTGAGTATCATGCCGAGGCCAGTGTTAGCTGGTAGCTGGTAGCTGGTAGGTTGAAGTTCGTAAAATGGATAGCAGTAGTGAGCTAGTTCATTTGTTTCAGATGCAATACAATAACCAATCTTTTTATCCTCAAAGGAGTAAACAAATAACTTGTTGAAATTACTTTTTTCTTTATCGGTGATTAGTTCTTTAATTTTATTGGCACTAAATGTTCCGTCACCAAATTTGATGGTGTAAAAATCTTTGGCGAGTTTACCGATGGTCCAATCATAAGCCGAGTAGGGAATAGGTTCGGTAGAAAATAAAATTTCTTCCGTTTTTTTAAGCACGCGGCGGTTCTCACTCGATTCTTTAAACACACTTAAATCAATCCGCAAACTTCTGGTTTGATACAGTGCGCCTTTGCCGGTGCGTGTAAAAACATAACCTTTGTTGTAAAGTTCGTTAATATTAGAATCAGAAAAATCGGTGATCAATTTTTCGTCAAAAGTCAGGTATTTTTTTATAGCAGAATTATTTGGCATAACAGGTAAATTTTCCTGCGCAATCAATATCGTTTGGACAAGAAATTTCTAAAGCTTGGCACCATGGGTCACTTTGGCACGAGTCATGATTTTTATGCTTGGTGCAATATTGTGCGATTTGATCGCGAGTTAAAAATTGTTTTTGGATATTTTTTCTGAAAAATAGCGCTAGTATTATTAGGATAAATGCACCTATTACAATATAAATTGCCACGGCATTTTTTTTCATAGAAAACTTAGTATAACTAAAAATTAGTAAAGTGCAATCCAAATTCCCACCAAAACCATGATTCCGTGAATAATCCAAAAACGCATAACTGTTTTTTCTTCACTCCATCCTTTTAGTTCAAAATGATGATGAAGTGGCGCCATTTTAAAAATCCTTCTTCCAAGTATGTAGCGTGCGCACACCTGCACTATAACAGACGCAAGCTCAAGGTAAAAAATAAAACCAAGAAAAGGCAAAAAAAGCATTTTATTTATAGCGATGGTGTTAATGGCTAAAAGCGCGCCCAGTCCAAGTGAGCCAACATCGCCCATTTGAAACCGTGCTGGTTTTACATTGAAGTATGTATAAGCTAACAGACTTCCTATTACCATTGCGTTTAAAACAGTAATGCTCGTGTAGCCATTTATCCAGCTTAAGAGAAGTAGGGCAGAAAAAGTTATAATAAGCGATCCACCTGCTAGACCATCAATTCCATCGGCAACGTTTACGGCGTTTGCAGTAAACATAACAAAGAAAATAATGAGCGGTATAATGAGCCAACCGAAATGAATAAAACCATCAAATGGAATGTGAACTGATTGCCATTGGGTACCGAGTTTTGAATATATCCACCACGCTGTAATTGCTCCGGCAGTAAATTGAAGTAAAAGTTTCTCATGAGCATGAATACCTTTTCCGGGGTGGGAACCAAACCATAAAGTTATTCGTTTAAAGAGAGTCCATGGAAAAGTAATAATAAGCCATATGCGCACAAAAAAATTTCTATGCACTTTTATTAGCTTCCATGTGTGTCCAATGGTACGTGAATGTCGTTCTTTACCCCATATATTTAATAAATCATCAATTCCACCCAGTAATGCAGAAAGCAGCATAACGCCAATTGGAACCCAGGTAAAACGTCTTTCCCAATTAAATAAGATGGTGAGTGTGGCAACGGTTATGATAATAAGTAGGCCGCCCATAATTGGAGTACCAGTTTTGTATTGACGGTTTTCTAATGAAAGAGTGGAGTCGTATGAATTGTTTCTAACAATTTTAAATGAGTATAAAAATTTAATAAGGAGTGGTGCCCACAAAAAAGAAACAATGCAAGCAATAATTCCCCAACTGAAGGCTTGTTGTAGTTGCTGTAACATTTCATTAGAAATTGACATAGCTTTTTATATTAAACAATGCAGTCTTTGTAAAGTAACAGATTCTGCTCCGCAGGCGTAGATAAAAAATTTATTTTTGTCACCAACTTCTCCTCGTTCAAGCCAAAATTGTTCAGTTAGTTTTTTTGTTGGGTTGCTAATTTTTATATACCCTTGTCGCACACCATGCTCGGCTGAGCTTTCATTAAGTAATTGAATAGAGTGTGAGTAGTGTAAAATGATTTCGTTATTGTTATTTTTTTCAACCTTGTGAAGTAGGGCAACATGTTGATATTGTTTTTCAAGCCCGGCATTGCGAATTATAATCAAATCACCTGGTTCTGCGCTTGAATAATCTACTGGGCTGCTATTTTTTTCATGTCCAAGCGTAAGTACGTTGGTATTTTCAGCGGGTCTTAGCTTTGTAATAATCTTTTTTACAAAAGATTGTGCAAACGGAAAAAAAAGTTGTTTTGCAAAACTACTTTTTTTTCTTGCTTTCATTTCTGCGTCGAGAATGTGGTAGATAAATCCAGAACAATCTACGCCCAAGTGGTGTGCTGTTAAAAACAAGCGAATGTTTTCTGATGACATGTTTTTAAGATCAATTTTTTCTTTTAAAGAAAAAATTTTTGCTTCTTCAACAATGTCTTCGGGTGTACCTTTTCCTATTAAAACTCGAAGTGCTCCATGAATTTTATTTTTTTTGTTAATAAAATAGGGGCAAAAAACTTCCTTTTCTTTAAAAGGTAGATGTAGATAGTTTGTAAGTACCTCCTGAGCTTGTATCGAAAGCATAGCCTATTTTTAATCGTTAATTTTTATCAAAGATATTTTAGTTTTAGGAATGATGCGGACGCTGATAATTTTATCTCCCCGCATAAACGCTTTTACGAGCCGATGAAGTCCGTCGAGAATAATATATCTACCTTTTTGCTCTGTTATATCGATTGGGTACTTAAGGTCGGCTCGAAGTATTTTTTCCAAATGTGTTGGTTCTTTTTCTGGATTTTTTATTACCTCCCAAGGAGTAAGATTCCACTCGTCTGTTCCTTCTTTATCCCAAAAGGGAAGATCGAAATGCCAGATGAGTTTGGTAATATCCATTTTTATGGTGGGGAGTTTGAGTGCCCATATTTTTTTACTATCCCACCGAAAATTTAAGCCTATTTTTTTAAGGCTAGCCGGTTTAATAAAATCGTAATAAAGATTTTTTATTTTTTCTCCAAACTCGTTGAGTTCATTGTGCTTTTTAAGTAATCCATTTTTGCACTGAATGCGGATTGATTCAGATCCGATTTCACTGTTTTGGTATAAAATTGTTTTGAATAATTTTTTTGGTAATTTTTTTTGCAAAACTAATTTTTGTTTGTAGGTTAAACCAGTCTCATTATCATTAACTCTTTTGACAATTTGTGCGCCATTTTTAAGTTTGATAATTTTTTCATTTTCATTTTTAAGTCCAAGCAATGCAGCAAGGTGGGCTTCAAAAGTCGTGATATCTATTTTATTCCTTGTTTCATTTTCCTTCTGCAATAACGATTCACACGTAGTGCTCGCCGGTTGGCGGGCATTTACTTCTATTAGGTATATTTTTCCCGTTTTTTCATCTACTACCACATCTATGCCAAACAAGCCTTTCCAACCCGATGCGGCCAATTTTTCTCCTACCATCGTTGCTAGAGCATAATAATTTTTCTTTTGTTCTTTGGTGAGAATTTTGTTTGGAATTTGCCAGTCGTTACCAATGGTAGCGAAAGGCCGACTCGTAAAAGGGGAGAGGCCGGTGATTTGGTAATTTATGGGTCCAGACAAAACTTTTTTGCCCCACACTACATTGTTGTTGGTAAAAGTTGGTCCTTCAATGTATGTAAGCACGCGGACTGGTCGCTCGGGGAATTGGTTTTTTATTTTTTCCAAACTTTCGGCGGAGTTGATTAAAAAAGTTCCGTTACCCGTATGAGCAAAATTGAATTGCAAAATAAATTTTTTATTTTTCCATTCAATTTTACTACAGGTTTGCACTTGGTGCGGTGGTAAAAATTTCGCCAATGATCCAAGCCAGGTAATTTGGGAGATTTTTTCTTCGATTGAATTGGCTAGGATCGATGGTGGGTTTAGAAGTTTCCAATTATTTTTTTGGCAAATTGATTCGATTGATGTTGTGTTCTTGAAAACCAAAATGTGTGGATTTGATAGCCGTTTAATCAGTTTAGCTGTTTTATCGTTTTCCAATAGTTCTCGGGTGCTGAAAAGTTTTTGACCTTTAACGAGGACGACATTTTTGTGTTTTTTGGCCAACTCCCTTGAAAAGGGATCGGAATTTGTTACTATGTAGTAATTGTCAGTAGTAAGGGGTAAGCCCAAAGCACGCTCGATATCGAGAGTTATGTATACTATAGGGTGTTGTTTTAGCGCTAAAACAAGGGCTTTCATAGCGGTTAGTATACTAAGAATGGCTAGTTTTGGCAACAGTTGCAGGTTAATTAAATTCTATGCTTGAAATATACAAACAACTCCAAAACTTCGGTCACGTTCGACCAAATCATTCTGTTGCTAAGTACACCACTTTTCAAATTGGTGGTTTGGCGCAGTTTTTTATCGAAGTTTCGGAAACCCAAAAATTAGTTGAACTACTAAATTTTCTAACTGGCGAGGGTATTCCTTTTTTTATTTTGGGTGGTGGATCAAACACGCTGTGGCAGGATGAATTATATGAGGGCGTAGTGATCAAAATGCAAAACGCAAAACTCACCATTGAAGACACTCTCATTGAAGCTGGCGCAGGAACCGTGTTTGCTGCTTTGGTAATGACAGCTGTTCGAAATAATTTGGCTGGTTTGGAATGGGCTATGGGGTTACCTGGAACGGTTGGTGGAGCAGTGAGGGGAAATGCTGGAACAACCTGGAAAGATTTGGTAGAAGGAAGTACAGCTGGAGTTCTGGAGAAAATTCAGATATGGAGAAATGGTGAACTAATTGATTTGCTGCCAAGAGATTGCCATTTTGGATATCGTGAAAGTATTTTTAAGTATAATCAAGATATTGTGCTGAAAGCATGGTTTAGGCTTTCCAAAGGTAGCAGTAAGGAAAGCATGGTTATTATGCAAGAAATTGTTAAACGACGTAACGGCTATTATCCTTCATATCCTTCAGCTGGGAGTTTTTTTAAAAATGTTACTTTTGAAAATTGGAAAGGTGATCTTGCGCAGCTGCCAGAACATTTTAATAAAGCGCGTAGAGTACCAGCTGGATGGATTATCGAGCAGGCTGGTTTGAAGGGTTTGACCGTCGGTGGGTGTCGGGTCTCAAATGAGCATGGAAATTTCATCATCAATTTCAATAAAGGCACGCAGGCCGATATTCACCTTTTGATTGAACAGATAAAAGAAAAGGTGTATGCTAAATTTAGCATAGAATTGGAACCAGAAGTCTGTATTATCTAATTTACGGCCGCATAAACTATCAAGACATTAAAAGGGGTTTAGTATTGTTTAATACTAAATAAAGAGGGAAAAAATTTATAGTAACAAGTAAGTTTTTACATTTTGATGTTTTAATATTTTAAAGTTACCCATATGCAGATAATCATCAATGGAAAAGGATTGGAGCTTACTGGTGCAATTGAGGAATATATCAACAAAAAAATTTCCGAACTAGATCGTTTCCACAATCAAATCATCCGGGCGCATGTGACTGTAGGTATGGAAACCAGGCATCATTTAAAAGGCAACGTTTTTGTGGCTGAATGCCGACTTGAAGTGCCAGGAAACGATGTGTTTGTTTCTAAAAATGAAGCAACATTGTATCAAGCAATAGATAAAGTGCGTGATTTTGCCGAGCAAGAACTGAAAAAACAAAAAACCATGCAGCGAGAAAAAAATAAAAAAACTAAAACTCTTGTAAGACAAGAAAAAGAATATAGTTTAACGTAATATTTCATGTCAATTTTACGCAGATTCTCTGAGGCGCTCAAGCGCTATAGAGCCGGCTGGTATGCTCTTGCCGGTTCTTTTATTATTTCATCTGGTTGGGGTTATTACCATTTCAGTAAGCACAATATACCTAAATTGGTTTTAATGATTGGTGGGATTGCTTTCGTTTTGTACACTGCCTATCAGCTAGGAAAAATTTTTTATGTATATGTGGCCAGACGTTTGGGGCGACATTCTTTTTGGCATAATGAATTTGTTAAGTTTTTGGACGAGCTATTTTTTGTTGCTTCTTTGTTTTTTATTATTTTCTTTTTCCAGAGCGAAGTTATCAGTGCTGGTTATGTTTTAGCGGTTCTATTGGTGTTGTATTGGCGAACTAAGTATTATTTAAAACAACATCCAGATGCCGCGGTGTGGCTCACAGTTCATAAAAATATTTTTGGATTAGCGTTTTTTGTCTTTTTGCTGCAAGTAATTTGCCAATACACCGCCTATCATTACTACATTCTAGATTCCAATATCCGTTATTTCAACATTGTTATTTTCCGTGCAGTGGCCATGACTAGCTTTTGGTTGGCAGGGTTTTGTATAGCGAGTATTTTGTATGGACGGATAAAAAACAGGTTGCGCACTTTTTTCATGCTTGCTTGGTCGGTATTATTTTCTTTGAGCATGTTTTTCTGGCTCATAAATATTGGTATTTTATATTACTCTGGTTTGTATCTTAGCCCATCAGCAATAGACCATTTTGATGGTTCAACAAGTGTGCTGGAAAATAATTTAACTTACTTATTACTAGCCGCATGTTTGCTGGTGCTCGTAGTTTTTGTGTATCTCATGCGCGCGGTAATTAGGGCGCACAAAACAACCCAAAGTCGTTACTGGAATTATTACACAGCGTCTATTTTGTTCGTGTCGTTTTTTTTAATGGTAGGTCTGAGTTCTTTTAAAAACACTCCGGAAAGAACTGTGTTGCATGCATTTTATAATCGTTCTTTTGGTAAAGAACAAAATGCCGTGCTTTCACCAGAATTGCAAAAAAAATTAGAACGGTTTGGGTTATTTTACAAAACACAAGATTTTGCTGTAGCTCATAAAGAAACCGTTTTTTCACCTTCGAGTACCCTAAAATTATTACCAGATCGGTTAGTGCAAAAAAAACCAAATATTGCAATTGTGTTTTTAGAAAGTTTTTCCGCACGCTTAACAAGCGTATATGATGATCGGTTTGCGGATGTGACACCAAACTTTACTAAAATGGCTCAAGATCCACATACCACTGTTTTTCGTAATTATTACAATGCCTCTACCCCAACTATTACCGGAACACTTTCCCAGCTGTGTTCTTTCTTGCCACCTTTTGGACACAACGAAATTCAAAATGAACGGAAATTACAAAACCATCATTTGTTGTGTTTGCCGCAGATGCTCAAAAATTATGCGGGCTTTGGATATGCTGGGTATGTTACGGCGGTTGATAAGGAATTTGCCCATAAAGATGGCATTTTTACGAGCATGGGGGTAGATAAAATTTTTGGCACGAGCGAACTGAAAAAATATATTCCTGCCGAACCAATGTCTTGGGGTTATTCGGATCATCAAATGTTTCCGGTGCTCGGCCAGATGATGGATGAAAAAGCCAAAGACGACAAACCATTTTTACTCATGCTTGCGAGTGTGGATACGCATCCGCCATTCAATCTAGCTAAAGACGCGGTGAATTATGGCGATGGATCCGAGCCTGTTTTGAATATGTTCCATACGACCGACGATGCGTTTGGAAAATTTTGGGAAAACTTTAAACAAAGCCCGCGCTATAATGATACAATTTTAATTACTGTTGCCGACCATGCTATTTTTCCAGCCGCGCTGACCAAAGATTTGTTCCCTAAAGAAGCAAGTAGTTTGACCTACTATGATCAAAATATGTTTATGATGTATGTGCCAGACAGTGTACTGCCTAAAGAGGTAGCCACTTATGCCAGTGGCCTTAATCTTGCCCCATCAATCTTGCACATGTTAAATATAAATAAGCCGAATTCATTCGATGGTCGCTCTATTTTTGATGATCAAAAAAATTATCCAAATATATTGGGGATGCATGAGTTGGGTTTGTACATTAACGAAGTCGTTGATAAAAACGGTAAGCGCAAAGTTAGCTATGATGTGCCAGACAACTTAACCTGTGACGAAAATACCACTGTTTCTTCTACGGCACCCTTAACACTTTGTGAATTTTTACATTTTTATAAATGGAAGAGACAGATGTTTGAAGAGGGAAGATTGTGGGATAAGTAACTTGGTTTTTTATTTGATGCAATTAACTTTTAGGATTTGTTGTTGTAGGCTGCCACTTATGAAGTGGGTGATAAGTGCTGCTAACTATTTTAGCATCAAGTATTGCGGTTAGAACTGCTCTCATGCATTGATAATCCGTAGCAAAGTCGTGTGTTCCAGCAAGCCAAGCGGGCCCCAGATCATCTTTTCCCTCGACTTCTAGTTCGGCAATAATTTTTTCTGGTGTAAACCAGCGCACTTGTTCAATCTCACCTTTTTGGGGTATTAGATTTTCGATTGGGTCGTCATAAACTGTTAAAAAATCTCTAATCCACACTCGGCTAATATTTTTTCTACTTGTTCGCCAAGGAATAACTTGAAAATGATTAACCTTTAGGCCAATTTCTTCTTCTAATTCTTTGAGCGCATTAATTTTAAAGCTTTCATTTTCCGCAACATGACCACCAAAATGTGTAGACCAAGCACCTGGAAAACGTTCTTTGTTAAGCGAGCGTTGGTTGCAAAGAATTTGTCCATGTGAATTAAGTATAAAAACATTTGTGGTGCGGCACCATAATTTTTTTTTGAAAACTTCTGAGCGAGGCAAACAAATACCGGTTGGTTCTCCAGTTTTAGCATCAACGATTTGAATTTGTTCTTCAACTATTTTTTCGGATTTTTTCATATGTAAATAAATTATTATTCAGGAAAAATTTGTTTGCCTTGGTCGTCGTAAATAATCACGGCGAGCACTGGGCAAGATTGCGCAGCGAGCATGATAGTATCTTCATCTTCGCTGTCAGGGTCAACAAGGTAAGCAAGGTTTTGATCGTCCATTTGAAATACTCCTGGTGCTACGGCCACACAAGAGCGTGCGCCAATGCATTTTGTTCGGTCTACCACAATTCTTCTGAGAGTGCCTGGTTTGGTTCTAGTTTTTTCATCCAGGTCTGGTGTTTTTTTTGAATCGTCAGTTGTGTCCATAATGCAAAGTAAATGTCTAAATCTTAGATTTTTATTTTTCGTTGTTTTATTTTTTGGACAATCATTCCGATAGTTATTCCAAAAATAAAATAGCAAAGTATATTTATCATAAAAACTAATAGGAGTGCGTCAGGATCGGTTACCATCAGTATTCCTGGGTAAAAACTCAGAACAATTATGGGAATTAAAAACTTACCTGAACCCGGTTTAAAATTATCGATATGAGTTAGAATGGTGGTAATTAAAAAAAGTGTAGTCACTATGCCTCCATAAGTGGCAATACCAATTAACCCCGGTTTTAAAAATTTTTTGTACTTAGACATTTTATTAGTCATTAGCCCGCCTAGACAGATGCCTATCTGGGCAGGACATTAGGATTTTGTCATTTTACAGCAGGTCTCCTAAGAAATCGTTTTTAGAAACATCTTCAAAAGAAAGATGTTCTATTTTTTTATAGTCTCCATGCTTTATTTTTTCAACTATAGTTTGAACTTGCGCGTCATGAATTATATAGTCGTCATCGACGATTACGTTGGGGCCTTGCTCACAAAAACCAGTACACTCACAGCTTTTTACAACCGTCTCGTTTTGATTAAAATTTTTCTTTAAGTGATCTACTATTTTTTCTGACCCCCTTTTGCAACAATTTTTATCAGTACAAACTTCTATTTTTTTTGGCATAGTTTTTTATAGTCCTAACATTGTTTTCAAATCCTCGGGCATTTTGTAGGGTGGGTCAAAAGTTACGGTAAGATTTAGGTTTTTTACCCCAATATCTTGTAGCACACTCTTTATTTCTTCCTGTAAATCTGCACCCCAGGGGCAAAATGGCGTGGTGTAGGTCATTAATATGTTAACAGCCTCAGGCTGAATGTCAATATTATAAATCAGCCCCATGGTCCAGATGTCGAGGTGTACTTCGGGGTCTTTGACGGTTTTGAGGGTGGTTATGATTTGGTCTTTTGTAGGCATATTTCGAAATGTCTAATGTCTAAATCCTAATGTCTAATAAAATGTCCAATATCCAAAATTGTCATTGCGAGGAGTGAGGCACGAACGACGCGGCAATCCCCAAGTATTCAGAACCAATTCATTTAACGTCCTGGCTCAGTTAACCTAGGGATTGCTTCGTCGGCTGTGGCCTCCTCGCAATGACACGGCTTGCCCCGATTTTGTCATTGGTCATTTTATTAGACATTAGAAATTAGGATTTAGAAATTCCCCCAAATCCTTCTTTCTCAATCTCCTCCACCAATTCCTTCTCTCCACTCTTCACAATTTTTCCTTCCCGCATAATATGCACTACGTCTGGAACGATATAGTCCAACAAGCGTTGATAGTGGGTGATAAGTAGTAAACCTTTTTCTTTGGTTTTAAAAGCATTTATTCCTTCCGCCACAATTTTTAACGCATCAACATCCAGCCCAGAATCGGTTTCATCAAGTATCGCATAGGTTGGATTTAAAATAAGTAGTTGCAAAATTTCCATTTTCTTTTTTTCACCACCAGAAAAACCGGTATTCAGTGAACGACTTAAAAATTCTGGTGGGATGTGTAATTTTTCCATCGTTGCCAAAATTTCAGTTCTAAACGTCAGGGGATCGTTGGTGGTTTTGGTGAGTGCGTTTTTGGTAAGACGCAAAAAATTTCCTACACTCACTCCGTTTATTTCTGGTGGATATTGGGGAGAAAGAAATAATCCAGCCTGAGCCTTTTTATCGGGAGATAAATTGGTGATATCTGTACCATCTAAAATCACTTCGCCTTTGGTTATGG
>CAYUTM010000005.1:12889-19565 GCA_964447755.1 uncultured Gammaproteobacteria bacterium
GTTACGGTGTATTCTGGGTTACCCATCAGCGCGTTGGCTAGAGTAGATTTTCCAGATCCGTTTGGGCCCATGATCACATGCACTTCACCTGGATTGATAGTTAAATCAAGATCTTTAACGATCTCTTTTTTTTCTACAGTGACATGAAGGTTTTTGATTTGGAGAGACATAATTTTTAATTCAATGTGGAGGGGTTTTTATTTTTATAGATTCTGATTATTGTAATAATCTTTTACAAATTCAATTAAATACGGCGTTGCGTCTAATTGTAAAAATTCTTCCTTGGTTACCCATTTGTACTCGGTATGTTCGGAGCTTAAGGTTATGTTTGTAGATAATGCTGCGGCTTGGAAGCCTATGAATAGTACATATTCGTCAGTTTCTTTGTTGTGCCCAGAGCTCACTTGTAGTGGAATAATATTTTTTATTTCAATTCCGGCTTCTTCTTGCACTTCGCGGCGAAGAGCGGTTTCGTGTTCTTCGGGAATTTCTACGGCACCGCCAGGCAAATCCCAACGTAAATTCTTGTAGCTTGCTTTTAACGCTAATATTTTCCCTTCGTCATTAGTAATGATTGCTTTTTGGTGGAAAACAACTTTTGTCATAAAGCTTTTTGCATAGTTTTTAATCCCAAGAGTGCGCAGCGCATTCTGGTGGGGTTGAGGTTCGTTAATCCTAACATGGCGAGAAGTTGTTCGCCAGTGATGTTTTGTAGTTCGTCTTTGGTTTTACCCAAAATATGTTTGGTGAGCATGGCCACCCCTGCTTGAGAAATAGCACAGCCCTCACCTTGGAAACCAACGTCGATTAACACATTTTGTTCATCGAACTTCAAAAAAAATTCTACCTCATCGCCACAAAGTGGGTTTTGTTCCTTTTGGTAGGCGTTAAAATCGGCCAGAATTTTTTTGTGTTCTGGGTTACGGTACAGTTCCAAAATTGTTTCACGGTAAAGCTCGTCTTCCATATTTATTTTTGGAAAATATTTTTTACTTCTTCGAGTGCGCTAATTAATTTATCAATATCTTCTTTGGTATTATACAACCCCAGTGAAACGCGCGTAGTTCCAGTAATGTCAAGATGCTTCATGAGCGGCATGGTGCAGTGGTGGCCAGCACGAATGGCAATGTGGTGGCGGTTCAGAATCTCGGCAATATCGTGAGGGTGGACTCCGTCGATGGTGAAAGAAATAATGCTGTTGTGATGTTCACCCACCCCTACCCCGCCCAAGCGGGGACTTGCGATTATGTTTACAAATTTAGGCAATTTTGAAAATAAATACTTAACTAGTTCCTGTTCGTTTTTTTGAATTGTTTCCCAGCCAATTTCTTGAATAAAATCTATTGCAGCACCAAGGCCTATTGCTCCCGCAATGTTTGGGGTGCCGCCTTCAAATTTTTGTGGTACATCTGCCCAGGTTGCAGTTTCATAGCTTACTTCATTCACCATGTCACCACCGTAAAAAAACGGATCTAATTTTTCTAGTAATTCTTTTTTACCATACAGTACACCAATTCCAGTTGGGCCATACATTTTGTGTCCCGAGAAAACTAAAAAGTCGCAGTCTAATTTTTTAACATCTATTTGTTCGTGAGAAACGAGTTGGGCAGCATCAACGATTGTTATTGCATTAACTTTTTTGGCGTGTTGAACGATTGTTTCTACATTTACTTTTGTTCCCAGAGTGTTGGAAAGCGCTGTGAAGCTAACTATTTTAGTATTGTCGTCAATAATTTTTTCTAAAGATATTTCATCGAGTTGAAGGTCTTCGTTCAATTCGATAAATTTTAATTTTGCTCCGGTTGTTTGAGAAATTTGCTGCCATGGTACCAAATTGGCGTGGTGTTCTAAGCGAGTGAGAACGATATTGTCTGTGTGAGAAAGTTTTTTACCAAGCGTTGTGGCAAGCATGTTTAATCCATGAGTTGTTCCGGAGGTAAAAATTATTTCTTCTGGTTCGGCATTGATAAACTTGGCGATTTTATTTCTAGCTTCCTCATATTTTTTGGTTGCCTCGGTACTTAAATTATAAATTCCGCGGTGAATATTGGCGCGGTTGGTAGAGTAATATTCATTCATTGCATCGAGCACGATTTGGGGTGTTTGAGTGGTAGAAGCATTATCAAGATACACCAATTTGGGATAGTTTTTAAAAATAGGGAAGCGGGTTTTTATGGTTGACAGATCCATATGTTTTTTATAGTATATCTTGTTCTGTTCGAACAAAGAATAGGAGGGAAAAATGAGAATAGCGGAGTTGGGATGTTTGGCCGAAACTGGTTCGAAAGCGAGAACTTCACTTAGAGCGGGTGATCAGATTTTGGCAGAAAGCGATGGTGACGGTCGTGTTTATACGCGAATTAGTTTTGTAAGAGGTAGCTCTTGTCTTTTTTTTGATCGCTATGATGAAGAAGGCCGTTTAGAAGGCTGGTCTTCATCGGTGACGGTGCCATTCTCTCTTGATGATATCGAATATATTGTCAACTTGATTGCTGGAATTGAAGGTTTGAAAGTTGCTAGTAATCAATATGAAACTTCTGATAAAATTTGTTTCGTTCTGGAATAGAATCGAAATATGTTTGTTCTTTCAAGCCCTGGCGCTACATGCGACCGGGGTGTTCTATTTTTATCTAATCATAGACAGGGTTTGTTTTAAAATGAGCGGCTCAAGGGGGGGTATGAATGGAATTTGGCAGACAATTTTTTAGATTGACGGTTCATGATAATTATGATATTTTAATTTGTTCTTTTGCCACTTTTCGGCATAAAGATAAGGAGCCAACTAATGATCTTTCGTGGCCAAGTGACTGGTTTGAAAGCGGGTGACTTGATTTGGTACTACCGAGCTGCGGGAACTTGGAAAATTTTTCGAAACACTGAAGTCTCGGGGGATAACAGGATGTACTTTGAGGGGGTAGATGATGGGTGGTATTTTTATATGAACAATTGGGCAGCTTTTGAGAGTGTTTGTCTCTTCCTGGCCGCAACCCAGAGCCTAAGACCTGTTTTTAAGTCTGACCCGGAGCAGGTGATTTGGGTTGTGGAGTTGGTATCACCGAATCAATAAACTTTGCCCCGGCGCTATGTGCGACCGGGGTGTTCTATTTTAAATTCAACTTTACTTACATTCTTTTTTGTTTGGGTAAGTAATTCGCATATCGGATACAGTATCACTGGTATGCCCATTATTCCTCCCATATAAAAAGCGTAAGAATCGTGGATTGTTTTGCTGATTAGAAACGAACCAAATAGTATTGCAACAATACATGTTAAGAAATAATTCAATCTATAATAGCGTGGGAAGGCATTTATTTTTTTTCTACTGATGATGAAAGAAATTATCCATGTTGACAAGTAAAAGGAAATTAGAAAAATGCTGCTGTTTTTGTAAGTTGCGTGAGGAAGGGGGTTGAATCCAGATAATAAAGCGATCCAGATAGCAGTAGTTATAAAAAATAAAAAAAGTTTTAGGTATTCATCAAAAGTTTTGGGAGAAAGTTCAGAAGCTATTTTGGTATTATTATTTTTTCGTGCTTGAAGAGCTTGCTCGGCAGTAATAATTACTGTGCGTTGTAGGGTAAAGAAATGTAAGAGTAAAACAGTAAGACAAAGTACGGGCAACCACGCTTGTTGTGAAAAAGAATGGTAATTATAGTAATAAAAAATAAATGATTCGAAAATAAAAAAATCAATGATGTTTGCGATTACAAAGCAGGTTAAAGCTCCCCATAGTGATCGATTAGATTTGTTGGTCATATGGTTTAATTATAGTTTACCCCACAGTTCCTTCCATTTCCATCTCAATCAATCTGTTCAACTCTAGTGCATATTCAATCGGCAATGCCTTGATAATCGGTTCAATAAAACCAGAGACTACCAAACGAATCGCTTCTTGTTCCGATAAACCACGAGACTGTAAATAGAAAATTTCTTTTTCACCAATTTTTCCAATCCGCGCTTCATGAGCAACATTCACTTGCTCGTTTTTTATTTTCAATTCCGGAATAGTATTTGCAACCGCATTTTTTCCAATCAAAAGCGCGTCGCACGTCATGGAAGCATTTACGTCCGTGGCAGAGGGAGTGATATGGATGAGTCCACGGAACGTATTGATACCACCATCTTTGGAAATAGATTTGGAAACAATGTGTGAACTAGTGTGTGGTGCGACATGAATTGCTTTGGCGCCGGTATCTTGATTTTGGCCTGGGCCGGCAAAGGCAATGCCCAACGAATCGGAACGCGCGCCAACGCCGCGCAAAATTGATGAAGGATAAAGCATGGTGGTGCCACTACCCATGTTACCGTTGACCCATTCAATTGTGGCATGTTCATCTACCAAAGCACGTTTGGTGTTCAAATTATAAGTATCTTTAGACCAGTTCTCGATGGAAGAATAACGCACGCGTGCATTTTTGTGTACAAAAATTTCTACACAACCAGCATGTAGTGAGCTGGTGCCATAGCGTGGAGCGGAACAACCTTCGATGTAGTGCACCTGTGAGCCTTCGTCCGCGATAATCAACGTATGTTCAAATTGTCCGCCTTGTTTGGCGTTCATGCGAAAGTAGGCTTGGAGAGGCAAGTCGATGGAAACATTTTTGGGAACATAAATAAACGTACCGCCACTCCAGACAGCCGCGTGTAGCATGGTAAATTTATGGTCATGAATCGGCACGCATTGGCTCATGAAATATTTTTGTACGAGCTCGGGATATTTTTGCACGGCTACATCCATGTTTTCAAAAATCACTCCTTGGTCTTCCCATTGTTTTTTTAAATTATGGTACACCACATCAGAATCATATTGCGCACCAACGCCAGACAATGCTTTTTTTTCTGCTTCTGGAATTCCCAGACGGTCAAAAGTTTTCTTAATGTCCTCAGGTACATCGTCCCAGGTTTTAGCTTCTTCCGTATCAGGCCGCACAAAGTATACAATTGATTCTAAATCCAGTTTGGATAAATCTGGTCCCCAAGCCGGCATTGGTTTTTGGTGGAACAATTCCAAACCACGGAGGCGTTTTTCGAGCATCCAAGCTGGTTCATTTTTCTGCAGTGATATCTCACGGACAATCTCTTCGCTTAGGCCTGGTTTGGCTTTGTAGCGATTTTTTTCCGGATCAGAGGCGCTGTAGAGGCTTTGAGTAATTTTAGGGTTTGATTTCATAGTAATTATTTTTGTCTTGTCGCCAAACTTCTGTTGTGCTAAAATAGCGGCTTAACTACCGGATTTTAGCTTGTTTTAAGGAAATTGTCAATTATGGAAAAGCAGTTTTTAGCGTTAAAATTACTAGAGAAAAGTGAGATCGCTCATGATGTTTTAGGTTTAAAATTCGAAAAGCCGCCTGGATTTAGTTTTGAATCCGGGCAATTTGTGCAATTTATGATCAAATCAGGTTTGGAGTCGGTTCTGCGTAGCTATTCAATAGCCAGCGAACCCACCGAAGAGTATTTAGAGTTTTGTGTAAAGTTAGTACCAAATGGCAAAGGCGCGGAGTTTTTTTTTAAATTGAATGTTGGAGAAGAGGCGTTTTTGCGTGGCCCAGAAGGACGGTTTGTGTGTTTAAACACTCATGCTCCCCATAAGTTTTTTGTGGCCACAGGCGCGGGAATTGCACCTATAATGAGCATGATTAAAGATGATTTAAAAAATCAAAAAAGTGAACAGGTTTCACTATTATTTGGAGTGCGTCATGCCGAAGATCTTATTTGGTCAGGTCGTTTGGAAGGATTAAAAAAAAATTATAGTAATTTTTCTCTACAAATTACTTTATCTCAGCCAAATTCTTCATGGCTCGGTCTTTCCGGTAGAGTTACAGAGCATGTTTCTAGTATTTTTAAAGAAGAAGGGGAATACTATTTGTGTGGAAGCTTAGAAATGGTAAAAGAAATGCGCATTAAACTAGTGGAAAAGGGTGTTTTAAACAACAAAATTCATTTTGAAATCTTTTAGCTCCCTCTTTAGTCTTGTTTTATACTATCTTTTTTTATAATCAGGTTTGTTAAAAAAGAACAACCGATTTTCCTAAAAGGAGTCTGAAATGCTGAGCAAAAATTGGTTAAATTTGTTTATTTCGTTACTTTTTTAATCTACAGAGTGTTTTTGCAAATGAACTTGAAAGCTGAAATTATTGAGGCGCGCTCTTTAAGGGAGAAGATCCAACCAATGAAGAAGAGCTTTTGGGTAAAAAAATTGCTTTAAGTGTGCAGGCTACTTGGTAAGTCTGTCGATTGGCTCAAATAATAAAATTGATATTTTCTCCATTCATTTTATCTCCAGTAGTCAAAGAAAGTGCTCATGGAGATAAAAGGGTTGATTTTTTTAAGCGTTCAGGTATACTCAGGGCATACAGTAGGCTTCTGCTTGTTTAAGCAGTTTTTTTATTAAGTAAATCAAGGAACAAGGACTAAGGAACAAGGATCAAATAAATATTATTTGAAAAACTCCTAGTTCCATACTCCTTGTTCCTTCACCCATCATTATGATTCGAAATGTTGCTATTATTGCTCACGTTGACCATGGAAAAACAACGCTTGTTGATGCGCTTTTGCGTCAGTCAAAAACCAAACTTTCCAAAGATTTAGCTGAAGTTACCACAATTATGGACAGCAACGATTTGGAACGTGAACGTGGTATTACCATTTTTTCCAAAAATGCTTCCGTAGTTTGGGA
>CAYUTM010000005.1:19575-35198 GCA_964447755.1 uncultured Gammaproteobacteria bacterium
TGGGATGATACCAAAATTAACATTATTGATACTCCATGCCACGCAGACTTTGGTGGGGAAGTGGAACGTGTTTTGAAAATGGCTGATGGCTGTTTGCTTTTGGTTGATGCCAAAGAAGGCCCCATGCCTCAAACCCGTTTTGTGCTCAAAAAGGCTTTGCAGCTTGGTCACCGCGTAATTGTGGTAATTAACAAAATCGACAAGCCTGATGCTCGTATCCCTTTTGTTTTAGATAAAACTTTAGAATTATTTTTAGAACTTGGCGCTAATGATGAGGTAGCAGATTTCCCGGTTGTGTATGCCTCAGCCAAAAATGGTAAAGCCGGTTTTGAGCCAGATTTAGAAAAAATGACCGATATTTCTCCTATTTTTGAAAGTATATTGAAAAACGTTCCTGTTCCAACTGGTGACCCTACTAAACCTTTGCAAATGTTGGTTGTGTCTACTATTCATGACAATTACAAAGGCAAAATTGGTATTGGTAGAATTTACAACGGAACCATGAAAGCTGCTCAAGATGTAATGCTCATCAATCGCCAAGGTGAGATGAAAAAATACCGTTTAACCGCTCTAATGACTTTTTTAGGGTTAGATCGAATTGAAATTCCTCAAGCGGTAGCGGGGGATATTGTGGCAATTTCTGGAATTGAAGAACTGGGTATTGGTGAGACTTTGGCTAGTGTAGAAAATCCGATTGCTTTACCAGTTTTGACTATTGATGAGCCAACTGTAAAAATGACTTTTGCGGTAAATGATTCACCGTTTGCTGGAAAAGAAGGTCAATTCACTACCTCTAGGCAAATTCGTGAGCGCTTATTTAAAGAAGTGGAGCATGATGTGGCGTTGAAAGTGGAAGATGGAACGAATGGAGATTGGATTGTGTCGGGTCGTGGGGAGCTGCATTTGGCCATTTTGATTGAACGTATGCGTCGTGAAGGGTATGAATTCCAGGTTTCACGGCCACAAGTGATTATCAAAGAAGTTGATGGTAAAAAAATGTGTCCATATGATGTAGTAATGATTGAGGTGCCAGAAGCTTACTCTGGAGTGGTGATGCAAAAAATGGGTGGTCGTAATGGTCAGCTCAAAGATATGAAAACTGAAAATGGCACTGCATTTTTTGACTTTGTAATCCCAACACGTGGATTGTTTGGTTACCGCACCGAATTTTTGACCGACACCAAAGGTATGGGTATTATCAACACCGTATTTTTTGATTATGATAAAGACCCGGGTAATTGGAAAGAACGTAACCAAGGATCGCTTGTAGCACATGAAACTGGTGAGACGACACTGTACGGTTTGTTAAACGTGCAGGATCGTGGATCATTGTTTATTGGTCCAAACACAGAAGTGTACGAAGGCCAAGTAGTTGGTCAGAACAGTCGCTCGGAAGATATTCGAGTAAACGTGTGCAAAGCCAAGCAGCTTTCCAACATGCGCTCTAAAGGTGATGGTTCAGCTGAGCACTTTAATGCACCACAAATTATGGATTTGGAAGATGCGATGGAATATATTGGAGACGATGAATTGGTAGAAATTACTCCAAAAAATATCCGTATTCGTAAAATGATTTTGAATGAGAATGAAGCGAGAAGAAAAAATAAAGGAATATAAGAATTTTTCGATAGCTTTTTAATTTAGACAGCTAAAAATGTTGTTTATTTGGAAAGCTATTTTTTTATACATGTTTTTTAGAGACTATTGACTTTTGCTTCTTAATTAAGTATAACTTTTGAGTTCTAAGTCAAAAAACGGAGGAAGACCATGAAAAAAAATCTTGCCGTCACGCTGTTTTTTTGCTCAGTTCTTGTTCTTTGCAAAAGTAGTTTAGCGGCAGACATGTGGGTAGAAGAACCTATCGATACTGTCATTGGCTGTGCCTTGAAACAAAGTTCTGCCAAAAACGCTTTTGCACTCTATTTCGATTCATACAAAAGGGTGCACAAGATTATGTGCAACAATGGTATGTTTGTTTTTGTTGTTAATACTTGCTCAAAAGGCTTCAATCTTTTACCTTCTGTCACGCCAAATAACATTCTAAATAGTGAAGACAGAAGAGGCGACGGACTTATGTTGGTGTATTTGTTCAACACGAATACCACATTTGTTCAAATAAGAATGCAGTGTAGATAGAAATTCTATTTTGTGTGAAAAAAAAGGGGGTAGTTAAAAACAGCTTTTCATATCGAAGAGCTGTTTTTTGTATATTGAGAAAAATAATAAAAATTGGTATACTGATGATCTTGGAGTTGCTTAATTTTGTATGCTATGAAAATTACTGTTTTGGGGGCGGGAAATATGGGTACCACTATTGCCCAGATTATTGCTTCCAATGGCTACGAGGTTGATCTTTGGAATTACGAAGGTGATGCTGAACCATTGGTACAGATTAAAACTTTTCAAGAAAATAGAAAATATTTACCAGGCATTATTTTATCTAAAAAGATACGTGTGCAAACTGATCTTGAAACGGCTGTTAAAAAAAGTTCAGTTATCTTTTTTGTAGTTCCTAGTAGTTTTTTTATTTCTATTAGTGAAAGAGTGCGGCCGTTTTTAACATCAGCTCCTGTAATTGTAGATATTTCAAAAGGTTTAAGAGAATCCGATTGGGATTTTTCTTCTAAAAAAAAGTTAGGAAAAATTTTTAAAAACATGGTGGTTCTTTCTGGTCCTGCTATTGCTGCTGATTTGGCTCGGGGTGGTTTTACCGCGATGAATATTGCTTCCAAAAATAAACGATCCATTGAGATGGTAAGAAAAGTTTTAGAAAATAATCATCTTGTGTTATTGCCAACAACCGATATTAAAGGCACCAAGATTTGTGGAGCGTTAAAAAACATGTACGCCATACTTATGGGCATCTGTGATGGTTTAGAAATTCCTATGAATACCAAAGCGTTTCTTCTAACGCAGGCTCTTGAAGAAATGGGAAATTTAATTGAAAAAATGGGTGGAAAAAAGAAAACTATATATAGCTTAGCAGGTTTGGGTGATTTAATAGGAACCAGTCTTTGTGCCACGAGTCGCAATCGTCGGTTTGGTGAATTTTTAGTTTATGCAGAAACTGTAAAGGCTGCAGAAGAAAAAGTTGGGCAAGTAGTAGAAGGTATTCGGGCAGCAGAAATAGTGCACTTCTTGGCTAAAAGATATGGTCTGGCTATGCCTATTGCTGAAATAGTTTATCGTTTAGTTTGGAAAAAAGCTTCGGTGCAAAAAGAACTAAAACAATTTTTAACGCATCTACATGATAAGAAAAAAAAATGATTCTTCAACCAGGCTGCGTGTAGTGGTTGTGTGTTTTTTTGCCTTAGCACTATGGATTATAGCGCATTTGTTTAGTTTGCAAGTAATTGAGCATGACTATTATAAACTTTTTGCTTCAAATGCCCACGAAATTTATAAAAAAATTCACCCAGACCGAGGAACGGTCTTTTTTCAAGATACAAGAACGCACACATTTTATCCCGCTGCTTTAAATAGGCCATATTATCTCATTTATGCCGTGCCAAAAGAAATTCCAGCAGAGAAAGTTGGTTTTGTTTATGAGCAATTATTAGATGTTCTAAATATAGATGATAGTAATAAAAAGCAAGAAATTCTTTCTAGGCTAGCAAAAAAAAATAGTTGGTACCAAGTGGTGCAAAAAAAAGTAGATGAGCATACCATGCAAGAGCTGCTTAGCGCAAAACTTCCAGGAATTTATAGTTCAATTCAACAATATCGTTATTATCCAGAAGAAGATTTGGGTTCTGGTGTGTTAGGTTTTTGTTCACAGGGTGACAACGATTCTATGGTTGGAAAATATGGTATAGAAGGGTATTGGAACGACATGTTGGCCGGTAAGGCGGGCTATGTTTCTGGTGAAAAAACTGGTTTAGGGAGTTGGATTGCGTTTGCGAACCGACAGGTGGTGCCTGCAGAAAACGGTGCGGATGTTGTTTTAACAATTGATCGAACCTTGCAGTATAAAGCATGCAAGCGGCTTGAGGATGGTATGAAAGAGTATGGTGCTAAAAGTTCTGCACTCGTAATTTTAAATCCCAAAACGGGGGCTGTGCTTGCCATGTGTAGTTTTCCCGATTTTAATCCAAATGATTTTTCCAATGTATCGGATTTGGAGCGCTTTAACAATAAAACTATCTTTACGGCATATGAGCCTGGTTCGGTTTTTAAACCTGTAGTAATGTCTGCTGCGCTTGATGTGGGTCTGATAAGTCCAAACACTATGTTTACAGATCCGTGCAAGTGGGAGTTAAAGGGGAGCAAGCCAATATATAATGCAGAGCGCGCTTGTTATGGTTTGCAGACTATGACCCAGGTTTTGGAGAATTCGGTAAATACTGGTATGGTGTGGGTGCAAAAGCAATTAGGTTTAGAGCAGTTGCGCACATACATTAAACAATTTGGTTTCGGTAAAAAAACTGGTATCGCTCTTTCTACAGAAGTTGGTGGAAATATTTCTTCGCTAGATACCTATGTGATAAATGGTATCTATGCTTCGTTTGGACAAGGTATTACAGTAACTCCGTTACAACTAGCTGCAGCGTATAGTGCTTTTGCTAACGAAGGAAAATTGCCCAAACCTTACATTGTAGAGGAAATTCGTTTACCAAATGGAACGATTGAGCATCCGGAGGTGAAAAAATCTGAACAAGTAATTTCGGCACGAACCGCCAAGCTTATTACAGGAATGCTTGTTTCGGTTATAGAAAAAAAATATTTTAGAGTAGCTAAATTAGACCATTATTACTTGGCAGGAAAAACTGGTACCGCGCAAATTGCAGCTGGTGGTGGCACGTATCAAGATAATGCTAAAAGAACAAACCATACCTTTGTGGGCTACGGACCCACAAAAACTTCGCCTTATGTTGTAGTAGTAAAATACGAAGAACCTGTTTTAACAGTTGGTCAGCGATATGCTGAGCATACCGCTGCTCCCGTATTTCGTGATATTATGAATTTATTGGTACAGTATTATAATATTCCAGAAGAAAGATAGGTTATGTGTTATTAATTTCTTGAATGTATGACAAAAAAAATTTTATTAAAATTACTTCGTTTTTTTTCTAAAAAAATTATTAAAAAATATCATCCGCAAGTGGTTGGTATTACCGGGTCTTTAGGCAAGACATCTGCAAAGGAGGCTATTGGTTTAGTTTTGTCTTCTAAATTTAGTGTTCGCAAAACAGTGAAAAATTATAATAACGAAATTGGTGTTCCGTTAACTATTATAGGGGTTGAGAAACCACCAAATGCATCTTTCACTGGTTGGCTACATGTTTTGATTAAGGCTTGTTGGTTGCTGTTAAGAAGAGATACTTCTTTCCCACAGATACTTGTATTAGAAATGGGAGCGGACAAACCAGGGGATATTGGCTACTTGGTAGATATTGCCCCATGTAATGTGGGAGTTTTAACCTTCATTTCTCATGCCCATACGGAATTTTTTGGAAGTATTAAAAAAATTGCACAAGAAAAACGTGTTATTATCTCACATTTGGTTTCACAAAATTTCGCTGTATTAAATTTTGATAACACTGAAGTTATGGCTTTGCGTAACTCTACCAAAGCTCATGTGATGACATATGGTTTTAAGCAAGGAGCTGATATCTTGGGCTCAGATGTACATGTTTTATATGATGAGTTAACGGGTTGGCCGAAGGGTATCACTTTTAAGGTTTCTTTTAATGGAAATGTAGTTCCTATTTTTTTACCAACATTAGCTGCGGAACATCTAATACCCGCTGTACTTGCTGCATTAGCAGTGGGGTCAATTTATGAAATAAATTTAGTTGACGCTGGCACTGCTTTGAGAAACATAAGGCCATTAGCAGGGCATATGCGCCTTATTCCTGGTATTAAAAAAACCATGATTATTGATGATACATATAATTCAAGCCCCACTGCTGTGGTGGCCGCACTTACTAGTTTGGCACATTTTCAAATAAAACAAGGTGCAGAACGGTACGCTGTTTTATCTGATATGCTTGAATTGGGCAGTGCAACAGTAGATGCTCATCGGGAAGTTGGTTTGAAGGTTGCGGAGCTTGGCATAGATTGTTTGATGGTAGTGGGGGAGGCTTCAAAACATACTGCTGAAGCTGCTCGTGAAGCAGGGTTAGATGAACACAAAATATATGTATTTAATGACGCTATTTCTGCCGCCCGCTTTTTGCAAGATATTCTAGAACAAGGAGATGTAGTATTGGTAAAAGGTTCGCAAAGCATGCGTATGGAAAAATTGGTAAAAGAGATTATGGAAAATCCGCTTCAGGCTAAAGATTTATTGGTGCGCCAAGATGCTGAGTGGCAAAATAAGTAGGTATTATTTTTTGTAAAAAAACTTTCATTAAGATTGACAAAATCGAATTGTTTAGGTATATTTTTCAAGTTAGGATTTTAGTGTGAACACATTATTTGGCCTGTTCGTCTAGTGGTAGGACACCGCCTTCTCAAGGCGAGAACAGGGGTTCAATTCCCCTACGGGCTACAAAATTAGGTTATCTACCTAAGTAGCTGACCGATTTGTTAGACTTATACACAAAAGAAACTATTTTAAAACAACTACATCAAACATCTGAAGAGATAACTGTAAAATTTGAGGAGCTTTATAAGGAGTATCTAGAAAATTTTAGCTGAAAAATAAAACATTTTGGACACGCCGGAGTCAAAAGGGTGGTCGTTGGTTTAAATTTTTATTTTTCCACTGGGCCAAATGATAAGAGCTAGGTCTTTGTGTCAAACTGTTCTATGAGCCCCCCGATTATTTATTTCGATTCTTGAATTTTTACCTACGTTTTTGTATTTTAATTATCACTTTTCATACATTCTTGCACTTCCTTTTCCGCCTGAACTACTCGTTCTTTTGGAACTGTATATTTTTGCAAACCTTTTTTTAAATCATTTAAATCTAAATAAGACAGATTCGCTTGAGGGTCAGCCCAATAGTTATCGCAAGGCCCTGGCGAATCATTTATCCCATCACTCTTAATGATGATGTTGGATTCTTCTCGACCCACAATTCGCAGCGTTACTCCCGATTTAAATTCTTCGGAAGTATCTTGGTGTGTAAATATTTCTTGTATTTCATTGGAAACTAAATTAAGACTGTACATTTTATTAACCAATTTTTTATCGGCAGTGTATTGTTGAAAACCAGAAAAGTAGATCAGTTTAGAATTGTGTGGATCTGTCGGTGAATCAGCATTTGTAAGCGTTAGATTCTCTTTATCAATGCTAATTTTTATTTGATTATTAAGTTTGATAAATTTATTGTAATCAGTACTAGATTGTAAAACATATTCATACTTATCAGACAAATGACCCTGTCCGTCCAAAAATTTTTTAGATAAAAAATAGCCACTTTCTATTACCTTCGACGCAGCAGTTGGCGCACCCGGTGTGGCACCCTTGGGAGCGCCCCCACATCCTGCGCCAATCAATAAACATAGTAGCAATAATGACCCTGTATACATGAGGCTTTTTGTCATAGCGATTAATTAAAATTTAAGTGTTCATTACAAGTATACTATAAAAACTTGAATAAATTGAGTTGCTTGATTAGCTAAGAATATAAAGCTTATTTCACTAGAATAGTAAAAACAGCACGATCAAGCCTTTTTTGACATATTTCTCTTTATTAACCACCAACCTTCGTTGACAACATGGTGATTTTATGATACGTTCTTAAGTTCTTTATAATAAAATTTATCTCTTTTTATGAGTGGGTGAGCCAAGCTTTTTAAGAAATGTTTGGCTCACTCATGCATAGGAAGGAGAATGTTTATGCCAGCTCGAAACGAGATTCGTCAGATCCGCCCCCAAAGTCAGTTTAGTACCTTCGAGGTGTATGACCCGGAACGCCAGCAGCCTGTCATCGACATGATGATCAATCTGGCTGACCAGATCATCGCTCATCAGGAGTCTATTCTCTCAAACCCACATCCTTTTCCGCACGCTCGCTGGCTCAGCTTCCATGGCGAGGTAGGAACGGGAAAGACGCATCTTATCGAAGCGATGATCAACCGCATTTTGGCCGGTGCTCCTAAGTTGGTAGATAAAATTTACCTCTCACGCAACAGCTTTTATTACGACAATCAGTGTGGAGCGAATGACTATGGCCACTGTCCGATCCTCATATACGACGATCTTTTTTCGGAACACCAAAGCCTAGACGGGTTGTGTACGGCCACGGATCTACCAGCGTTTATGAAATGGGCTGCAGCCATGTATGATCGACGCATGCTGATCATAACGGCGAGCAACTTCCCACTAATGACTGGGCCGAAAACCATCCTCACTCGTGTTGCCTCGGTGGACCAGGTTGGTCGGGCGTTGTCGCGGACGAAGGAGATGTTGGCTCGCTCCGGAGAGTGGGAGATTGTTGGTAAGGATTACCGAGAGGAATTAGCACGTCGATCGTCAAAGGGTGCTGGTTTCAATATCTTGGCAGAATAAAATCTTACCAGCTTTGTTGTTGCGGCTTTGAGGCAGCCGTACACCCCAACAGCCTATGATCCACTACTAAATAGTTTGGAGCGGGCTCACAACCAGACGCTCATCACCTTTGCCCCGAATTAAGTTCGGAATAAAGGTGGCGTCTGGTTTTTTGTTTTAAAATTGTCATATTTACGTATTTTGATACTGCATCAATCTAGTCTTAGTCGGAATTTATGATTCTTTTTAAAAAGTTTAAGGTCACTTACTAATGGTTGGGAAAAATTTTTATTAAATCTTTTGGCCAAATTCTAATCTTTGAATTCAAAATAGACATTTTATGTATTTCGGAGTATTTTTATTGAATAACTTATCTTTATTAAATTAAGTATGGGCGAAGGTCAGCCAAGAATACAATATATTGCAGAACATCAACTTGAGTATATACAGGAAAAATCAAGGCCTCGCTCCGAGCCTGAAGCGTTTGGTTCCTAATGAACACGAATCTGAAAATTTGCCTCTATGGCAGAACAGTATCGCTAATTATAGAAAAAACATTTTTTTTATAAAGGTAGAGCTCTTAAAATAACAACAAGTTTTTTAATTTATAAAAAATTCTGAAACAACAAAACATTTGATTTTTTGATATGCGGTTTATGTTTAATTCTGGTTTCACTTTTTTATGCCATACTTCGTCTACATTTTACAATGTTCAGATAAAACATTATATATCGGCTCAACAAATAATCTCACTAAAAGACTCCATGCCCATAATCATTTAAAGTCCGGTGCGCATTATACAAAAATACGTCGGCCGGTAATACTTCGATATCAAGAGCAGATGAAAAATTTGGGAGAAGCACGTAAAAGAGAAGCGCAATTAAAACGACTCACCAGGGAAGAAAAATTGAAATTATGCTCAGAAATAATTTTATAGTCTGTTTATATTTCGCAATAGTTTGGTAAAATGAGGAAATAGTATTTTGTGCAGACTTCGCTGTATTTTTAGATTGCATGGTTTATGTGACACATATTTGATGTGTATTTTTGTTTTGTTTCTATATATTGAAAATGCATTGACAAAACAGCTAAAATATAGTATAGAAACAAGTCCATTTTGGACATCAATTTTGAAAGAGGTCTACGATGATGAAGGTAAATGCGACCAGTTTCTCTCTACGGCAGGCAAAGTACGCTACTGTGGCTCAGGGCACTGCCGCATTGGCGCGCGTGCAGGCGGTTAACACGACCGTTGCGCTGCAGGTCATATATGATATGTCGCCAGAAGTTGCGGCGGAGATACTCTCAGCCCAGCCAGTTCCGTTTCTGGCCAATATCGTGGCCCAGGATGGGGCTTGCGATGGCGCATACCTCATGACGCTTCTGCCGGCCAACATAGCGGCCGACGCCATCGTGGCGGCGGTGATCGATGCCAACCATAACAAGCCCGCGTATATCCCCATCGAGCGGGATGAAGCACTCACGCTCATTCGAGAGGGGTTGAGTAAGAGGTTGCGCAAGTCTGGTGCGCGATACTGGTGGGTCAAAACCGTGGGCGATCGCATTAGCGATGATCTTGTGTACCATCAGGTTCGGCTGATTCTGTTGGCAGAAGCTCCGCTGGAGTGGAAGATCGCTGTGCTTAGTGATCTGGGGGCAGATTTTCTTGCTTTTGCATCCCTCGCTCGCGTTGATGATGTCGATGAGGAAGGGGAGTTGGTAGACCGTATTGCCCGCATCGATCCCGATCTGGGCAGTTCGATCCGAGCGACCCTTGCTCACAAGGGGTATCCGGAGCTGCATGCTGACGTGCTTTTCTTGTGGGAAGAGCTTAGTGGTAAGCATATGATGGTAGGCGCGCCACAACCGGGTGGTGCGGTCGTCAAAGCCAGCCAAGTCACGCTTGACGACCTCATCAGCGATATCGTCTGAAGTTCTTTCTTGTTGGGGTTCACCAGCTGCGTGCTGGTGAGCCCCATTTCTTCGAAAAAATTCCTTATAGTATGATTGGGGGTTATTTTGAGGATAGTAAGGAATGTCCTTTGAAATATAGCTACGAACAACAAAAAACACAGGAGATTGCCCATGTCTACACAGCTTGTAAAGTTTGAGCCTCACAATGAGTTTAGGGGTGTTCGCCTTTTGGCAGATGCTCTTAACCAGCTTGCCGATGTTGACGGTGATAGGTTGGAGGCGGCGCGAACAGATATTTTTAATTTGACCATTGAAACTAGTCGGCGTTTGGCGTTGGATTTGAATACTCCGATAGGTACAGAACAAGCGAAAGAGGCCACAGCTCTGCTTGTTAATCTTGGTCTTGATTATTTGGTGCGTACAACTGGTCGCACGGCTGTCGATATTTTGAGCAAGAATCCTTTAACCAAGATTTGGCCAATTGGTGTGAGGTTGGTTGAAGATAATGCGGAAAAGGCGGGTAAGGTGTGGAACAACTCTGTTGTTCGTGACGCTACTTCGGGAGAACAGACCACACTCTATTTTGGGTTGTTGCCTTTTGAGCTTGAGCGTAAAATTCTTGCGTGGAAACAATTTGCACCTTGTGCAACCATGGAAGAATTGGATGTGCGAAATGTTCAGATGTTGCACGCTGAAAGACTCATTGCTCTAAGTAAGCATTTGCCTGTTAAATTGGTGGCAAGTAGCCGTGGTGTTGTTGTGATACTTACGGAATATCAATTTGTGCGTTGGCACTTTGCTCGTCCGGCGCGGAATATTCCATCACCCCATGGTGGAATCGTAGAGCTCCTCACCTGGACCATTATGGTTAAGTCCCTTTTGGGAAACTATAGTAGGTGGAGCCATATGGGTAGCACGGAACCGAATTGGAAAAACTGGATGTTGGAGCGTGAGGAAATTCTTTCATTCGTCGATTTGGTGATCAACCAATTCGAGTCGATGAATGCTCGGGCTGCACGAGCTGTTACCAACCTTGAAGACTACTTCGTGAATGACGCTTGGAGTTGTGGAGCCGTGCGTATGAAGGAAGGAGAGATTCACAGCTGGGGAGAAATTCTCCAAGCAATCTTTCTTGGTCTTATCGAGGCGGTTCGAAATTTCTACAGTACCTTGCCTCAGTCTGACGATGTCTCGAAGCGAGAGGTCGATAAGTTTTGGGGTTCACGAGTAATTCTTAGGCAAGATTTTGTTGGCAAAGGAGAGGTGTATGAGTACCAAGTGCCTCGCCTTGATCAGCTGCTCAGGCTTAGTCTTGCAAACTTGCGGGAGCCGTTGGCAGGTTTCTGGTTTTGGCCAGCTGAGTTTCGTCAAAACTTCGTTGCACGCTATCCGTTCACCGCAGCTTATATAGAAGCGGATCGGCAACTTGACTTTATGCGTGCCGGAGAAAATTTGGTGGAGATTATTCGGCTGATGGTTGCGCCAATTGTTGGTGTGACAAAAGAAAATGAGACAAGCACTGCGCTTACAACGCGAAGTGGTGAGGCTGTGCATTGGGGAAAACGAGCCCTTGCACGTCTAGACCTTTCGCGTTTGAAGTTGCAACTTGTTTATAGTTTGTTTGTGAACGCCGATGATTGGGTGCAGGATGCTCTGCTCGATCGAGTTCCAGATTACCACCTCTCGCTTAAGGGTTTTCAAGCGATTATGGCGCGAGGAGCTGGAATCCGAAAGAAAGATGTGGTAGCTCGATGGTTCCATGTAGTTCTGAAAAGACTGTGTGACACAGAGCTGTTAACTTCTAGCAAGAAAGATGCTTGGGGTAGTCTCATACATGATTCGGTGGCACAAGGTGTTTTTCCAGTAGTACTGGAGTTTTGTCCTGCCGAGTTGCGTGTCCCCATAATCAGTAGCATGTTGGATACAACTCAGATGACCGGATTAAATCAGCTGAGCAACAAACAACGTTCGGAACTGATGCGCTTGCTCAACAATGAGTATGTTGAGAGAGAAGACCGCGAAGTTTCGGTCAGGTCGCTCATGCATGAGATTGAACGAGTCATCTGGCTTCGTGAGCAGAAAGCACGACGTCGATAACCTCCAGGCGGTTGAGACCTGGGATAGTGGGCTTGCTTCAAAAGGCCCACTTAGTACCTGAAATGTTTACTAGTTAGACTGTTCAGGTACTAAAACTTGTAGTTTAAATAGCGTAATTTGAATATAAAAAAGCAGTCTTTAAAAACTGCTTTTTTATTGCCCCGATTTTAAGACTTCGGGGTTAATCCAAAATTCGTTGATTAAGGAGCGTTTAGTATAAAAGTTATCAATAAACTTATTACGAAAAGAACAGCATATTTTAGTTTAAAATCATTCCAGAATTCTTTTCTGAATCGTTTATCAACGAATCTGTTATCATCCCACTCAATGTATTCAATCCAACATGCTAATGGAAACCAAATAATGCTTTCCATGATCATGCTTGTTTTAGTATCAAAAGCAGCTGGATCTTTCCGTGCGTAAGCTAAATAGATAATGGTGAAACAAGTGGTGGGTCCCGATAAGATGCGAAAGAAAAATGACAGTGTCCGAAGAATTTTTTTCAACAGCTGCTTTTTTTGTTTTTGCATGGTAACTCCTTTTTGCTGGGCTTAACATAGCAAACTTTTAAGCTATATGTCAATTTGTGTTGATGAAATTGATAAACAAGAATTATTTTTTAGAAAATGTCGCCATGAGGTGTGGAAGCATGCGACCAGGTTCAACAAAATATTGACCGGGAAGATTGTATCCACATGTAGTGCTACCACCTCCATCAGCTTGAATTTGTCCTTCAAAAGGAACTCCAGCGTCTAGTAGGGCGTTGCTGGCTTCTTGTGGTGAGGCACTTCGGCTGCAGTATACTACTAATTCTTTACCATTTGTTTTTACTCCAATATAGAGCTTTGCAGTGGTGGTTGAAGTTCCTTGTGGTACTACTAACGGGTCAAAACCTTCTATTATTTGATCTGCTTTCGATGTTTTTAAAATAGTTTCATCAAAAACAGTGGTGGTGGCCAAGCCAGTTTTGTTATTTATAATAAGCAGTCGGCGTGGTTGTAACATGTCATCTCCTGGTCTACTACCACTGGTTAGATATTCGCCATGAGCATCTTTTGATTTAAGTGCAAAGCTTAAATCAGTGGGGTTTATTTTTACATTATGAAATGGCATGTCCCAGAAAAATGTTGCTTTAGGATTTGCTCTTTTTGCTTCTTCAACTACCATTTTTGTAAATGCCCAATTTCGAGCCAAATCATTATCAAGTGGCGGAGTTCCAGAAGCCCATTCGATTCGGGGTGTTGAAGAAGTAATTAATTTAATTTGGTTATATGGTAAGTATATCAGGGTTACATAGTCTATAAACCCTGTGCTTGTGGGTGCTTTCATAAAAGTGTTTACACCATAAGCACTTGCCCATGTAATGGGTTTGTATCCGTTCGGTGTTTTTGGTTTCCATGGAGTAATTTTTGTTTTGTTTTGAGGAGTAATTTTGTTAGGTGATGAAGCGGCTAAAACTAAAGTATGTTGACCAAAGAAAAGTATCATTCCGATTAAAAAATAGAGCATTCTTTTCATATAATAAATTTAGTTTAAGTAAGATACAAAACATCCTAACATTTTTTAAATTTACACGCAATGGTTTTAGCCAAAATATTCCAAAGTCGTTGACTTTGTGAGCTCCAGCTTATATTGTAGGTAGTAGAAGAACGGTGTGTTTTATTCATTACTTTTTAATATGAGAATTACTGAATACGAAATTAATTCGATGTTTACCAATCGTTGGTCTCCTCGCGCAATGTCTGGTGATGCTTTGACAGATGTAGAATTTTTGCCACTTTTTGAAGCGGCACGTTGGGCTCCTTCTTCATATAATAATCAACCATGGCGTTTTATTGTTGCTAAACGCAATACGCCAGAATGGCAAGTACTGTTTGGTTTAATGGGTGAGTTTAACCAATCTTGGGCGAAAAATGCAGCGTTGTTAGTTGTGGTTATTTCACGCGTTAATTTTGAGCATAATGATAAGCCGTCTCGCACACATTCATTTGATACAGGTTCTGCCTGGGAAAATTTGGCACTCGAAGGTTCGAATCGTGGTTTGGTGGTGCATGGAATGGAAGGGTTTGATTATGATAAAGCTAAAATTGATTTAAATATTCCGAATGATTTTGCTGTAGAAGCCATGGTAGCAATTGGCAAACCAGGCAAAAAAGAAGATTTACCAGAACAATTGCAAGAAAAAGAAACACCTTCAACAAGAAAACCGTTAAAAGATGTACTATTTAATGGATTCTTTGGTCGCAGTTTTCTTTCATAACGTATGAAATTTGGTCAGCAATTTTCCTATAATTTTTTTACTACCACCCAAGATGCATGGGTAGCAATGTATAATGATCTAGCCTCTGCGAAATCATCAATATATTGGGAGCTCTACATTTTACAAGATACAGGTGAGGGAAAACGATTTGTTGATATTTTACTAGAACAAGCGCGACGAGGATTGGATGTGAAATTGATTATAGACACGTTTGGTAGTTTTAATTTAAGTAAAGAAACACAAAATGCATTGCGTGAAGCGGGTGTAGAATTTTTGTGGTACAACAAATTGTACCCCGAATGGAGAATAAATCGTTGGATAAACCGGTTATGGATACGGAATCATCGTAAGGTGTTAATTATTGATGAGCGAGTAGCTTTTGTTGGCGGTGTTAATATAGATAATTCATCTAAAGATTGGGATGATTTGCAGCTTCGTTTAGAAGGTGAAGTGGTGAAGCCACTGTTAAGAGGTTTTGGAAAAACATATATTCATGCAACAGGAAACTCAAGCGAAGTTAGCCATTTTTTTCGTCCTTATGCACCACGTTTTAGTCAAGAATTGCGTTCTCGGGTGGCATTTTTACTTCACTCGCCACATGTTTCTCCGCAGTATTCTTCTGTTAAAAGATTTTATTCGCGTAGTTTGAGAAAGGCTGTTACAGACTTTACGTTATTAACACCATACTACGCACCGGACAAAAAATTTTTAGCGCAAATATACCGAGCTAAAAAAAGAGGTGTACAAATTGATATTTTACTACCATTAAAACCAGATCATAAATTTTTAGAATACATGGCACAAAGTTTTTATGAAGCAACTCAAAAAGTTGGTGCGCGTATTTTTTTACTTCCTAAAATGAATCATGGCAAAGCTTTAAGCGTGGATGGTGTTATGGGTTTGGTGGGTAGTG
>CAYUTM010000006.1:0-5030 GCA_964447755.1 uncultured Gammaproteobacteria bacterium
GCCGAAAGCCTCTTCCCCCACCAGGGCATAGAGATAATGCGCCTCCACATGGTGAAGGCGATCAATGAGCAGCTGGCCCATGGCGTTCATCTCCAGCGCCTGGAATTCGGAATTGGGCCAACCCATGGGCCACAGATCCTCCGCACCATCCGCGGTGCGGGGATAGATGTTCACCCAGTGCTCCCCCTGGTGGTAATCCCGCTCGATCAAAAGCGGAACGACCTGGGAAAGCACCGTGACGCGCTCGCCGAACGCAACGAGCTGTGCCAGAACAGCGGCAGCGTTTTCCGCACTGCCACAACACACTGCGAGAGCCCAAGTTTTCTTCGACATATCCAGTTCTCCTTTTCTCAATCAGCCTCCACTATAGAGGCTCAATAAAGATGGGAAATTTATAAAAAACTTCCCCAAAAACATAATTATTGTAGATGAATTGTTTGCCCGTTAGCCACTCGGGACAGGAGTCATCATATCTCCTTTGACTCGCCTAGGAGCGGCGCGCCTGCACGAAGCCGACGTGCACGAAGATCTGCCCCTTCTTGACGCCACCCTTCCCATCCGGCTCCTCCGTGGCCACGCGCTTGGTGAAGGCGTGGTACGGGGTGATGCCCCGCGCGTACAGCGCGGTCTCGAGGTACGCCATAAAGTATGGCGCTCCCCCGATCATCACCTGCGTGACTCCGACCTCACTGGCGAGCTTGGCCACCTCCTCAGCGCGCTCGGCCAGATCTTCGTTGCTGGGGATCTCCTCAAAGGTCAGCAAGGCATTCCTGCGCTTGCAGACGCCATCCAGGAGATCCACCACACCAGCATTGGTCTGGTCAGTGGTGAGCTTGTGCTGGGTAAAATTGAAAATCATCCGGACGACTCCCCCCTCTGCTCCAGGTATATCCACCCGGAAAGGAGAAGAGGGCATGTGGCAGCTCGTGATGGAGCCGCCTCTAGCATTCTCTCGCGTTAATGCGTGAGCCATGCTAGTCCGGGTGGATTTTTCGCCCGGAACATGCGATCACAAGTTTCGTTTTTTTTACTACTACTTGTGCTCTAGGAGATTTGTCCGCACTACTCACAAACAAAATCTTACAATGTTTCTATCGCCATTTCCCTCACTTTCTCAAGCATGAGTGTGCTTGACACTCCTCGGGGTGAGCCGAAGATAGTTCCTGTTGGCGGACCTGCCCAGCCTGCTTCGAGTTTTGAAATCTCCTCGAGCAGTGGTCGAACCACCACATTTTTTCCAGCCACTGTAAATTTCCGGTACGATTCCGTAGCCGGATTTTCTGAGTAAACTGGATTCAGTGAGATAACTATCTCTGCCCCACGACCATACAACTCACCCGGAGCACCAAACCACTCGGTTTCTATCACTGCGAGTTTTTTACCACTCTTAGTGATATACCATTCTGGTTTAAGCTCCGATGCTTTGCGATCGTGAACGCGTTTTGCTTCTGCCCACTTTCTTCCCTGCGGCAACACATCAAGAATTGGTTCCATACTTGCATATGGATCAACTCCTGTCTGCACCACCACATCTACAATTTCGAGACCTTGGCGCATGCGCTCTTCCGGATCTCGGACAGTAAGCAGCATGCCACTGACTAATTGCGCCAGCGATGGAAAGGTAGAAATCGGTGGCAGTTTTTGCACTACCGCTTCCGGAGGTGCAAAATCAGGGAACGGTTTTTTAGCTCGCACCCTATCCATGCTGCGATCGCCTCGATCCAGCTCATCCACATAGCGAACAAGCTTGGCGAGGCGCTCCAGCACTTGGGCACAGGCAGAGAGATTTACTCCGCCATCAGCTAGGGGCGAATGGTGGTCAAAGTTGTTTTTTGCCACCGCACCACTACCACCAACTTCGATACAAGCGGTTTTCTCATCAGCCAATTCTTCCGAACTAGCCGATCCGCTTTTCCAACGCAACTTCATTCCACCAGGTCTTGCGCCTAGCAGATACGTGGCTACGATGGTATCAAGATCAACCTTGCCGAAAAGTGCTTCACGGATTGCACCCATGAAACACCTCCTTTCTTGTTGACCTTGACGGTCGTTATTTGTTCACCACACCAATGTGATGAACTCGACTTTGAAAATTTAGAAAAACTTTTCAAAGTTGAACACGCGGGGCAGGGGCGCGTGGAATTTTTATACTGCCGTTTTTACTACTGCCACTCGTTGTGAGCATCATCTCGCCAGCCCGGTTCGCCGGCGACGACAGCGTACGACACTTCTTCACCGAGAAGGTTTTCACCAATCCTCACCAACCACTCCAGGCCCGGCTCTTCCACAGCCCAGGCTTTGGCAATCCGCACGATCTCACGGATTGCCCAAACCGGCGTGGGTGACATTTCGTCCTTTATCACACTATTGTGGAGACAGAGATGAACCACCTTAACAACCGGAAGATAGACCAGGTGCACCTGGTCCAGGTGCTTGCGAACCAGTCTCCCTGCCGCTGACAAAAAAATGGTGGGCGCATGCACATAGTGCCTCACACGCCCTGCCACACCCCCACTTAGAGCCAGCAGGCAATTCGGGCACCGCCCATGCCGGAACAACCAACTATCCACTGGCTGGTGGCACCGTTCGCACTCCCAGATTTCTGCGCTCGGCGTGGAGGGCAAAAAAAAAGGATGGTTGCGCCCAGTGGGGTCAAGGGGCTGGAAAAAATGGTGTCTTTTCATCTTATCCTTCTTCCTCAATCAGCCTTCAAAACAAAGGCTCAATAGAGAAGGGGAGGTTCTTGCGAACTCTCCCCGAGAATTGAACAAACTGTCATATTAACCAGTTTGGCCTAGCTGGCGCCAGGGCTTTAGGTTGGCATAAAAGAGCGGGCTCGACGGTACAGGTGACGGTCGAGGACAAAATTTTTCTTCAGCCTTTGTCAGGGCTGGGAAGGCTCCGCGCTTAAACTACGCGCGGACCTCGACGTTGTGCTGGCGGGCCAGGATGGCCAGCTCCTCCCGGAACTCCTCCGGGACATCGCCGGCCACGATGACGCGGGGCTTGGAGGCCTCACGCTCGGCGACCCAGGTGTCCACCCACTGGCGGGTGGACTGGATGTCCAGGATCTCAGCGACGACGAAAACGTTGTTGCCAACGTTGGCCAGACGCAACGTCTTCGGCCAGACCTCCATGGCGCCGTACAGGACGAGGCCCATGTAGGCCGCCACCACACCGAGCGGCGGGGCGTTGAAGATCACCCGCTGCTGGGCCTCCTGGAGGTTGGCCAACGAGACGCCGGCCTCCTTCAGCGCCTGGTACACCAGGTTCTGCAGACGCGTGCCCTCCTCGCCGCCCAGATCATCGATCTTCACCTGGCCCGGGTCGGCCTTCACGATCCCGATGTCGCCGGCCTGGCAGCCGAGCTTCTCGGCCAGCTGGTTGAGCTGGTCGGGGTTCAGCGCGCGCGGGGCGCAGTCGATCACCACATAGGGCGCGATCAGCGCCCGCTCCTCCTTCAGCGCCTCGAAGCGCTGCGTCCGGGCGTCGTCGTGACGCTCGGTGCTGATGTTGATCCACCCGGCCACCGTGGTGGACCGGAACGGCTGCAGGCCGATCAGGAGCGAGAGGCTCCCCCGCGCGTGGGCCATCATGGCCATCAGCGGGATCGCGGCGCTCGGCAGCGCCGGCAGCACCACCCGCCCATACTGGCGCGGATCGCCCAAGCTCGCGAAGTACTCCTCCGTGAGCTGGACGAGGCTGGTGCTCGGCCCGAGATCCGCGATGCGGAGCTCGCGCGTGTCGGCGCCTTCGACCTGGCACTGGGTGACGGGCAGGGTGACCAGGGTGGCGGGAGTCTTGGAAGCGGTCATCGAACATAACTTTCCCCTCCTCTTCCGGTCAAGCTGTCCGGAAGGAAGAAGAGGAAACGTAAGGGCCAATGCAGGCCCATCTAGCATTCTCCAACACATTATGTGCTGGCGTCATACTAGTCCGGACAGCTTTTTGCCGGAACGTTCTTGAGTAGTTTCCCTCTGTTTTTAGAAGTACTTCTGCTCAATGAAAGAATGTCTCTTGTTCACTTCTTTAATGACCCATCACCATTTGTCCTACTACCCAGCCATTACATCGTCTCAATCACTGCATTCACTACCTCCTCTAAAGTTTGGTTGCTACTGGCATCTTTGCGTGAACCGCAAATGGTGCCGTTCGTGGGGCCACCCCAACCTGACTCTAGGCTATTTAGCCTGTCCATGGCTGGAGCAACTACCACACCACTATGTGGCCGAGTTGCCACCGTGAACTTGCGGATTTTTTGTAACCCGAGGCTCATGGCGGGGTTCAAGGCCACAATGATATCAGCGCCACGCTTATATAATTCACGCGGAGCGCCGATCCAAGTGGATTCAACCACTGCCAGTTTGCGGCCAGCTTTGGTTGTGTACCACTTGGCGGTTGCTATCACCTCCTCAAAATTTTTGTTATGTTCCTTTTTGAGTTCAGCCCAATGCCGCCCACGAGGCAGCAAATCAAGAATTGGTTCCATACATTTAAATGGATTAATTCCCGATTCAACCACCGCATGGATGATTAATAGGCCTTGCTCAAACCGCTGCTCTGGCGTCTCCAAGGTTTCATCCAGGAGCATACCCGAGAACAGCTGCGAGAGCGTGGGAAAACCGTGAGAAGATTCCGCAAAAATCTGCCCTCGGTCCATTTGACCCACATACTCGCAAATCTTCACCTGGCGCTGCCATAGCACTCGAGCATGCTCAAGCGCCTGCAAACACGCCGGCTTGTCTGAACCTTCTTTGGAGTGATGGTCGTAGCATCGCGGCCCGCCATCACCGACCTCAATGCACATGGTGTACGGATCGCTCCGATCCTCACCACTTGCAGTGCCGCCTGGCACATGCCGAACGTTGAACTTGGGGCGAGCCCCATCCACGTAAGCGGTAGTGCAGGCATCCAAATCAACTTTTGGAGGAATGCGTACATCACAGATTGCCATGAGGCACACCCTCCTTTCTATTGATCTAGATGGTTATTTCTATCCTCAACTCTCTCCTTAAATTTCTTTAAGAAGA
>CAYUTM010000006.1:5040-9844 GCA_964447755.1 uncultured Gammaproteobacteria bacterium
GAATGGCTCTGATTTACCTGCTGCTGGAACCGACCAGCACCAAACTGCAAAGAAGGCCCTTATTTTCACCTTCACCACGATTCGACACACTTTTCCCTCACACACAGCGTGTAAGATCAAATGCATCTGTCAATCATGGCGCCATCATAAATAATAAAATAAAACGAATTATTATTTTTGACGGTAAGTTGTCAAAGTTCCTCACTACCTTGTACAAAAATTTTTTGCACAATAGCGATTATTATTTTCTGAAACAAAATTCAGAAAATAGTATTCACCACAGACGCAAAAAAAGAGAATTTTCGCTCTCGTATTTTTTATGCCCCTCCTCACTCATAAAAATGAGCTGGTAAAAGTTAGTTGTAAAGTTCAGCTTTCTCTTTCGTCCTCTCAATACTTTCTTAAGGACTCATCAGTCCCGATTAAATCGGGAGAGAGAAAGGGAGTCGTTGGATGGATCTACGACTCCCGAGAATGCTTCTGGGTTTTTTCCTCTTCCCGAAGGGTGCTGGTGTCGAGGCGCCATGCCTGACGATGCACTGGTCTTCAGGAATTCCGTTTCCGCGCGCTCGGCCGATGTTGTGATCCGTGTTCTGCTTTGGCCGATGGTCGAGGACGGGAGTGAGGCACCTACCCTAGCTAGGTGGCACTTTTTTCTGCTCCAGGAATTTTTATGGAGCAGCACCTTAATGCAAGGTGAGGGAGTTCGACCAGGCGACTGGTCAGGCTTCCCTAGGCCTACTTAGGCTCGTACAGGATTAGCTTCATGACTAACTCCTCGCTCCTTTCTTAGCTTGTTTTGTTTTGGGCTTGCACCCGCTTTCCTACTCGACCAAGCTTACGAGTAGAATGTTTTTGGGAAAGAAAGAAACTGAAACGATGTTGCAACCTAGCCGCCAAGCATCGCACATGGCGAGTGCTTTTGGGCCAGTGTTCCTTATTTAACCCCTTGTTGCGTCAGGGGCTTTTTTCTTTGTGGGCTAGGAACTCGCCCGCTGCACTTTTTTTATTCGCCCTTTCGGGCTAACGGCGCTTCATTACGTACCTCCTCAATGAATTCTCAAATTAAGAACTTTGATATATTCCACATCTCATTTATTGCTTAGTCGCACGATAGAGATGGGTGGTTCACTAACAAATTGAGTAATTCATTGAGAAGGAGGAACCGCCTTCGATTCGCTTTAGGCGAAAAGAAGAGGGCTCCTCGTTGTGAGGGGGTCTACGCGGCCGACAGGCGCATGCCGCGCAACTGTCCCAGGCGCTGCCTGGTGCGGTTGCCCACACCCGGCCCGCCGCCGGACATACTGCCCGACCCGGCCGAGGGCTTGCGCACCTCCGGCTTGTACCGGACCACCGTGCTGTCCTTGGCCTGGGCGGTCTTCTGCCGCTGATCGTCGATCGGCTGCACCACTGTGGTGGCCGGCGCGACACGCGCAAACATCATCGGCCGCTTGGGCCGCCGGCGCACACCCGGCGCGATCTGCCGCGCCCGATTGGTCCGGGCGTGAAAGATCTCCCCGCCGCTGAGGCGGGTGACGTAGTCAAAGCGGGTGGCGGACTCGACGGCGCTGCTGATGGGCATGGGACCTCCTCAACTTTGGGTTTGGGAAAAGGTACAATTTTTTGGCACTTATTTCAGTGCCCAAACATTTTCATGCAAATTTCAATCTCATTTTAACCTTCAACCAAGTTAAAAGTTCAAATGAGAAGCCGAGAGCGAAGCTCAATCGGCAAGGAATGTTTTTGTTTCGAGACTATTCCTCAAAGTCTCTAGGCCTTAGGCCGCGGCAGCGATGCGCAGGGGCACGTAGTGCCCCACCTTGTGGCCACGGCGGCCGGACTGGAGCTTGTCGGCGGCCAGACGCGCCACGCAGCGCTCCTTGGCCTGCTTGGCCTGGGCGGCCTCGATGGCCTGGGCCTCGCGGATGTCCCGCAGGAGGCGGGCCTTGCAGGCCTCGGTGGCCTGGGTCAGGCGCTCCTTGGCCTGCTTGATGGCCTGGGCCTGGGCTTGGGCGAGGTCTTGCTCGGCGTTCCGAAGCTCGCTGTGAGCGGCCTCCTCGTTGGAGTTCGCCTCCTTGATCTTGGCCTTGTCGCCCGACTTGCGGGCGGCGGCCAAGGCCAGCTTGGCCTGGGCCAGGAAGCGCTTGGCGGCCTCCAACTTGCCCTGCGGGCTCGCGGCGTAGGCCGCGACCTGCTCCTGCTGGAGCTGGGCCTGGATGGCCGCTTCGGCCGCCTTGACCCGACGGGTCTGGGCGCCCTTGGCATCCTCGATGGCTTGGGCGGCCTGCTTGGCGGCGTCCAGGGCTTGGGCTTGGGCGGCCTCCCGCGCGAGGCGGGTGGCGTCCAGGTGGACGTTCTCGATGGCCTGGAGGCGCGTGCACTTCGGGCACTTGCCCGAGATGCCCCACACAGAGGCCAGGCCACGCGCACCGCAGGTGCAGGTGATGATGGCGACGACGGGGGCGGTGTTGGTGGAGGTGGCGGTCGTCTTGGCGTTGATGGTCGTCATGGTCAGACTCCTTTGGCGGGTTTTGACCCACCTTCTTGTTTTGGGACGGTTGCGGGATTATGTCTCCCTTTTTATAACTTCCAAGCATTGTAAGACTTGTTAGCCTAGCAAGCTTTGTAAGCCACAAAAGGAAGACATTCCTTTTACCGTAGTTGTTGTAATGAACAGAGAGCCTTGCTCTCCTGCTTTTCAATTCAATTCTTGATTTTCAGAACTAGACATAATAACACAAAAAGCAGCTTTTGTCAATAGCAAAATGTGGCTTATTTTAGCCTAGAAATTGAATTTCGCTCTACTGAGCCAAATCCTTATTTTAAACCATTTGATTCATACTTAACTGTCCAAAAAACCACCCCTATTTACCTAATTTCTCATACAATAAAACAAGACTCTATAAAGTAGAGTCTTGTTTTATGTGGCGACAAGTGCGTATGTCGCCGATGTTTTCAACTAAAGAACAAATGCGTTTTATTTTTTTCGACGGGGAATTTTTCTTTGCTCTGGCTTTCTTGGTTCCATTAGCTCAAACGTTGGAGATGGGTTTTCATGCACAAACATTCGGTTATTTCTTCCAAAGAAAACAACTTGATATGGCAACAACTCAATCCAGTCTCGTGGAATTTTTTTTCCGGAAATGAATGTACCGTTTTTACTTCCAAAATCCGCAATCATAAACTGCCCCTTCTCTTTGTCCCACAAAATCTGGAAATGAGAATTTGAAACTAATTCATCATTGATTACAATGTGACAGCTAAACCCCGACCCAACTCGGTAACTTCCTTTTACTGGAGATGGTTGAACCAAAAACTCTTGCTCAGCGCCTTTTACAACAACTTTGAAGTGTAAATAAAATCCAACCCTTGTGGTGGTGTCGGTTGAACCAACCACTTCCGAACCCTGGGTTTCGGCTTCGTTCATAGGCGGCATTCTTTTCATCGCTCTCTCCTTACGACTCTTTGGTTGTTGGAATCGTTGCAATAGCATACTAAATATACTTTTTTTTACAAGTACCAAAACAACATGTAAAGCCTTATTGACACTGCTAAAAAATACTTGTATGGTAATATTGGAAAAATACTCTAGAAATTTTATGAAAGAAGTTATCAAAAATTCTGTTTACGATCTGCGCACCAAAGCCAGTGTTACGCAAGAGCAATTTGCAGAGCGGGTAGGCATTACACGCCAAACGGTAATTGCAATTGAAAAACAAAACTACACACCCTCAGTGCTTTTGGCCATAAAAATCGCTCGCTTTTTTAAAAAAAATGTTGAGGATATTTTTACTATTGTCTATGAAAAATAAACAACTCCTTGGAGAATCTATCATTTCAATTCTACTCATCATTTTATTGGTACTATGCTCTAATCCTTTTGGTAAAATTTGGATGCCGAGCATGTTTATGTCGAGCGCTCTCATGCTGTTGATTGTGGTATTTACCGCATTTGTAATTTTTGTGTGGAAAGAAAAAGCACGCGACGAGCGCGAAGAGCAGCACCGCTTGCTGGCTGGAAGAATTAGTTTTTTGTGTGGCGCAATAGTGCTGGTGGTAGGAATTGTTTACCAAACGTATCATGGCCATGCCGACAAATGGTTGCTGGTTGCCCTTTGCACCATGGTTGCTGCCAAACTTATTGCGCAAATTTATAGCCAATTAAAAAAATAATCCGGAAGTAGTCCACAGGACAATGTAAAGTATACTTTACATTGTTTTTAATTTAGTTTATACTCAAATTATAATACTTAATCTAAAAACAGTATGCAAAAAATACTCTCGTTGGTAGCACTTTCTAGTTTAATACTTCTCGCTGGCGCTGGCTGTGCCAAGGATTTACGCGTTAATGAGCTAGATGGGAAAATGGAAAAGACCACAACAACACCAACCAATACCATGGTGGACGACCAAAACAAAAACGATTCAGCTAAAATGGAAAAGGGTGCTGGCGATAATCAGATGGAAAATAAAGATGCTGAAGACAAAACAATGATGGACAAAAAACCAACATCTTCAATGATGAAAAAAGATGATACGAAGATGACAACGGAAGACGCGATGATGAAACAAGGAAGCTACCAGAATTTCTCTTCCGACAAATTAGCCTTGGCTAAAACAGGAAAAGTAATACTTTTTTTCAAAGCCGGTTGGTGCCCAACCTGTAAAGGTGTTGATTCAGATATCAACGCTCATCTGAACGAGATTCCAAAAAACGTCAACATTTTGGTGGTAGATTACGATACTTCAACTGATGTGAAGAAAAAATATGGTGTCACCTATCAACACACTTTTGTGCAAGTAG
>CAYUTM010000006.1:9854-16189 GCA_964447755.1 uncultured Gammaproteobacteria bacterium
GGTACAATGTTGAAAAAATGGAGTGGCAGCCCGACGCTCAGCGAATTAGTTAAAGAAATTAAATAATCAGTATGTTTTTGCTTGTCGTTTCTTTTGTAGCAGGCATCCTTACCGTGTTGGCGCCGTGCGTTTTACCACTACTACCCATCATCATTGGCGGTTCGGTAAGTGGCGTCAAACGCAACCCCTATGTGATTACTGCCTCTCTGGCTTTGGCTATTGTTGTTTTTACTCTGGCTTTAAAATTCAGTACAGCGTTTATCAATATTCCGCCAACTGTGTGGAGCACGGTTTCGGGAATTATTCTTGTTTTGTTTGGACTCATAACGATATTTCCCGGCTGGTGGGAAACAATAAACTTAAAATTGGGTTTGGGTGCAAAATCTGACACCTTGTTAAATGAATCGGGAAAAACAAACTCGTGGACTCGTGATATTTTGATTGGCTTATCACTTGGCCCAGTTTTTTCTAGCTGCTCTCCAACTTATTTCTTAATTCTAGCAACGGTTCTACCTCAATCATTTTTGCTCGGTACAATATATCTAATTTCTTACGCAGTTGGACTTTCCATCGCACTACTACTTATTAGTTTGCTTGGTCAACGCTTCGTAAAAAAAGCACGTTTTGCCGCGAACCCAAAAGGTTGGTTCAAACGAGGTTTGGGAATATTGTTTGTGCTTGTGGGTATTTTTATACTTACTGGGCTTGATAAAAAACTGCAAACTTTTCTAGTAGAAACTGGTTACTATAATGTCAGCAGTATTGAAGTTAACTTACTTAACAAAACCCAATCTCTTGATAAAAACATGCCTACCTCATCTGTGGATCAAGCCTTGAGTGCGAGTAAAAGTGGAGTTAAAAATTTTCCTCGCTATCATGAAATCGCCAAACCGGCCGGTTTTGTTAACTCGAATCCGCTAACTTTAAAATCTTTGATCGGCAAAAAAGTAATCTTGGTGGATTTCATGACTTACAGCTGCATCAATTGTATTCGCACGTTCCCCTACCTTAATGCCTGGTATGACAAATACAAAGATCAGGGTTTGGAAATCGTGGGTATTCACACACCTGAATTTGCTTTTGAACATAAAATAGAAAACGTTCAGGAAGCGCTCAAAAAATTCGGTATTAAATTTCCAGTAGTTCTCGATAACGATTACGGTACGTGGAATGCCTATGGAAACAACTACTGGCCACGTAAATATTTAATTGATATCGATGGCTACATTGTGTTTGATCACGCGGGTGAAGGAAAATACGATGAAACAGAGGCAAAAATTCAAGAACTGCTTCGTGAGAAAAAAATTCGTGACTCAGAACCTACAGCAGATATCCCAACTGGCGTAGTTAATACTTCAGCTATCCCGATTGGAAACGTTAAGAGTCCTGAAACATATTTTGGATCAGAGCGAAACCAATATTTGCAAAACGGCAAATCGTTTTCGACCGGCGAACAAAAACTCTCTACTCCAAAAGATACTAATCCCAACGCTTTAACACTTGGCGGTACCTGGAACTTTGAATCTGAGTTCGCAGAAAATAAAAGTGCTGGTGCCGAAATCAGTTATCACTATTTTGCACCTCGCGTTTTCTTTGTCGCGAGCGCACCGCAAAAAATAAAAGTTAAAATTATGCGGGATGGGAAACCTCTTTTTCCCACAACCGCGGGAGATGATGTGTATTTTGAAAACGGAAATAGTTATGTGAATATTCAAGAAGACCGTTTATACAACTTGATCAAAGATACACGTGACGAAACAGATCACACCCTCATGATGATTATTGAACAGCCTGGTCTCAAAGCTTTTACATTTACTTTTGGTTGATTTAAAAAATATGAACTTAAACAAACTTACCCCCGAAGAAGAACAAGTGATTATTCAAAAAGGAACCGAGCGTCCGTTCACTGGCGAGTACGATGATTTTTTTGTAGAAGGAACTTACTTGTGCAGGCAGTGCAATACTCCGCTTTATACTTCGGACGCAAAATTTCACTCTGGTTGCGGGTGGCCAAGTTTTGACCAAGAAATTCCTGGTGCTGTAAAACGCATTCCTGATGCTGATGGTATGAGAACGGAGATAGTTTGCAACACCTGCCAGGCACATCTAGGCCATGTATCTACGGGTGAACAGATGACTGAAAAAAATACACGACATTGTGTGAATTCTATTTCATTAAAATTTGTGGCGAAAAAATAAGCACAAACAAAAAACCACCATTCATACTTTTATTTCTAGAGAGTAAATAAAAAATGTACTTGGTGGTTTTTTAATTTTACAAAAACTAGATCTTTCGTCCTTTCTCAACTTTCACTAGGACTCATCAGTCCCGATTAAATCGGGAGAGATCACAGGTCGTAGAAGCCCTCCGCTTCTTACGACCTATTACGTGTTAAGCAAATCAACACTATTCACTCGCCAACGTCGGTGTCTTCAAGCCACTCATCCCCATCGCATTCGCATGTCGGAGCGACTCCACATTGCCCTTTGCGAAACCCAAAATCGTTAACCAAAATGTTCCACAAAGAGCAGACACACATGGTGCGCGGGGTTAAAGGAGCTGAGCTAAAAATCACTACCACATGATCCGTGCCCGGAATCGAGGCCACTCTCTTTGCATCACACACAATGTGCTGAGCAATAAAGTTTGAACTACTCACGTCGATCCGAAAAGGCTTAATCCCGTTGGGGGTGAGTTCGGCCACAGATGTCGTGGGGAGAGATTCAGTCGCAAGCATTAGACACCTCCCATTTTGTAAGTTTTAGTAGCGGGTGATTGCAATTTTTTTAGAAGAATTAAAACTACCCGCCAATAAAAATGAACAAGCCCGCAAAAACAACTATAAACGCTAACACCAGCACACATGCCTGTCAATATGTTTTGTGATTAAGTGTATCAAACATATACTAAAAAACCAAAACCACGCATTTTATAAAAGTTTTTAACCAGCCAAGCAGTGTATACGATTGACAAAATCGCTCATATGTGCTAGTTTATTCAGTTACAGTTTTTTACCCAAGACCCTTATTTTACTATAGAGTTTTTGGCAACCAACTGTAATTTGGAGGAAGATCATGCCGACATTGTTTAGGAGAGATGGTTCGCACCACTACAACGTCCAGACGAGGGGGATCGAGCCCCTTCGAGTGAGTCTTGTACAAATTCTTGAACCAGCCCAGCGGTTGACCCTGCGCGATATAGCCAACAAAATAGCTGAATGGTACTGGGAATATAGGCTCGTCACCCTGTACCACCTCGAAGATTTCTTTCGCGCAGTTCCCGAGCAACGGATTGTTTTGGCACTAGATGGTGCCTGGAGAGCGCAAGATAGACTTTCCATATTAAACAAAGTCGGGGCTCGTATGGTTGTTGCGCCCCAGCAACATCAAATGTGGAATGAGCTCGAGCACGAAAAGCCGCTGTGTGACGCTGTCGAATGGCCCGCAAATGTCACGTTCTGGGTCGGAATCACGAAAAGGAGGAATTCTGAGGAGCGTGACTTTAATGATGAGGAAGCGATGCGACACATGCTGGGATATGACCCACTCCCAAAGCTGCATCTAGGACACTATCTCAGGTAGTGTTCTGAACCGCTCTTTCCTCTCACAACTCTCACCAATTGGGTGGGTGTCGCACGAAGCAGACCCCATCTCCCTTTTCTTCTAAAGAAATTTAGAGAAAAAGGGAGGGTCTGCTTTTTTGTTTCTTACATGGAATACAAAAAACCAACCTACACATCACTATTCCAATCTGGAATGGTTATGTGTTAGAAGGTTGGTAAATTGAGGGCACTCGCCAGCCACACCACTACCGCTAACAACCCTATAACTGAGGCCCTCACCCCTACTTTCATTGCTTTAAATTATACCATCTTTTGAGCACCAGATCGCTCGTCAGTACAATTGGCCAAAACACGAAACGGATTAGACTCCAGCATAAATCCAAAACAACTCGCAACTTCTTTAACTTCCCTTCAGCAGTCAAATACTTGAAAATGACGATCTGCTTAATCCACTCTTCAGTTGATGGTTCGTGGATATCGAATAAGTGAGTGTCACTGTAGTTCCGGAATAAAAGACCAATCAAAAAGTAGGTGAACAAGATTAGTGGGTTCATCACTTTCCTTTCTGAGCAATAAATTGCTCAAATTTGTTATGGAATAGCCAAAACTGTAGCATTGATTTTGTATTTTTGTCAACATATTTAAAGACTACTTACTACTTCAAGCTTCCCCACTCCCATTTGCTCACAAGACTAAGTCCATAAGAAATTCCGACTTCATTCTCATCAAACACTAACAATAAACAGATGAAAAATTAGCATCAAAAAATACCACATTGTTATGGGGTATTTTTTGGACCGAATTTTTTGTATGAAATTTTAATTCAATCTCTGTTGGTGGACCAATGGGGATTCGAACCCCAGACCTTCGCCTTGCAAAGGCGCTGCTCTACCAGCTGAGCTATTGGCCCATTAAAACGCTTATTATTATTTTGCTGTCCTCCGTATGCGATAAATTATATTTCTCAAATGTACAGCTAAATAAAGTGTCGGCACTGTATCAAAATATTTTTAAAAAGTCAATAAAAATCTTAACAAGAAAAAAATAATAAGCCCCCGCAAGGGCTTAAAAAATTACAAAGACTCAGAAACAGGTCGCTTTTTCTTTTTCTTGGCTAAAATTTCTGGCACCGCAACACCCAACCCCTTTGCCAATTTTTCAATAAAAGAAAGACGAAATCTCATTTTATATCGCCTGTGCCTATTTTCGACTTGAGCAATAAATTTTGGAGAAACCCCACTTATTGCTGCTAGGCTTTTTTGCGTCAAATCTTTTTGTATACGCAGAGAAGAAACCCTTCTGCGCACCCCCTTAAGGTCAGCACTCCATTTACCCATATCTAACAATTCACCCAATGTAAGGCGCAAAATTTTTGACATTTTAATCAAGGTTGCAACTTGCGCGTCATCGCTTTTCAAAAGCGCTTTCACCTGAACAACAGTTAATCCTGATGAAGAACAAGAACCACTTTCCCACAGTAAAAACTGTTCAAATAAATTGGCCACACCCTCACGTGCAGCCATCCAAATCTCAGATGATTGTTTTGACGATTTCAGGCTCATTCACCCCTCACTTTCAAGTCAATACATTGCCTTACCAGCAATGCCTTGTCAACAAAAAGCTGCCACGCTCATTTTTTCTAGCACTAGCTAGATATTTGAGCTGACAGCCAAGATTGATTAAATTCACTTCTCCTTGTTTAGTTTTTTTCGGCAGACAAAAGCTGTTCCAAAGTTATATCCAAAGCTTTCGCCAGTTTTTCCATAGAACAAATTCTAAAACCTCCCTTGTGCTCTCCATACTCCAACTGCGCAATATACTCTTTACAGCCCCCGAGATTTTCTGACAGAGCTCGAGCTGACAAGTTTTTTGCGCACCTAAATTTCTTCACTCGACGTGAAATACCGGCATCATCATAATTCCACTTGCCCAAACCCAGTAGCTCGCCTAGGCTTATACCTAGCTTGTGAGCTAATTTCTCTAGCACCAAAATGGTGGGGTTAAGCCCCGAAAAAATGGCCTCAATCTGTTTTCGAGAAAAAGGTTTCCACCTTGCGTTGTAACCCTTCCCGGTTACCCAGGCATCGTCTTGCTCCAACATTTTACGAATTTCGGGCACTCGTTTCCCTAGAAGCTCCGACTTAAACTTTGGCATTTTTACCCACCCTTTCTTGGAAATAGATCTTGCCTCAAAATAGTAGTTTAGTCAATCAAAAAACAGCCCTTCACACCTTGTTTCAAGCGTAAGCTAAAACCAAGATGTGTTGTGGCTGATTTGTTAAAATTGCGCTTCACACCAAGTATCAAGTTGGGCTACAGCGCGTAATGCACATGTGAACAAGGAACACTCTGAGTGTTGTTGCACCTAAATTTCTCCAAAACTGCCTCTGCTGCAGAAACAAAACTCTGCAGAGTGGGAGTTTTTTTGAGCTTCTCTATGCCGCCAAAGAACTGTACAGATTCATGCACACGCAACTCACCTTCCACTTTCTCCCAATAAAAATAATCGATATACAAATCATCCCCACCTCCAGTGCAAGTAATTACCACAACCGTACTAACTAAGTGAAGAAAACTAGTTTGGTTTTTCTCATCTGGTGAAAAACTAATTTCTTTTTGTGGAACAAGTTTCTCACCCCGTAGTCCACAAATTACCCGTACGTGAGGCACACCACCCTCTTCATTCTCACAATTTTCAGTGAGCAAATAATAGAACAGTGCATCCACATCTTCTAAACCAGGAGGCCAATCATATACCTCAGTAAAAGGTGG
>CAYUTM010000006.1:16199-25273 GCA_964447755.1 uncultured Gammaproteobacteria bacterium
AAAGTACCATCAGAATCACGCGAGTAGAGCGACATGCGAGCACCTCTCTTTGTTATTATAACAAGCACCCTAACCTATCTTGGTAATTTTTTCCAGATGTAATGTGTGTAAAAAACAAAGAGCGAGGGAGCCTTCGCTACGTCTAAAGACGTGCTAGGCTCACCTCGCTTACTACTAGGAAATCAACTTTCCAAGTGCTGCTGCCAAGGCCAGGAGCACTACAGTGCCCAGAGAAAGGTGAACAAGCACCTCGCCCAGGCCGAAGTCATTGAACTGGTTGCGATGAACAAAATGCTGGCGCATTCTTTTTTTATCCTCCAGTTGAGAAGTTTTGGAACTAAGAAGAAAAGATATACTTATTTTTCCTTCTAAGTTTCGAAAGCTAACAAAGTACATTGTACCACTTTCGTCCTTTCTTAACCATCTTAAGGACTCATCAGTCCCGATTAAATCGGGAGAGTGGAGAGACCAGCGACGCCACGAGCGTCACTGGTCTTGTTAGTTGATAGAGGCCGACATGTCGGCCGCGCCCCCCATGTCCGGCGGGGTGGGCGGCTTGGGCAGGTGGCAGGCGTAGATCATCGAGATGATCATCATGCCGACCACCAACGCCAGCATGGCGGCTGCAGGGTGCTCACAAAAGAAAGCTTTGAGATCCTTCATCTTCTCTCCTTTTTTAGAGCGATCTAGTGCGACGTGCGACTGACGCGCTTTGCCCACACGGGGGGGTCGTTATTGCTGAAATCAGCCGCGTAAACACCCCCTGCAAAGATGATGCCTGCCGCCACGACAATTGCCGCAGCGGTCAGATAAGAATCAAGCTTTTCGAGCCACATTTTTGGCCTCCTCTTTGTTTAAAGGTACGAAACAGTTCATTATTGATAACAAGCTGTTTTCTACCTTTATTTTGATAATTTTTATTAAAAACCTCTCAATAGGCTTGAGAGGTTTCCATAGCTAGTACTCTGTTTTTAGCCTCAGCCCACATTCGCCTCTCAAACGAATATGTGCCTTCTTTAGCTAATCAACAATACAGTATATCACAAAAAACAACTTCTGTCAAGAGTAGTTTTGGCTAACCTTAGCTAAAAAAATTTGGCTAATTTCAAACAAAAAATCACCTGTTTACTTTAGCAATACTCTTACAATAGCATTGCTAAAGCAAACACAGGTGATTTTTGAAAAATGGCGCGCCAGGCTGAGCCTAGTTGGTGGCGTGTACCCGCAAGCCGCTGCTCAACTCAGCGAATTCGTCATCACTGAGGGGTAGAGGGGTAGAGCCCCTGGCGAAACGCGACTCCAGGTCATCGAGTCGCCTCACCGCTTCTCCCAGTCGCGCCTGAAAAAAAGGCACCAAGTCTGAGTGATCTGCTGCATTTCTCCGCAGCACCTCCTCGACCGCACGACCCAACCCTTCAAGCCCATGGTTGGTGGCGGTAAACGACCCCACCAAAGAAGGCCTCGCCTCTTCTTCGTCCCGCGGGGTGGCGAAGAAAAAGACGGGGTGGCACCCTTCTTCAGAGGGACACAACCGGACGACGAAATATCCGAGAAACTTTTGCTTCTGCATCTCCGCCTCCTTATTTTGTAGATTTACACCTCAAAACACTTTCATAACACCTAAAAATACCAGACCGTAACCACTGTTGTCAAATGGTACGGTGAGAATACTATGGAACTACATTTTTAAATACACACTCCCCAACCAAAAAAGCAGTGCGGCGTATACCACATGAATATGAATTTTTTTAAAAAAATTTAAACCGTACAAAACTCCTACAAGCGGAAAACAGAATATGATCAAAATATTTTTTCGCAATGTTCTTTTCGCCGATCTAAAAAGCGCTTCTACATCACCCATAGAAGGAATGGCATGCAAGGCAATCACCACTCCCAACCATAAACAAATAATTGATTCTACAGAAAAAGAAATTACTACCCGAGAAAAAGCCAGAAGCGCAAGCAGTGAATTAAAAATAAGCGGCCCGGAAGATATAACTAAACTTTGAAAAAAACTTTCTGGCACCGCATGTTCTACAAAACCTGCAGGGTCACCAAATCCAAACAATTTTATTTTAAAAATTTTTACTCTACTTAGCACACAAGAAACCGCGTGAGCCAATTCATGGAAGATAACTCCTGGTGCCATGAGTATGCTTACAATATAAAACACAAAATGTTTTTAATTAAAAAAATACTACCCTTTCACTTAATCAACCCCAAAAACTTACTACTGTCACCAATACAAAAATGCTAGTGTCCAAAAAAGCATTGCTAAATCATTTTTAAAGTAAGGAACATCTACCATGCCGTGCACCACCACAACCACCAACAAGCAAATCAACACAGTTCCTCGCCATAACTCAGAATTTTTAATTTTTTTAGCCTGTAAAAAAAGCACGCTCACCAAACCTATAAATGAAGCTGCTCCCAAAAAACCAATCTCCGACCAAAAATTTAAAACGATGTTGTGCGGATAAATAAGTCGTTCCATTTTTTTAACATCATAATATGGTTTTTGAATTTTTCTAAAAAACTGGCGTACTCCTGCACCAAGAAAAAAATGCTGTGGGGATGAAACTAAATAGGATTCTGTATAGCCCCACAAAACTAGCCGATTCTGACCTGACTTACTATTAAAAAATGCTTTAGTACGCACAGATGGTATGAGCAGCGACAAAACAACACCACATATAACCAGCGCCACTGCACTTTTTTTATACCCAACCAACCACACCATCAGCACCAACGAAACAGCAAGGGCACCGATAGTGCCTTCAGATTTTGTAAATAAAAGTGCTGCCAAAGCCAAACATAAACATATCGTTGCTACTAATTTTTTTTTGTTAAAAACTAATTCTTTTAAAGAAGAAAACTTTTCTAAAATAAAGTAGAACATTATGATCACAACCGGAGCCACGTATAGCCCAACGGCATTTGGTGAAGAGAAAAACGCTGTAACCCTGCGAGTGGTAGGGTTGGTCCACTCAGGTGTGGCAATCCCCCATCCGGTAAATTTTTGCACCACACCATACAACGTAATACTGAGCGTAGAAAAAATAAGTGACCACATAACAAATCGCGAAGAAATGTGCTTCTTCCGACCAATGAGCAAAAAGAAAAACAGAATTGGTTCTAAAAAATACGCTCGCCACTGTCCAAACGATTTCAGAATCATATCACTAACCAAAACTCCCAAAATTGACGCTATAAAAAACAAGCCGATGCAAATACAAAATATTTTGTTTTGTTTTACAAAATCAAAAATCACCTGTTTATCTTCACGGATATATTTTAACAACCACACCAGATATAAAATCGCAAAACTTATTTCTAGCAATGTAGATGGAAAGGGACCGATTTGAAATCGAAGCAAATAGGCAGGAAACAGAACAATGAAAAAACCCACCGTATTACGAAAACGAACCCATGCATACGACGCAAATAGACCGCTATACACTACAAGTAAAAGCCACATCATAACGACAATTGTAAATAATAAGACCACTATACAAAACCAACACTGAAATGTCTATTTTTTTTCAACGAGTGTTTCCATTGTTCTACTTACACTCCACAATAAATTAAATATTTGCTGAACCGTTTCTCGTAACACCGTACTTTCGATTACCACCGCCAAACCTTCTGACTTGGTAGTGAACAACGCAACAGTATTATCCCAAAAAAGAACTGTGGCCTCAAACATCAATTCGCGAGGCAAAAACTTTGCTTCACGCAACTCTTTTATATGAACAGCTCGAGAGTACTTTTTTATTTCCCTACTTTCAACACGCAAACTTTTAATCGCAATCTTTTTTTCAACACGGCGTTTTGTAAAATGGAATCGCTCGCCTAAAATTTCTTGGAGTTCTTTTGCCGCAACAATTTCATATACAACCTTTTGCTTACATTCCAATGCTTGATAAAAAATATCTGCCATTCGTTCGCGGTAAAACACACTTACCCGCGCACCTGCTTCCCCCTCATTTTTAATTTTTTTAAGCAATGGAATAATATGCACCACCTCCTCAAGTTTTCGCTCTAAAATCTTCTTTAAAACAGACGGGTCATACGCCTCGTACACGTGTCGAGATTTTCGTTTGCTTACTTGTACCACCCCCTCTTTTTGTAAACGGCTTAAAACCGATTGCACGGTGGTGGGTGGAAACCTCACTAAACGTGCCAACGGGGTAATGGTAGTAGGTTTTGAAGCCAAAAGTGCCATATACACCACCTGATCTTTATCACTAAAACCAAGCTGTTGAAACACCTCGCTCAATTCTTTATTTTGCAAAACTGTATTCATATTTATTTTTTACGAAAATTTTCGTAGTAAATATAGACATAATTGTATTATATCTTAGCTAAATACTTTATTAAAGCATACTTATCCACCATTTATTTATCCAAAAATAAACTCAAAACCAGTAGAGTCTACTCGTGAGTGGTCACAACGACCAACTCCGCTCATTAACAATGCAAGGAGAAGCAATGTCCACAATACGAACGGTGGATGGTCTGGTGTGCTTTGGCAACAACATTGTCTTGATTCGTCGGGCAAAACCGCCGTTTCAACATTTGTTGGTGTTGCCCGGCGGGCACGTGGAAGAAACCGACGAAAACCTGGCGCTGGCCTGCATTCGCGAACTCAAAGAAGAGGTTGGACTCAATGTGACCGAGGAGCAGCTGCGATTTTTGATCCAGCTCAAAACACCCGGTCGCGACCCGCGCTACCAGCACTCTGTGTCGGATGTGTTTGTGGTGGAACTAGATCACGAACCCACGCTCGTTGCCCAAAGCGATGCGCGAGAAGTGGTGATTCGCAACCTCTACACCATCACCCCAGAAGAAGTTGGTTTCGACCACTTCCAAGCAATCGAGCTGCTCCGCAACCACCAGTAAGGGAGATACGAACATGAAAAGCAATGCCCCACTCATTCTTTTGGCCACCCCGGAAATGGATGATCTGGCACAGCGCCTTCACGCCAGCCTTTCTACCAAATGCGAGTGTGAGCTTGGCGAGGTAAAAAAAACCACCTTTGCCAACGGCGAGATCAAAACGAAAATCGTCTCGAATGTGCGGCACAAACAGGTGGTACTTCTGCACTCGCTTCACTACCCAGACCCTAACACCGCACTCATCGTTTTGCTCATGACTCTGGATGCCCTTACCCGTGCCTCGGCAGAAAGCATCACGCTTGTACTGCCCCACCTCTGCTACAGCCGACAAGATCGCAAAGATGAACCGCGCGCACCAATTAGCGCTCGCATGGTTGCCAATCTGATTCAGGTGTATTCCAAGGTCGAACGCATCATGACCATGGATTTACATGCCGATCAGATTCAGGGATTCTATGAAATTCCGGTCGACAACCTCTACGGCGCTCTGGTGCACCGCGCCCACCTCAAGCTTCAGTTCCACGACGATTTCCAAAATCTGGTTATCGTTTCACCCGACTTTGGTGGTGTGGTGCGAGCCCGGCGCTTGGCCAAATTCTTGGGCGGTAACATCCCCGTGTACAGCATCGACAAACGGCGCACCGGCCCCAACCAAGTGGAGGTAATGAACTTTGTGGGCGGTGACATCGCCAACAAAGACATCGTGCTCTACGACGACCTGATTGATACAGGCGGAAGTTTGGTGGCTGCGGCCAAAGTGGCCCGTGACCGGGGCGCAAAAAGCGTTCGGGCACTGGCTACCCACGGCGTGTTTAGCCCCAAAGATGATGTGTCAGCCGAAGAGCGCTTTGCTACAAACGCACTTGACGTGGTGATCACCGAGTCGATTCCAAGAAGTGAATCGTACCACTCTTCCAACCACAGCTGGCTCACCATTCTCCCCCTACACGAGCTACTCGCCGATGCGCTTTACCGCTCTGTGAGCATGAACGGCAGCATCAGTGCCATGTTCGAAACCTAGCCAATAAAGGAGCACCTCAACATGGATCTCAAAACGTTCGTCCGCTGCGTGCAGGGTTTTCCCAAACCAGGCATTGACTTCAAAGACATCACCCCCCTGCTTAGCAACCCGCAGGCCTTTAGTCACTGCTTGGATGGTTTAGAAGCGCTAGCGCGCGGCCTCAACTTCAACAAAATCGGCGCGTTCGATGCCCGAGGCTTCTGGTTTGCCCCAGCGCTCGCAGACAGGCTTAAGGTGGGTTGGTTCCCCATCCGCAAGGTTGGCAAACTGCCCTACACCACCATTAGCCAAAGCTATGGCCTGGAGTATGGCAAAGATACGGTGGCAATTCATAGTGATGCCGTGCAGCCGGGAGACCGCGTGCTTCTGGTGGATGACTTGCTTGCAACGGGCGGCACCTTGAAAGCCGGTATACAGCTAGTAAACAAACTGGGAGCAGAAGTGGTTGCCGGTTTGGTGGTGATTGAACTCATCAACCTGGCCGGACGCGACTACGTTTCTCCCACCCCCATCAAAACTCTCCTTACCTACTAAACAAACGCTCTTTCCTTTGCCCCTTGGAAATTCCAGGGGCCTACAACCGTGTGCACAAAAAGTACCAAAAAACCAACAGTTACTCTGTTGGTTTTTTGGTTAAGAATAGTAGAAAGTGTTCTAGGCTCAATCCAATTTGAATATTTTATATCTTAACTGTCTATTATTTTAATAATAAATTATTCATATTTACATTTTTCAATATTGTTCTACACACAAAAATCCTAGCTTATTTTAAAATAAAATGTTAAGCTCGGAAAAGTAATTAACTTTAAAATTAAATATGAGTCTCGAACAATTTGATCAACCATTCATTCGACTAGAAGATCCTAAATTTTTAGCATTGGTCAGAGAAACATTTTCTACATTACTACAAGATCGTGCTACCGACCCAGACAAAACAGGACAAGCGAATGAGTCTCTGTATGAATTTGGACAAAACATTTTAGAAGGGAAAAAAATTCCACGCACACCTGCTACGGAATCAATTTTTCGTGGCGTATTTGTTGAGTTGCAAAATAAATATCCTGTATCTCAATACGAAATCGATAGTCTTGAAAAAAAATTTTTTCTCTAGCAGCGGCGAGAAACCTATCCAAAGAATATGGCTACCGTACATTTTAATACAAAACTATTTAAAATTGGTTCGTGGACAATCGCGCATTTGCCCAAGAGTGCGAGTGCGAAATTACCATCACGAGACATACTAATGATTGACGGAAAAATCAATGATTTTTGTTTTCAAGCAGTACTGGAACCAGATGGCAAAGGAAGCCATTGGCTCAAACTTAACAAAGCCATGGAAAAATCCACAAAAGTACATGCAGGTGACACAGTAGGCATAACGATTGAACCAACGAAAGAATGGTTGGAACCAAAGTTGCCGATGGATTTTAAGAATGCCTTAAGCAACTCTTCAGAGGCTCACAGCTTGTGGAAGAACATTACCCCACATGCACGATGGGATTGGATTCGTTGGATACGTTCAACCAAACAACCAGAAACGCGAAAAAGAAGAATCGAAAACGCCTGCGCAATGCTTAAGTCTGGAAAACGAAGACCATGCTGTTTTAATCGTAATTTATGTTCTGAAACATCAGTTTCAAACAAAGGCGTTTTGCTCGAACCAACCTAAACCACTCCGAAAAATAAAATCACTTCTACAAATTTCTTCACCACTTAAACTGACCATGTTTTAGCATGTAATGAAACCGAATAATATTATACGAGATAAATTCATTTTTTATAGTACCATCAAGCGCCATTTTTACCGCTTTGTTTAAAGATGTTGGTATCACTTCAATAGGAAAATATTCATCGCCTTTAAGGGAGGCTACACGCAAATCTTTTGCCGCATAAATGTAAATATCCCACAACATGGTATTGGAGGGAGTTTTTTTATGAATAAGCTTTATTTTTTTCGCTGTGAACCCAGCTTCTTCTTGCAGTTCACGCAACGCTGCCTGTTTGGGAGAATCATTTTTTTCAACCTTTCCAGCAGGTAAAAACCATACTGGTTTTTGCGAACCAGCACGACGCTCTTTTATAAGAAGTAATTTATTATTTTTATCAAATGCCAAAACAGTAACACTGCTTGGGCGCTCACAGTACTCATATATCTTCTTACTGCCATCCGGAAAAAAAATATCCTGCTGTTTAATTGAAAAAACAATTCCTTTGTATACTTCCTTAAGTTTTCCCCGCTTAACACCTTTCATATTTTAAAAAAATTAGCACGACTATATATTTTTAAAATTTCTGGTAATTCGTACCATGCTTATTCCAAACCATAGCCATAAAAAACCTATCACATAACCACCAACAACGTCGGTAAAAAAATGTACACCTAAATAAATTCTGCTAAATCCAATTATGAGTGCAAAAATAATTGTAAAAAAAACACTATTATATTTTGTGCTCCATTTTTTTGATAAGCAAACAAATGTATACGCTATAAAACCATACACCGCAATCACAGCCACACTATGAAAACTTGGGAAAGAAAACAGTTGTTCTTTATACACTGAAACCCCTTGCGGCCTTGGCCGAGCAACCAAAAATTTTATAATCGAAACAGAACTCATTGCCCCTAAAGTACTTACCATAAACGGCAGCACAAATTCAACATATTTTTTTCGCCACAAAAAAATAAGGTTTGCTACGCTCGCCACACAAACTGCCCACACACTTGCTCCATACGTTAGTGTCCATACTATATACGTAATAAAGCGATTGCGGTGTACAAAAAAATAGTGAGTAACACGCACATCGGTTTGATGTAGAGCAGAAGTATTAAGAAGATCGGTGACAATACCAAACCATGAACAAAAAATAATGAGAGAAATAAATACCAAACAGGTAAGTGGTATACCAAATAAATCGAGGCGAGAAAAACGACGACTTAAAAAATTCACTCCTTTTGGATGATGTTCTATAAAATGTTCAACGCGTGGTTTCGTGCGTATAAAAATATAAACCGCCCTCAAAAATTCATTGCAATAAGAAAAAAAATCTTCTCCTAATTTTAGCACTGTTTTTTTATATCGATATAAAAAATAAACAACAAGTAAAAATACTAGTACCGCAAACCCAACACGACCAAACATATGCTCAACACGGG
>CAYUTM010000006.1:25283-35120 GCA_964447755.1 uncultured Gammaproteobacteria bacterium
GAAATAATAGTTTTAAACAAAACCGACTTAGTGGATGATGATTCTGCAAAAAAATATCCCAACGCTACATACAAGGGCGCAGAACATAGTGCGCTTACAATATTATAGAAAAAAAAGGTGCCTGCTCGCATATTAAACATTCCTGCCACAAATGGAATCATAGGCCTAATTGGCCCAAAAAACCTTGCAAAAAAAACACTCCTGTTGCCATGTTTTAAAAAAAATTTCTCACCGCTTACTAAATATTCTGCTTTAAAAAGACGACTCTTTTGTCCAAACAATTTAGTTCCTTTTTTTCCTAAAGCATAACTTACCGCATCACCAACAATTCCACCCAATGCCACCACAAAAGATACTTCGGTAAAACGCAGCACGTGTTGTGAAGCCAAAACCCCAGAAACCAACATCACGGCCGTTCCTGGTATAAGGTAACCAACAAATGCTAAAGATTCTAAAAAAGAACTTAGAAAAATAAGCCAATACAAAAAGGAGCCCAAAATTTCTAGGCGTGGAAGTAGGGAAAGAATGTAAGTAAACATATGCAGTCATTATAGGGCAAGAGAAGGCTTTTTTCCAGGAAGGGCACTATTTTTACGCTAAAACAAGCAAACTATTAAGCACGCACCTTGACTTTTTGCTTATTTTATGGTATATTTATAAGTCCTTTTTGAAAATTTCGGCGCAGAAAATGCGCTAACCTTGGACAAAAAAAGGAGATACGATGGCAAGAAAAGAAGTGGTTGAAATGGCCCCCCGGACTAAGCCACACCACAGCGGCACCCAGCGCAAGCCGTTGGAAGGGGCTGCACAGCCCTCGACCCGGCGCACGCGCCGAGAGGGAAGAAGGGCGCTCGAAAGCTCGCCACCGCCGTTTCAGGCGTTCACGCTGCGCGAGCGGGCGGAGAATATCCGCGACCGCATCGCCAGCTGCATCCCCCAAGGTGAGGGTGCAGAGGCCTACGAGGATTTGATTCCGATGGCGCAGGGGGGCTGCCGCATCCCCCTCGAGGAGGAGGATCTGCCGGGTTGGATAGACCAGGCCGAACAACTCCTCGTGCTCATTCGGGCGCTCGTGAGCGACCGCCGAATGGCCGGCGTGCAACAGCGCATGGAGCGTAACGCTCGTGATGCGACGGTGAGCACTCTTGAGTGCCAACTCAACAGCCTTTTGGTGAGCCCACAAATGGCCGGCATCATCGATGGGCACGAAGACCCGCTCGTTAAGCTGCTGATCCAGGCAACCCGCTTCGTCTACGAAACCTTGGACTTCAAGATACCCTGGGTTCGAGAAGCGGAACTCCTCTGCGACCTCGTCAAGATCGAGATCGATCGGCGTAAGGAGCAGACCCGGAAGAAGGAGCGGGATGATATGGCCCGCGAAATGCGGGCGTACTATGACGCGCAGCAAGAGCGCGCGCTGCAACACGACCTCGAAAGGGCTTGGGAGGAAGAGAAGAAAAAAGAACTCTTCGAGGTTCGTGCCGAAGAGCTCCAAGAGAAGGTCGAGCGGCCCATCCAGGCCCGTCGGCCGAAAGAGGCCTCTTTGTCCTATGAAGGCAGAGGCCGTCGACACCCCGACAACCGCCGCGACAAGTGGCGGAGGCGGAGCCGTATGCTCTGGAACCGCTACGACTTCGAGTACCGCTGGTGGGGCGGTACCAAAAAAAACAGCTTCTAAAAAGAAGGTGCCGCCCTGTCACACTACGGGGACTACATAAAGCAGCTTTTACAAAGGCTGCTTTTTTAATTTTTAAACCCTATTACTATCTTGACCAACCAGAGCCTGCTGCACTACACTATCTCTATATGAAGAAAAATAGCGCAACCAAAAAAATATTTCCAGCAAATCATGGTCGTGATTTTTTTATATTTATTACCACTCTTACTGCGTGGTTTGTGTTAGTTACTTTTTTCACCTGCGTCTACTTTCTGGCAATACCACGTAACACCAACACCTCACCCAAACTAGTTGTAGCCGCCACCACTTTTCCGCTTTTCGACATTACACGCAACATCGCTGGTGATAACGCAACAGTGTTACAACTCATGCCCCCAAACTCCAGCATTCACAACTTTGAGCTCACCCCATTTGTAGAAGAAAAAATACAATCTGCCCAGCTCATAATTTCGCTTGGTTTAGAAGCCGATGGTTGGACAAAATCAGTTGCAGAAAAATATGCTAAAAAAACTTTTATAGTATCTAGTTCACCTGGAATTTCACTCCATTATTTCAACAATAATCTTCCCGATCCACACTATGCGCTTTCCATAAAGAATGCTACCACAATCGCCCAAACAATTGCTCGCTATTTAATCAGTCTCGACCCTGAACATAAAAACCAATATGAAACTAATGAGCAGCTGTATATTCAAAAACTTCTGGCTGCCGATAAAATCATCACCGAAGAACTTCTTCCGTTTAAAGAAAGAAAAATAATTACACAACATAACGCGTGGTGGTATTTTGCCCACGATTATAATTTAGATATACCTATCACCTTTCAAGAGACTGCTGGTAAAAACCCTGAAGATGATTATCTAAAAAAGGTTGTGTCAGAAATACAAACAAACAAAATAAAAACCATCTTTTTTGAGCCACAACTTTCAACGGAGTTACTTAAAAAATTTGCCACTCAAAATAATGTATCGCTTTCTTCAATAGACCCAATGGATGGTGGTGAAACAAATGAGAGCAGCTATATTGCCATTATGTTAGAAAACACAAAAAAAATCATTGAGTCTTTCCAATAATTTTTTACGTATTTTAAATTTTCTCTTTCTAGTGTGAAGGGTTTGGTATCTTTGCAATAGTTCCCAATGTTCCATCTATCTCCACCACATCACCCAACATCAATGTTCTTGAGTCTAGTTGTACATTTACAATAACAGGAATTTTTTTTTCTCGAGCAACGATTGCTAAATGTGAAAGCATTCCCCCTCCTTCTGAGACAATGGCTGTAACGCGCCCAAAATACGCTACCAAATCTGGGGAAAGAACTTTTGTATATAAAATAACCGGCTCTCCTTCAGTTCGATGTAAAAACATTTCTTCGTCCACCATTACTCCCTTTGCTTTACCCGAAGACACACCTTGTGGTGCTGAATTATCTCCAAAGGCAATATTTGTAAGAATAACTGGCATGGTAAACGCATCAAATTTTGCATAAAGTGATGCACGTTGTTTACACTCCTCAAATGAGGATGTTCTATTTAGGATTTCTTCTAACGAAGAGAAGTAGATAAAACTTGGATCTTTAAAATGTAATCGCTTTGCGAGCGTATGTAGCAACTTACGCAATTGTGATACGCGTTTCACCGTTAGCCACCTACTACACTCGCGAAGGTGATTATATAGTGATGCATCCTTTATGAAAGGAGCGATGTAATTTTTTTTAAATGCTGAAGTTTTTTTCCACCACGCAATGGTTACTTCGTGAGACGTGCTTACACCATCTTGTTTTACAAACTCCGATTCATCCGCCAACTCCAAAGAGTTGCCTACATTACCGCGCGCAGAATAACCAATTGTCCACTCGGCCAATTCTGGAAAAAGCGCAGATCCAGAATGCAGAAGCTCTACTACAGGGAATGTATCTTTTTTAAGATGAAACTCCAAACGCTTTAAGGCTAAGCCCGCCAACAAATTTACCTCAAAAATATACTCATAATCTTTGAGTAATTTTGTAAGCGCACCATCTACAGTTGTAGCCCGGTCAACATCAGATAATCTTTTTCGAATCTCTCTAAATAAACTTTCGTAATTTTTAAGCGAAATGCGGTGAAGGAGTGAGGAGTTTTTTATACTACCCATCATTTTTCCAACACTTGAAAGTTTTGGCTGGAGTGAATCTGAGGCCAAAAAACTATAGGCCGGTAATAATGTTTTTAACTCTTCCTCACGATCACAAAACAATTCATTGCCAATTATTTTTAAAAAGTCGCGCGGCGTATATTCAATAGTATGCTTTTTATACACCCGCTGTATCGGACCATCTTCACCGTATATTTTTTTTAAAATATCAAAGGTACACGGAGTGGGTCGTGGAGCAGCTTCTGTTAGTTCAGTTTTTTTATAAAAAAAACGATCGTGTTGCGGCAAAGTTCTGTCTAAAAATACTATTTGTTTATAAAGTTTCTCGGTGAGCGATGTAATGGGGCGCGTTTGCAAAAAATACCATACTCCTTTTTTGATACACCACTCAATATCTTGTGGATATTTATATAAACTTTCTAGAAATTTAAAGTCTTTAACTGCTTTTTCAAATTCTGGCAAGGCAACTTTTGGCATAACACCGTTCCAATACAATTGGACTCGCTCTGGTTTAGTTTTACCACCCACAACGTCTTCGCCGCGTGTTGGAGAAAACTCAACCACCATTTGCCTTCCTCCTAAGGGCTCACGAGTAAAGGTAATTCCCGACCATTCAGGTTCAATATATTCTTGAATCAACAGGGAAAATAATTCTACATTTCCTTCTAAGTACGTTTGGGCCTGCGTTACCACTTCCGAGATGGCTTCAAATAACATTCCTTTTGTAACTTGAATTCTTGTGCGAAACTGCCCGGCTAAAGATTTTTTACGACTATCTTCAATAAGCGCGCTCGATCGAATTGCGTAAGTGGCAACGGGCAATTTTTCAACAATTTCTTTTAGAAGTTCGCGCATTACATCTGCTTTAATAATTCCCTGTCGTGTTATCATTTTTTTAACCACACTTGAAGGAACGGCAAAAAAACGCGGAACCCTAAAACCTTCGTCTTGCAAACGTTTTAAATTAAAAGTTTTTTGACCAACGAGTGAGGTTTTTTTTAATTCATGGCAAGCAAGCAACATGTGGAATGTACTTATTGTTTATTTTCGTAAAACGCAAAGCCAGTTACTTTGTGGCCTCCCTCTTTATCGCGGAGAACTCCTTCGATTACAGTACTAAATTCATTGATTCCTTCTTTTATGAATTTTGAACCCTGAACCTGAATAGAGCTGTTTTCAATATCAGGTAAATTTATTTTCCACTGAGGAACCTTACCACCAGTAAAATCAAGTTGGGCATTAAAAGATTTTTGCGTTATGCCAGACGGATTTTTATAGAGAACCCAGGTATGCGAGGCATAAGGAATATTCTCTGAAAGAACCTTGGAAATATCAATATGATAAAATCTTCCACGCTCATCCCATACCACAAGGCTGTGAGAGGTATAACGAGGATCATACCCTTGCAAAGTCGGAACAGAGCCATTATCTGACAAGACTTTGTCTACCATAATGGGAAGGGTGGAAGAAACTCCACCTACGTTTATTTCTACCGTTCCTGAGCTTACGTACCTCAGATACTCTAATGTATTTTTAACCAAAAAATCACTTGCCAAATTCTTAATATCAAAGGTAAATATTTTATCTTTTAAATCAAAAACAAAGTGATATGTTTCGTTTGAAACCTCAGGTGTTATGGTGGAAGAAAAATTTTTAACAAACTGGTTGGCTTGAATAGATGGAAGTGCGCCATTAAAGACGGAAAAATCTTTATACACCTTATTTTTATATAAAATACTTACGGAATACGTATGTCCATATAAATGTTCTTTCAACTCCTGACGACTACCCTCAAACACCATGGCAAACTGCTCCCCATCAGTATCTTTTCCGGAAACAATAAGTCTATCGTAAAAATAATTTTTATTTTCTGAGCTGCTTTTTTGACCCGCTTGTTGAAACCAACCTAACCATTTATTGTAGTTAACCTTTTGTTCGTGCGCGGTATAAAAAACAGCGAAAGCAAATGAACCAATAATAATTGTGGTGATTGAAATTATCCAAAATGCTTTATTTACTTTTAAAGTAACAAACTTAACTTTTAAAAACTGATATGCGGTAACAAAAATCGCTGATAGAAAAACAACCACCACGGAAAAAGCCTGAGCAATTTGAGAACCAATATTGAAAATAAAATCTGGAGGCACAACTGCTTGCGACTGCCGTGGGAAAAATAAAAAAGCAACGATAAACATTAAAAAAAACTTTCCTTTCCTCCACAGAACATTTTTGAACATAAATAGGTATTATATTTTTTTGGTAACACTCAAATATTTTTTCCTTTCTTCTTCAACAAATCTTTCCAATGAATATCTTAGCATAGTTCGTGGCATTTGAGGAGCGTGTTTTTTCAAAAAAATTTCTTCTGTTTCTTGGCCACATCTCTTACCCACTTCGCGAAGCATCCAGCCTGTTGCTTTGTGAATCAAATCTTCTTTGTCTTTCAATAATTTTTCCGCAATTTTAAATGTCGGTTCGTGTTTTTTATTTTTGATGAAATAAAAAGTAGAAATAATTGCAATTCTTCTTTCCCACAAATTTTGAGATTGCGCTAAAGTGGTAAGAATTTTTTTATCGCGATTGTACAAATAGGCTCCCACAACATACTCAGCCGAAGCGTCTACCAAATCCCAGTTGTTAATTTGCTTAGCATGCGCAAGATAAAAATCAAAAACATTTTTTTGTTTTTCTTTATCTCCCTTTGCAAATTGTGCGACTAAAACCAAAACTGCCGCCATGCGCATTTCATGATATGGGTCATTTAACAACTTTTCTATTTCGGCAAAAGAAAGATCGTGGTATTTGGCAACAATCTTTCTTTGCAGAGGCATGGTGAGACCCAAAAATTTGTCTCCCTCCCCATACTGTCCTTTTCCGGTTTTAAAAAACCATGCCGATGTTTTAGCTCGCTCCGGGTCGGCGTGTGCGCGAAGTTCTTTTTTTAGATTATCGAGACCATTTTTCATGTACGTAATTATTTAGGGCAACATCAAATTATCATTTACATCAAATTGGAAGAAGGGGTTGTAAGCCACTTCCCACAAATAGCCATCTGGATCGGAAAAATAACCGCTGTAGCCGCCCCAGAATACTTTTTCTGCTGGTTTTACAATTTTAGCTCCTGCTTCTCCAGCAATTTTTAAAATTTCATCTACTTCTGCCTCGCTTTTGGCGTTGTGCGCCAAGGTAATACCACCAAAACCACTCCCCGCCTGAACCTTTGCATCTTCGGCAAGTTTTTCGTACGGGTACAGTGCCAACACTATTCCGTTTAATGAGAAAAAGGCAATATCATCTTGGCTGGCCTTAGCCAACTTCCACCCCAGCCCTTTTTGGTAAAAACTAACTGCTCGCTCAAAATCTTTCACTCCCAAAGTAACGATATTAATTCGTGGTTGCATATTTTTTGGGTTAAAATCTAAGCCCCTCCGTTGATTTACTATACTTAATATGGGGTGTTTAGTAAATACAGAACGAGGCTCATATAGGATATCAAAACGATCTAACTCTACTCAAAAACAATTCTTTTCTCAACCTGTTAACCGTTTATATGGGGGTTCGAGCCCCACCCTCGGAACAATACAAAACTTTTTTGATATAAGCCTTTTTTTAAAACAATGATAACCCAATCTTGACCTTTCGTTTAAACACTGCTATTATTCAACGTTCTCTACGCTGCCAAACCAGGCAGTGGAACAAAAGCAACGGAGGTGTACCTTGCAACAAGAAAATGGCGATCGGTGGTACGGTATCCTGCCCCACAACTCTCGTGCTGGACAGGTAGCACTCGGATTCTTCGAGCAGAACGGTGAGGGATTCGTCGTCATCTTTTTCTCGCGAGAGCAGGGTAGTGAGATGTTGAATCGCTTCGCCTCATGCTTCAAGCCTGGCGAGAAAGATGCTGTGTGGACGCAACTCAACGATCCTGAATATCTACCAGAATCATCAGAACGCGAGCCGATCGTGATTAGGGGAGCGGCGGGCACAACCCTCTGTCGTCACTATCAGAACTACGCTCCTCTCGCTCCGGCTGATCACCAGGAATATGGGTATGACATGGTGGAGCCACGTGTCATCGCCTACCTCTACTCAGCCGATTTCCATGTCGGACAGTGGAAGTGGCCGAAGTGCGCAATCATCGCTCTCAAAGATAGGATGGGCATGTACCATGTGTACATCGTCTTCTCCGACCAAGAAGCCGACCGCGTCCTTATGCTCTATCCGGAGGCAAGTCCGGACATGGCCCATTACCGCAACTTAATGAAACAATCACCGCTGCCCCCATCCGAACAGCCAACGGTCTATATCGGCGACGGACCGAGCGTCGTAGCCGCGCGCGCCCTCTGCATTTACATGGAGGTGCCACGATGGCTAGGGCAAGGCCTGGATCGCGCCGAGAAACCCGCCGCGTCAGCTTAGAGCCTCCACACAAAGCAAAGTCAAACACTAGGCAGCGCACCGCACCCAATCTCGCGCCGTGACCCTCCCCGATTCACGAAAAAAGTTCGGGGCAGTAAAAAAGCAGTTCAAAATGGACTCCTTTTTTTATTTACAACATCTCAAAAATTCATCGGTTATTTATATACATTAGCGATAGCTAATTTTCTTTGTTATAATCTCTAAACAAACTTTTAAGATCACATACCAAACTATGTCTAAAGTTATTACTTTTGCCCAGCTTTCACAAGAAATTCTAAAATCACCTTCCAAATACCACCAACGACTCATCGCAATTGATGGCGGAGGTGGAGCTGGGAAAACAACTTTTGCCACTTGCTTGCAAAAAGAAATCGCCGGAAGCTTTATCATAAAAATAGATGACTTTTATCGACCACCTCAACTACGCTCACCAGTAGTTTCTACACAAACCATCAACCCAAATTTTGATTGGGATCGTTTTCAAACAACAGTGCTGGAGGCTGTTAAAAACAACCAGGGTGTTTCATATCAATTATACGACTTTCAGCTCGGCACTCTTTCGGGCAAGACTATTACTATACCGGCCAATGCCCCAATCATTGTTGAAGGTGTATGGAGCATGCAGACCGCGTTTATCAATTTCTATGATTACCGCATTTGGCTTGAGGCGCCAGCGGAAATGCGATTGCGGCGAGGGGTGCTGCGAGATGGCGAGGACATGCGACAAATATGGCAACAAGAATGGATTCCTATTGATGAGCACTATCGTGAAACACAAAAACCTTATCTTCAAGCAGATTGCTTTGTCGATAGTGAGAATTCAGATTTGTTGAATGACGAGATTGTAGTCTTTTAATTAAACCCAGATCGATTCAGTAAAATTATGCGAACACAGCAACTCAAGCCATCACAACTCATTGCCCTAGTTGATTATCCTCCTCTGCACAGCCCAGAGGCATTAGTTATGTATTACAAAAAATTAAAAGCAGGTAAAAATATTGAGCCAATAATAGTTGTGCCCAACAAACAAGTTTTGGAATATTTTATAAGTAAAAAATCTCACTATAAAAAATACCAAAAAACTCTTGAGCTTTTTTTGAAAGAACATCGTACTGCTAAATATTTCATGTTGGGTGGAAAACATCGCTCGGCTGCAGCAACACTTCTTAGCGTCAAAATACCCTGTTTAGTTGTTAAAAACGACGCGGATATTATTCATGTTCACCAACTTATGAAAGAAGGTAAGATCACTGGAGTACCGAGTGTGGGAAAAGATTTTAAAAAAACACTTAGTATACTTGAAAAATATTTTTATAAACACAAACGATTTTGGACGATGGATGAAAAAACCCAGGCAATGATTGATGGTGGGGACATACCAAGAGAGATAGAAAAATAAACATCATTAATCCCTCTAAACAGAAGACTATTTTTAAAAAATTTTTCACTACTACACTAACGATATGATTGATCTTAGATTATCAATTAAACTTTTGATTTTATTTTCATTATTAACAATTAGTGGTTGTGGTTTTTACTCTAAAAACTCCACACTACAAACGACTTCCTCAACCTCATCCAACATGGACGCAGACCTTGATACCACC
>CAYUTM010000007.1:0-12464 GCA_964447755.1 uncultured Gammaproteobacteria bacterium
ACCGAGCTGGGGGTGAGTAAAATTATTCCCCTCATTTGCGCCAAAACCGTGAAGCTCAAAGTAGATATCGGCCGGCTCGAGCGCATTGCCAAAGAAGCCACCGAGCAATCTGGGCGCAGCCGCACACCAGAAATTAGAGACCTTATGCAATTTAGCGAACTGATCCAAAGCAAAAGCGGGCAAATTTTTTTCTTCGACCGAACTGGTGAAAAAGTAGCAACCAACACTTTTATGCAGTTTTCGGGCAATCCTGTGGTATTATGTATAGGACCAGAAGGTGGTTGGGCAGAAAGTGAGCGAGAAGCGGCGCAAAAGGGCGGTGCGCGGATCGTTAGTCTGGGCCAAACCACTTTGCGCGGCGAAACTGCCGCTTTGGCCGCCGTATGTGCGGTAAAATTTTTAAACTAAACCCTTTTTATGAAACTCGCTGTTAAAGACCAAGCCCCAGATTTCAATCTACCAGATCAAAATGGTGAAATGCATTCCTTGAAAAAATATCACGGTCAATACGTTTTGCTGTATTTCTACCCAAAAGACGATACCCCTGGCTGTACCAAAGAGGCCTGCTCGTTTCGGGATAACTTTTCAAAATTTTCGTCATCAAAGGTGTTGGTTTTTGGAATAAGTATAGATTCAGTAAAAAGTCATAAAAAGTTTGAAGAAAAGTATCAGTTAACTTTTCCTTTGCTTTCAGATGAAAAAAAAGAAGTGGTGCAGGCTTATGGCGTATGGGGTATAAAGAAGTTTGTGGGCAGAGAATACGAAGGAATTCGTCGATCAAGCTTTATTGTAGATCCTAAAGGAAAAATTGCTTATATTTTTGAGGATGTAAAGCCAGAAGGGCATGCCGAAGAGGTTCTGGGCATACTTTCTAAAATCTCGGCTTCATAAATCGCTTTATAACAACGATTTTCTTGACATTATTTGTTGTTTTAGATAGTATACTCCTACAAAAAGTGCTATGTCTAAACCAAAACCTTCTTCATTTTCATGGCAAAAAGCTCTTGCTTTCATTACCAAATGTCCGTTATGTGGCACGGTCTATAATGCCAAAGAGGCTACTCTTTGTTCCGAAGAGCAAAAAGCATACCTAGTACATCTAACATGTCGAGGGTGTGCCAGTTTTTTTGTGGTAATGATTGTTATGGTGGGCCAAAGTGCAAGTTCTGTGGGTATGATTACTGATCTAAGTTCAGACGACATTCGTCGTTTATACAAATCATCTCCAATTTCTTTAAATGAGGCGATAAATGGTTATAAAGTAATGGAAAGTAAGCGCTTTCATCAAGTATTTTTTAATAATATTAGTAATAAATAATTTAATTGAGCTGTATGACCTATAGTTTGACAGCGGTACAACGAACAGAAAAAGGAGAGAACGTTCGTGATGCCGGAAGACTTCCTGCCGTAGTTTATGGTAAAGGAGCAGAAACACAATCTTTAACACTTGAGCCAAAACAGTTTTTAAAATTATATAAGGAAGCTGGAGAAGCTAGTTTGATCGATCTAACAATAGATGGTAAAGACGCAGGTAAAATTTTGGTACAAAGCGTGAAGTACAATCCAATAACTGATCGAGTTATTCATGTAGATTTACGCCGTATTGATATGAATAAACCGATGACCGCTACGGTTGAACTACGGTTTATTGGTGAATCTCCGGTTATTAAAGCATCCGGAGGTACTTTGGTAACAGCTCTTCAATCTGTTGAAGTAGAATGTTTGCCAAAAGATTTGATTTCGCATATTGATGTAGATTTGTCTGTTCTTACTACTTTTGATGTTACGATTAAGATAAAAGATTTACCTGTTTCGTCAGGTGTGGTGATCACTGAGCCTGCTGCGGAAGTATTGGTGGTAAAAGCAAGTCCTGCCTTGACCGAAGAAGAAATTAAAGCAATGGAAGAAGCTTCAACACAACCGGTTGATCTTAATCAAATTGAGGTGGCTGGTAAAAAGAAAGAAGCTGAAGAAGGTGAAGAGGGTGATGAAACAAAAAAAGCAGAGTCAGCTGAAAAAAAATAATTATTTTTTAAAACACAGCTTTAGTACTAAAGCTGTGTTTTTTTTGGACGTATTTTTTCGTTGGTGCTATACTCAAGGTGTAATTGCTAATTTTTGCTTATATGTTTAGTTCAAAATCGAAATTATTAGTTTTGTTGGGTAGCACCATCCTTTTTGGAGCTGGGTGTAATCAGGGTTGTTGGAATAAACAACCGTTATTTAAGCAAGATGTTGATCAAACTGAACAAGTTGCTACTACTACCGTTTCTGTGGAACCGTTTTTGATAGAACGTGTGCCTGTTTCGTTGGCAGAGCCAGCACAAAAATTTATTCTAAAAAAAGAAGGAGTGGTAATTAAAGAAATTATTCCCGTCAACAACGAACTGTTTACGATGAGGATTTTTAAAGAAACTGATAAATTTATCTATGTTGCTGGTTACCATGAGGGTGTGGGTGGGTACACATTATTTGAAACAGATCCTACTATTTTGTACCAGGTAAACAAGCAAACAAATGATGTGGTAGATGTAACCAGAAAAGGTATGATAGTTGAAGACATTTATGGCGATGATTTACTTGCTTGGGCCGACATAGTTAATAAGGCAGTGGTAGTTCAATATGTGGGGGCAGTGTCACAAATTAAATTTGATGTACCCAAAAAGTATAGTCAATTTGGAAATATTCGTTTTTCACCCGATGGTTCAAAAATTGCTTACGCCGCCGCCGTTGGTGATGTAACTAAAGAAGGCGGGGTGGTGTATAGTGCCGATTTAGTAACCGGAAAACAAAAACTGATTACTGAAATTAAAGACGATGATAAATATTTTGAGATCCAAGGTTGGAAAAGCACTTCCACCATTAACTATGTTGACAGAGGTGTAAATGAAAAATAAATTCGAAATATTTTTATTACGAAAACCTAGTGCGCGACTTGTTGTAGCTTGCGCCGTGTTGTTGGTGTTGAGTGCGCTGATTTATATAGTCGGACATGTTTTTTCTCGCTCTAATAAAAATGGCACCGTTGGTTTATACACAAATAGCTCAACCACACCATCTATTGTGACATACCGAAGCAAGTTTGATGGAAGTATTGTAGAGAAAAAAGAAGAAATAGAACCCATAGTGGTAGGAGTGATGATTGATAATAATTCCGATGTTAAAAATCAGGCAGGCTTGGCAGAGGCACATGTTGTCTACGAAGCGCCGGTTGAAGGAGGGATAACTAGATACATGGCGCTTTTTAGCGCCTCCTCAACCCTTCGCATGGTTGGGCCTGTGAGAAGTGCGCGTTCATATTTTTTGGATTGGATTCAAGAATATGGAACAGCGTTATATATGCATATTGGTGGTTCTCCTGAAGCATTGGCTCGATTAAAATCGGTTGATTTTTTAGATGTAAATGAATTTTGGTGGGGAAAGTATTTTTGGCGAAGCGCAGAGCATGTGGCACCCCATAACACTTTTACTAACAGTGAAAAATGGCAATCATTATTAGGTGACCGTGCTGCGTTGCATTTGTTTCAATCTTGGGATGGGTGGTTATTTGATGCTGCAGCTAATACCAGTTCATCAACTTTGTCAAAATTACTAATTCCTTATACTTCAGATTATAAAGTTTCTTGGAATTATGATAAAATATCACAACGCTATGTAAGGTATGTGAACGGCGATACAGATCTTGATTATCAAAAAAATACTATTACTGCAGATAATATTGTTATTCAGCTGGTTGCTATGAAAACAATTGACGATGTAGGGAGACGGTCGATTGAGACTGTGGGCACAGGGGAGGCACTTGTTGCTCGGCAAGGAGAGTTGGTGCGCGGCACCTGGAAAAAAAATAGCCCATTATCTCGTACACGATTTTATGATGCTCTTGGTGCAGAGGTAGCCTTGGTACCCGGAATTACCTGGGTACAAGTGGTTCCGAAGGAGGTTTTGATTGAACTTACTAATTAAAACGTCGGTATATTTTAAAAAATTATTTTTACTACCCGATCTCTTCCTGCGAGGTCTTTTTTAATTTCTACGAGAGCTTGTGAAAAGTAAGTTTTTACAAGTTTGGAAATTGGAATTGTTTGTGAAGGATCTATCTCTAAAAAAAGTGCTACATCTTTTATGTGTTCATTGTTGTATAAGAGTTCTTTAATTTGTTTAAAAAGTGTATCGTATGTAGCAAGTCCACCGTTTTTAGCAACAAGTGCCAGGAGCGGTTCTCTTTGAATCGATTTTTCTTTTTTAAATTGTTCAATAGTTAGGTAGGGTAAATTAGCAGTTATGATAAGTGGTGCTACCCTAATTTCTGGGCGTTTTTTTAATACAGTCTCAAGTAGGTTGCCGCAAAAAAAAGCCACACTAATTGCGTGAAGCGCGGCGTTTTTCTTGGCTATTTTTAAAGCGCTACGAGAAATGTCGGTTGCTAGTAGTTTGAGGTTTGTTTGGTTTGTTTTTTTTCCAATTATAACTGGAATACAACCGGTTCCAGTTCCCACATCTATTAAATACGTGTCTTTATTGTTTGAATATGTATCATTGTTTTTTAGCTCATTTAGAACCTCCTCTACCAAAAGTTCTGTTTCAGGCCGGGGAATAAGAGTATGTTTGTTTACGTAAAAAGTAAGTCCAAAAAAATCTTTGCTACCACCAATGTATGCCAAGGAATAACCAAGTTTATATAAGATTCGAAAGTGCGCAAAATGAATAGTTTCGAAAACTGATAATTTGTATTCTGGGTGTGCAAGTATATATGCGCGATCTTTTTTAATTGCAAACGCAAGAAGTAGTTCTAAATCAAGAGTTGAGATAGAATTGTATTTTGTCCGCAGTTTTTTAATGGTCAGCATAATCGGCTTTCCGCAATGACAAAATAAGTGGCTCTAAATTTCCGTCTAAAATAGTTACAATGTTGTTCCAACTTTCATGAATGCGATGATCGGTGATTCGATCTTGGGGGAAATTATAGGTGCGAATTTTTTCACTGCGATCTCCGCTGCCAATTTGAGAGCGGCGTTTTTCTTTTAGCTCTTTTTCTTTTTTTTCACGTTCTAGTTCGAATAAGCGAGATCGCAAAACAGCCATGGCCTTTTCTTTGTTGGCGGTTTGAGAACGTTCGTCTTGGCATTGCACCATAGTATTAGTAGGAATATGGACAATGCGAACTGCGGAATAAGTAGTGTTAACACTTTGTCCACCTGCTCCACCTGAACAAAACGTATCAATACGCAGATCTTTTGCTTCAATTTTCATTTCTGTTTCTTCAATTTCTGGCAGAACAGCCACCGTTACTGTAGAAGTGTGAATTCGTCCAGATTTTTCTGTTTCCGGAACGCGTTGCACACGGTGTACGCCCATTTCGTATTTAAGATCTTTGTAAACGCTTGTTCCCTTAATTGAAAACACAACTTCTTTAAAACCGCCAATACCAATGCTGTTTTGGTCAATAAGATATGTTTTCCATTTTTTTCCTTCAGCATACTGGTGGTACATTCGATAAAGCTCTGCTGCAAAAAGTGCTGATTCATCGCCGCCAACTCCTGCACGAATTTCGATAATAACATCTTTTTTGTCGAGTGGGTCTACCGGACGAGTAAGCTCTTCCAGTTCCTTCTCTAATGAGAGAAGACTGGCTTGCTGTTCGATGAGCTCTAGTTTTGCCATTTCAAATAAATCACCCGAAGCTTCAGTTTTAAGTAGTTCTGATGTTTGTAGGATATTTTTTTCCATTTGATCAAGATCTTGGATTTTGGCAACTACTACTTTTAAATCGTTGTATTCTTGTGAGATGGTTTTTAGTTTTTGCGTATCGGTAAGAACTGTAGGTGATTGCAGTTGAGATTCTAGTTCATTGAATTTTTTTTCTAGTTCTATATATTTTGGAAGCATATAGCTTTAATTATATACTATTTTTACTCATTTTTTAAATAAAAACAGACCGAGAAAATGGCCTGTTTTTATGGGTTTAAGGTGTTATTTTTCGGAAGTTTTATTGGTTTCAAGTTCTTTTTTCTCTGTAGTTCTTTTTGCGGTTTCAGTAGCTTTTTTAACTTTCTTACCTTTTCTTGAAGCAGATACTGAAGATTTTTTGTCGGCACGTTCTTGGAATTTTTCTACTCGGCGTGCAGTGTCAACTAAGCGCTGAGTTCCTGTATAAAAAGGGTGGCATTTACTGCACAATTCAACACGTATTTCACTAAGGGTGCTTCCGGTAACAAAACTATTACCACAGGCACAGGTAACGGTGATTTTATTATATGTAGGGTGAATGTCTTTTTGCATACAAACAGGTTTGTTCATTTAAGTTCAAAAACTATATCACAACTATTTTTTTATGTCAATAACGATGTTTGGAGTATTCTTTTAGCTAGAATGCTTTATCTTAGCCAACAATTGAGGCAAGTCTCTTGACAAAAAGCTAAATTCATGATAAAAATCAGTGTTCTTTTTTCGGAGGAGGACGACGTGAAGGCAAAAAATCCAGAGTGGATCAAGCCCGGGGTAAGTGCGGTTTATAGTTCAACCCGCGTGATTTCTCGGTATGAAGGGGCAACTGTTAAGGTTGTTTCCTCTCCTAACCGGCATGGGCATGTCACCATCAAGTTTCTTGATGGTCCGAGGGTGAACGAAACCCGCGGAGTTCTGGTTCGCGAGCTTTCGCCGGCTACGACCCCACCAGCCTGATAAAAAAAGCATGTATGCATGCCGCAATCACCCGATGCGAAAGTTCGGGTTAGAAAAAGCCAGTTTTTATACCAAGAACTGGCTTTTTCAATTCATTTTTTTGGCCAACGGTCTTGGCTTTTGGTTTCTATTTTTTTGTGGTATACTAGCTCATACTTTTCGAGGGTAATTGGCAATGCTTTGCTTATTTTTTATTACTATATGAACCAAAGTAAAACCATGTTGAGGTGGTATCAAAAAAGTTGGGTAGTTTTGGTGGGTGGTTTTTTGGTTTTGGTTCTCGTTTTGGGGTTAGTTCTAGGTGGTTATATACTTCATTATTATATTAAAATAAAACATGGCGAAGCCTCACTTCTTTCTGACCAGTTCTCCGGAGCGGCCTTTACTAAATCAGCAAATCATGATAGGGTAAAAAACCTACCAAAGGCTGATCGTCAGGTTTTGGAAGGAGGGAATTTCCCACATCTTGGCTCAAGTAACCCGCAAGTTACTATCGTGGAGTTCATTGACTTGAAGTGTCCATATTGCAAGCAAATGGTGCCGGTGATGGATGAAATTTTGAAAAAATACGGCACAAAAGTAAAAATTATTGTACGTCATTTTCCTGCTGAAAGTTTGCATCCTGGTGCAACGCAGTTATCTGAAATCGCTTATTGTAGTGGTAAGCAGGGTAAATTTTGGCAACTGTATTATTATTTTTATACCAACCAAGATAGTCTCCCCGAGCAGCTGTCTCAGGATACTATAGATAGATTGGTTAGTCAGTTTGGCCTTAATAAAACAGACTTGGTTCGTTGTATGTCAGATCAAGCAACAGCTGTTGCAATCAATCAAGATTATACTACTGGATACAATTTGGGAGTAGAAGGAACCCCGACCTATTTTGTAAATGGTGAGCGTGTTGAGGGGGCGATGAGTTTTCAAATTTGGGATAATTTTTTAAAACAATTTTAAGTGAGGTATTTTGTATGTCAGATGTTATAAATATTAAAGGTGCACGTGTTCATAATTTAAAAAATATTTCGATCGAAATTCCAAAAAATAAGCTGGTAGTAATTACTGGCTTGTCTGGTTCTGGAAAATCCAGTTTGGCTTTCGATACTATTTATGCGGAAGGCCAGCGTCGTTATGCGGAATCAATGTCTTCGTATGCCAGGCAGTTTATTGAAAGCAGAGATAAGCCAGATGTAGATTCGATCGAAGGTTTATCGCCAACAATTGCTATTGATCAAAAAATTTCTACCCAAAACCCGCGCTCAACCGTTGGTACGGTAACTGAAGTGTATGATTTTTTGAGACTGTTATTTGCTCGTGCTGGAAAACAATACTGTCCTAAATGTGATCTTTTGGTTGATGTTAAAACACGGGGAGAAATAATTGAAGAGGTGAGAAGGGTGTCGCGTAAAGCAAAAGAAGTGGTTGTATACGCTCCGTTCATTCGCGCCAGTCTGGTAGACAGAAAGAATTTAATTGAACGTGTTGAAAAATCTGGATATGAATGGATTAGAGTTGATGGTGAAAAATTTAAAATAAACGAGCTTTCGAAATTCGAATTTCAAAAAGACAAGTTGTATGATGTAGAAATTTTGGTAGGTCTTATTTCAGATATTAAAAAACAAGATCCAACAAACATGGTAGAAACGGCTCTCGAGCTAAGCAATGGAATTGTTCTTGTTTCGGCAGATGGTGTGGAGAAAATTCATTCTACAATTGGTGTGTGTGGCAAGTGTGGTTTAATGATGCCTGCTGTAGACATGCGTAGCTTTAGTTTTAATAGTCCATATGGAGCCTGTCCTCGCTGTACAGGTTTGGGAATCACTCTAGAGGTTGATGCAAATTTGGTAATTCCAAACCCACGACTTACGTTGGCCGAAGGAGCGATACAGCCTTGGACACGTATTACAGGAAATCAAAGTTTTTATAATAAAATAATGGCCGTTGTTGCAGACAAGCACGGTTTTTCAATGAATACCCCGCTTGCTGACTTGCCGGCAAAAGTAGTTCAAATTATTTTGTACGGTACAGGAAAAGATGTGTATCAGGTTGATACAAAACAAGTTCCTTTTGTGGGTGTTATTCCCGATCTTATGACTAAGCACCTCGAAACAAATTCAGAATATGTGCGCAAAGAAATTGAGCAGTACATGCGTGAAAAAATGTGCTCTTCTTGTGAGGGTAAGCGATTACGTCCAGAATCATTGGGTGTTAAAATTGAAAAATATACTATCACGGATATTGCCACCATGAGCATGGAAGATATTAAAAAAATGCTTAAAACTTTGGTGAAAGGAACGAAAGTTACTGAGCTCTTAGTAAGAGAGATTATTCCACGTTTAGAAAATCTTGAACGAGTTGGTTTGGGGTATATTAATCTTGATCGCTCAATGAATACCTTGTCAGGAGGAGAGGTGACGCGTGTTCGGTTAGCAACACAGCTTTCATCTGGTTTGAGTGGTATAATCTATGTTTTAGATGAACCATCAGTTGGTTTGCATCCCCGCGACAATAAAAAGCTTATTGAAACACTTAAGTATCTCCGCGATTTGGGAAACAGTGTTATTGTTGTGGAGCACGATGGTGCAATGATGCATGCAGCAGATTATTTGGTAGATATTGGGCCTGGTGCAGGAGTATATGGTGGAAAAGTGGTGGCAACGGGAACTTTGGCAGATATTAAAAAATCAAAAAATTCTTTAACCGGTGATTACTTATTTGGTAGAGCAAACTTAGGTTTAATTAAAAAGACCGCTAAAAAAGAGGTTGATAAAGCAATTCGTATTGTTGGTGCAACCGCACATAATTTAAAAAATGTTACAGCAGAGATTCCTCTTGGAAGATTAGTGTGTGTAACCGGTGTTTCCGGTTCTGGTAAATCAACTTTGGTAATTGATATATTAGGCAAAGCTTTGGCCAAACACTTTTTTAGAGCCAAAGAAGAACCGGGTGAACACGAACGTATTGAAGGGTTAGAAAATATTGATAAGGTTATTACTATTGATCAATCGCCAATTGGCCGTACTCCACGTAGTAATCCCGCTACATACACCGCTATATTTAATTTGATTCGCGATCTATTTTCAGAACTGCCAGAGGCGCGAATGCGTGGGTATGATGCGGGTAAGTTTAGTTTTAATGTTAAAGGTGGTGGTCGTTGCGAAGCGTGCTCTGGAGATGGTTATATTCGTATACCGATGCAATTTTTGGCAGATGTGTATGTAGAATGTAATGAATGCGGTGGTTTACGTTATAATCGAGAAGCGCTGGAAGTGCATTATCGTGGAAAAAACATTGCGGATGTGTTGAAAATGACGGTAGAAGAAGCATATAGATTCTTTAGCGACATTCCTTCAATCGGCGACAAACTGAATGTTTTGCGTGAGGTTGGTTTGGGTTATATAGAACTTGGTCAGCCCGCAACGACCCTTTCGGGAGGTGAAGCGCAGCGTATTAAGTTGGCTCAAGAATTATCTCGTCACTCCACTGGAAAAACGCTTTATATTCTAGATGAACCAACAACTGGCTTGCATTTTGAGGACATTAAGAGACTTTTACAGGTATTAAATCAATTGGTGAGTAAGGGAAATAGTGTGCTGCTGATTGAGCATAACACTGAAGTTATACGTTCATCTGATTGGATTATTGATTTGGGACCAGAAGGTGGAATGGGTGGAGGAGAAATTGTAGCAGTTGGAACTCCATCTGATCTTCTTAAGTCTAAAAAAGGAGCCACTGCAAAGTATTTGTAGCAATCTTTTTCTATAACATCTACAAAAAAACATTCCTTGTCGGAATGTTTTTTTGTAGATGTTATTTTTTAGCTAGATTTTTTTTCTCTTCTAGCTTGCGTTTAAAATCTCCTCGAAGGTAGTTTAGTTTGGCGCGTCGCACAACGTATTCTTTTACTAATTCAATTTTTGCCACAACAGGTGAGTAGATCGGAAAAATTTTTTCTACTCCTATTCCATCGGATACTTTGCGCACAGTAATAGTGGCGCCAGCTTCGTTTCCATGACGAACAGATATGATGGTTCCTTCATATATCTGAATACGCTCTTTTTCTTCACCTTTTGAGGTAAGTTCTTTGATTTTTTGATGTACTTTTACGACCATGCCTGGTTTGTAGTCAAGAATGGTTGGTTGGATGGTTTCGGTCATATTCCGCCTTTTTACAAAAAAGTATAAATAAAGTGGTGCTATTTTAGCTGTTAAGGCATTTTTTGTCAATAGAATAAGATTATTTTTTAGTTTTTTTCTTAGAAATGCCCATAATTTGGATTTTTTGTTCACAACGATCAATTGATTCTCGCAACCTACGAACTTCATCGTTTTCAATACAAATCGTCAATGCCTTTTTGAAAGATTCCATAGCTTTAGCAAAATTTCCCATTCTTTCGTGCATAATTCCATACTCTCGATAAATGGTTGCCTTATTAATGCCATATACTTTTAGTGCCCGATCGAGGTGTTTTTCCAAGTCTGAATTTTTTTCTAGCGTGGAAAGTAATATGGCTAAATTTACATATGTAGCAGGGTATTCTGGAGATAGTTCCAGGGCTTTTTGATAATATTCTTCAGCTTTTTTGTATTCTTGATATTTAGTTTCACAAATCCAACCCAAATGATTGTAGGCTCGCCCGAATTTTGGATCAATACTAAGAGCGTGGCGAAGGATGTCTTTTGCTTCAGGGTAAAAACCGTCTCGGATTTTTTGGTCAGCCTGAAAGAATAGTTCTTCTGCTGGGTTAGTTGTTGTTGCCATAAAAGAAAGATGTTTGTTTAGCTTATCAATTTTTTAATAAGATTGGAAATATATTCTATCGTTTCTTGTAGTTTTCCTTCATAATTAACAATTGAATAGTCATATTTGGGTGCAAAAGTAATTTCATTTTTTGCAGCATCAAGACGTCTGTTGATTTCTTCTTTACTTAAACCACCTCTATTTTCAAGTCTCTTTCGCAAAATATCTAGCTCTTCAGGGAGTATAAAAATGGAAGTATGATTTATATGAGCATCTTCAAGATGTTTTTTTCCATTAATATCAAGCTGCGTTAAAATTAAGGGAAATTTTGAAAGAGTTTCTTCAAGATGTTTTTTTTGAATTCCGTAATAATTGTTGGTGTAGATATTATATTCAACAAATTCATCGTTCTCAATACGCTTTTCAAATTCTTCTTTGGAGATGAAATAGTAATCCACGCCTTCCTGGTTTCCTGGTCGGGGAGGGCGAGAGGTTGTGGTGACTAGCCGTGTGGCTGCTGGGTTTAGTTTTAGTAGTCCTTTGATGATGGAATCTTTTCCAACACCAGACGGTGCAGAAAACACAACAAGCTGACCTTGTTTTTTCATAAAAATTAAGCAATTGTTTTTAGAAAATTTTCTAGTTCTTTTGGTAGGGTACTTTTAAATTGAACATTATTTTTTTCTAAATCATTAAATCCTAGAGTGGTGCAGTGCAAGAAAAGTCTGCCTAATTTTTTGTCCCACATATCTTTTCTCTTTTTTTGAAAGTATAATGGGTCGCCAACTACAGGATGATTGTATGCTAATAGGTGAACACGAATTTGGTGCATACGCCCCGTGTGAATTTTCACGCTGAGCAAGGTGAAGTTGATAAATCTTTGTTCCACAAAAAATTCGGACTTGGCTTCTTTTTCACCGGGGTTTAATGGTGACAAATCATCGGAACCTTGGAGAGTAGTAAGTGGGCGAGCGGCCATGCGATCGTTGGTTTGCGAGCGGGCGATGGGGAAATTTATTTCGTCTTCATCTTTTGCAACGCGACC
>CAYUTM010000007.1:12474-29990 GCA_964447755.1 uncultured Gammaproteobacteria bacterium
CACCATGAACTAAAACCGCATATTCTTTTTCTACTGTTCGTTTATTAAACTGCGTCTTTTAATGTTTGAACATTCTTGGTGTTCGAGCCACAACCAACAATCCAGAGGCGTCTTTATCAAGACGGTGCACAATTCCGGGGCGCAGGGGATTTTCGCCAACTTTTTTTAATTCCGGATATTTTTTAACTAGCAAAGTGGAAAGAGAATTTTTTTCTCCGGCCATGGTGGGGTGGGTGAGTAGGCCAGTTGGTTTTTCTACCACTAGGTAATCTGGTGTTTCCGCAATAATGTTGAGTTCAATTTTAGGAGTAGTAATTTTTTCTTTAATTCTAGAAATAATATTTTTTGGTTTTTCAACTTCTTTCAAACTAGTGTCGTAAGAAATCACATCGTTTTCTTTCAACATGTTCCCAGATTTTTGAGCAACTTTTCCGTTGATCAAAATAAGTTTTTGTTCAATCAGTTTTTGAACTTGCGAACGTGTAATATTCATTTCCTCAGACAAAAAAATATCCAAACGAGGTTTGTTTTTTTCGGAAGTTACCGTGAATTTTTGGATATTTTTAGCCATAGATTTTCATAACTATAGCTTAAAAGCGCTGAAAACTCAAGCCCGAGAAGCAAAAACACCCCACGACGAGGTGTTTTTATGGTTGGAGGTATATTTTACAATGCTTTAACCGCCTTATTTTGGATCAGTTGGTCAACTTCTTCGTTGCCTTCAGGAAAGGCGAAATTGTAGCGGGCTGGTAAGGCAAAGACGTATTTGGTGTTTCTGGCTAGTTCGCTTGGTAAAACTGGTGCAGCTGTATCAAGATGAATGGTGCCAGCTTGAAGGTCATCCCATTGTTTGATAGTAAAAACCAGAACGGGGATGTCTTGGCGCTTCACCTGCGCAGTCCATTTTGGGTGGCGGATACTAAGTTTTGGACCCTCAGTTGATTTGATATTTTGGGTTTGATCTTTGTTAAACACGAACCCTTCCCATTTTTCTGTGATAATTTTGTATCCTTTCCAGGTTTGAGGAAGCTCTACAGTAAATCCGTATGCGGTATTCTTGTAGGTGAGTGAAGTGGCTTCTGGGGTGGTGGTTGGAGGGTTGTTTGTAGTGGTGGTATTAGTTCCCGGGGTTGTGGTTGGTTCTGGGTAGGTATAATCGGTGTCTGTACAACCTGCTCCAGCTAAAACTACGATGGCTAAAACACTTGCTAGGTAGGCGATATGCTTTTTCATAGGTTTGTGTTTAAGAGTAAAAATATTAGGACTCGCATCCTTTATTTGTTCGATAAGTTAATACTAGCTCATTTCAATCAAAGTATCAATTTAAAATAAAAAAACGGGGATCGCGTGATGCGAATGCCCGTTACGATACGAATAGCCAGGCTGTGGACGCGATGATCCAGCTTGCTTCATTTAGTGTCTCGCTGGTTGCCAGCCAGATGCGGTTACGATCCCAACCTGCTTCTCGAACCATGAAATAAATTTGGCCGATTCGAATAAGAATGGTGAAGTGGCCCATAATCACTGATAAGCCAGGTGTTCCTGAAGCGCCTTCGGCCAGGAATTTCCAGGCTAGGAGTAATTGTGGCACAGATTTGTAGGCAATGGCGAAGAGTCCTTTTGCCATTGGATCGGATAATTTTTTGTGTTGTATTGCGATTGCTGCCAGCACGATGGCTGTAAGAATGCCAGTCGTTAGTAGTTGGATGGTTTCTTTATCATTCCATCGATATGCTTGGTTTGTGCCGGTCGCGACAAAGACTGCTGAGATAAGTACAAACCAGAGGGTGTAGGTAAATATTGCTTGTCGAGTTGTTCGACTAGGCGAAGCCCGATGAGCGCCGACGCCCAAACCCAAATGGAACAATAGGTAAGTGGCCACCAAACCAAATTGCACGAGACTAGAACCTTTCACATCGTGTAGGGAGCGCAAGAAATATGCTCCACAGAAAACTAACGCACCGACAATTTGGATTACAAATAACAGATCTGCGATTATCTTCTTGGGGCGCATGCAACCCTCCTTTGGTTTTCGGTTCAAAAGAGCGTGGTGCGCCTGGATGGGATCGAACCATCGACCCCTGCCTTATAAGGGCAGTGCTCTAACCACTGAGCTACAGGCGCGAGTAAGACATGTGAGTTATTAGATTTGATTTGTTTACAGCCTTATTTTGATGTTCAGACTATAACATACTAACTTATTTTTTCAAGTGTGGTGGGGTTGTCAGGGGGGTATAGAATTGCTAGAATGCCAGTAATATATGAATTTCAATACCCGTCTTTTTTTCAAAATTAATAGTCTAGTTGGCAAGAGTAAATTTTGGGATGCTTTTGGTCGTGCTGGGGCAGAATGGGTGGTTGTGGCCATGTTGGGGTGGTTTTTTACTGCCGCGGCCTCTATTGCTTTGCCCGACTGGTTTTTGCTTGCCAAACAAGTAGGTTTTTTGGGTGTAGTGTTAAGTTTGGCGTGGCTCACCAACAATATTATCGGCTTGGTAGTTAAACAATCCCGGCCGTATGTGGTGTTCACCCAAACCAAAGTGCTTATCGATCCGCCACCACACTTTCCTCACAAAACATTCCCTTCCGACCACACTACCTTGGCATTGTTGGTTTTCTTGGTAGCAGTTGCTTTGCATTTACCATGGAGCGGGGGGTTATTCTTTTTGGCTCTCTGGGTGGCGTGGGGTAGGGTTTTTGCGGGAGTGCATTACCCGAGTGATGTGGTGGGAGGAATTATCGTAGCGATAACTTTTAATGAAATAATTCATTTTAGTCTTTTGCCGTTGTTTTTGTATGTCGTGGAAAATTTTAAGTAAAAAAGTATGAACGCAATTATTGTATGCGGTGGCTTGTCTACTCGCCTGGGAGAAATTACAAAAAGTATTCCCAAAGTTTTGCTGGAAATAAAAGGTAAGACAGTTTTGGATTGGCAGCTGGAAAAAATAAAAGAATTGGGAATTAACCATGTAGTGTTGGCGGCCGGGCACTTGGCTGGTGTGTTGAAAGAAATTGTAGGAACGCATCGAAATGGAATGGAGATAATTTACGCGATCGAACCAGAGCGTCTCGGGACTGGTGGGGCCACAAAGTACGCCTGGAGTCTTGCGCCATATCCAGATAAGCCAGCAGTAATTATCAATGGTGATATTTTAACCACTGTGCCACTCAAAGATATGTTACAGCGGTTGAAACCAGAAAGTGAAGGAATAATTTTGGCTGCAAAAGTTCCTGATGCTTCAACGTATGGCACGCTGGAGTATGATGAGAATTTCCGTTTGAAATCTTTTAAAGAAAAAGAGGGAATTAAAAAACCAGGATTTATCAACGGTGGTTTCTATATTTTTACTCCTCATGCTAAAAAGCATTTTCCCGAACAATCAAGTTTTAGTATTGAATACGAAGTTTTTCCGAAGATGCAAAATTTGGATGTGTATGAATCGGATAAGCTGTGGATAGATATTGGGGTACCGGAAAGATTAGAGTGGGCGAGGGAGAAGTGGGATGAGTAAGAAGCTAATTTATTTAAAAAAATAATATAATTTAAATACTATTATGTCTGAAGTTTTACGTAATCCATTTTTTAAAGACGCTACTACTCGTGACCGGGGGATTAAGGATGTTGATTTTATCCTAAAAGACTTAGAAAAAGGCGGTTATAAAATTTCTGATGCGGATTTAGATATAATACCAGTAAAAGGTTTTTCGGATGATTTGCGCGGTGGTTTAGAAGGGTATATTGAAAGAGCTAAGGAATTGAAGGAAAAAGAAGGGGTTAAAATTTTAGATTTATGTTCGGGCGAGAGCAATCTCTCAAGAGGTATACAAGGAAATGGCGTCATTGTTGTCTCAGCTGATTATCATAAATCCAAAAATGAAATGCCTGAAAATTTTGTTCAACTCGACGCAAACAGTTCCCTGCCCTTTGCTAGCCAGTCCTTTAACTATTGCCAGTGTATATATGGTTTGCGATATTTAGAAAATCCATTGGAGACCATTAATGAATTAATACGGGTGACAAAGCCAGGTGGGTATGTTCTTGTTAATGGTGTTGCGGCAATGAAAAGTTTGGATCACAAAAATCAAGAAGGTCCATTTTTTTGTAGACAGACGAGTGCAATGCAAAACAATGAATTAGAAATTTACAGTGGTGATAGATTCGGTTATTCAGACACAATTTTGATTAGAGTAAACGATCCGAGTTTTAGATTCCGTTTTACTTTAAATGAGAAAGATTCTCAAACCGTAAAAAATAACAAAGAGATAAAAGCATATATTCCTGGATATAGCGGAGGAACTGTGCGGGATATTAGAGATTTGGCAAATTTTGTTTACGTAGAAAATGAAGAAGTAGTTTGAGTGGTAAACAGTTTGAAAATAAAACCGATGGGCTTACTAATCTGTTAGTTTTTTGTAGTAAGTAGATATAATATTTTGTAAATAATTTATGACCACTGTATTTTCAATTTTCGGCTACGGTATACCCAAGAATATTTTCAAAGATGAAAATTACAATTTTTATTTAAAAATGGTCTTTAATAAGATTTACGATATTGTGGTAAAAAATAATATTTCCAAACCACTTATTATTTTTAGTGGTGGAAAAACTGATTGTTTCAAACCCCATCAGCGAATTGAAGGGGAAGAGATGGAAAAATTTTTTAACAACATGATTAAGTCACGAATTTTTTTATCAAAAATTACCAAAAATTGGATTTGTGTACCGGAAAAAGAATCTCTTTCTACGCTAGAAAATTTACTCAATACCCGAAAGATTTTAACAAAGAGGAAAATAATTGGAGCGAATGTGATTATTTTTTGCGAACAGACTAGGGCTGCGCGTATTAAAACATTGTCTAAAAGTATATTTGGAGCCAAGCAAAAAACAACAATCAAACCAATTGATTTTGATGTTTCCAAGAATAGATATGTTGCAGCCGAATATGTTTTGCAAAAAGAAAAAATTGAGGTTGAACTTTCTAAATGGGCCTTACAATCAGAAGGAAATTTAAAAAAATACCACCAAGCTTTTGCTGATAGAATTGTGTATATGAGAAAAATGGGAAAAAATTTGAATGGTGAGGTGTTGTGGAAGTGGTGGATGGAGAGGTTAGAGTCGATGAAGACCAATAAAAATTTTCGATAGATAAGTATTTACACATGACCTGTTTTTTCTGTGAAAATAAAAAAGATTTTATTTTGGAGACAAACTATTGGAAAGTTTTTATTTCTCCAAACCAAACTTATCTGGGTAGATGCTTTGTTGTATTAAAGAGACATTGTGGGGATTTGGCAGAGTTAGAAAAAGTAGAATGGGAAGAATATGTGGGGCTGGTAAAAAGGCTTGAGGACGCGCTTCGCAAAACATTTGGAGCCGCCATGTTTAATTGGACTTGTTTAATGAACGACGCCTATAAGAAGGCTGATCCCGACCCGCATGTTCATTGGAATTTTAGGCCACGGTATGGTCAGGCAGTAGAAATAGGAGGTTTGATTTTTGAGGATGAGGAATTTGGTCGCCATTATGATAATCTGAAAAATAGGGAAGTTAATGAAATGGTGAAAGAAATTATTATTTCTAGAATTAAAGAAGGTTTATAATGTAAAAAACATTTTGTGAACAAAAAAATTATTTTCTTCATCCCAACTACTATCATATCGATTTTATCCGCCTGGATTTTTTTAGTTTATTTTTATGGAGATAATTGGAACAAGTCCCATGTTGCAATAGCATTTTTTGTTTCAGTATTACTGAATATTTTTTATTTATTTTGGTTGGTAAAAACAAAAATTATTAGAATTAGATTTTTACCACAGTATTTACTAATTACTTTATGCACTTTTATTTTTTCCGCTTACTTCATCGCATCACCACCTTATAAACGTATGGTAAACCTAGATTTAGGTCCTGATCCATTTTTTCCGGATGGAATCATTGGTAGTTCTGTAACATTTTATTTTTGGGAAAAAGGATTTTACGACCCTGAAGAAGCGGTCAAATTTGTTAAACTAGAGCGTGTTAAACAGATGCAGATTGCGAGACGAGGAAGTTTGATTGGTCACGTGGGAGAAGATTTGGCTGGATGGGGTGAAGAAAGAATTAAAGATGCGTTTGGCGATCCTGCTAGAATTGACAAGGTTAGTGATGGTGTAGAAAGATGGATATATCATCCGTGGACAGATCATGCAGATTGGGAAATGCCGGTATATATTAAGAATAAAGTTTTATTTAAAATTGGTGATTAAAATTTTGTATGTCTCTCAACAAAAAAATAATTATCGTTTGCCTCTTGTTTCTTGTTTGTCTACCAACTGTAGGTATTTGGTATTACCGCAAGATGCATCCTAAATATATTCCACCACCACCACGAGAAGAAGTAACCATTACCATCATTCCCGGTTGGAATTTACGCCAAATCGCAGACTACCTGGTTGAAAAAAAACTTGCTACAAGCACTGAGGCGGTTTTTAGTGTTACAGGCAAACCTGTGCACCGATCAACACAAGATGAGCCTTGGTTTTATGGACCATCAATGGATCTGACCGAACAAATACCGGCTAAATTAAATTTAGAAGGATATTTGGCACCAGAAACATATCGTGTATTTAAGGATGCATCGCTCGCAGAAGGAATTATTGATCGAATGATATTCCAAAGAGATACTGAAATAAACGCAGCTATGCGAGAAGAAATTAAAGATAGTAAAAAAACTATCCATCAGATTGTGACCATGGCCAGCATTATCGAAAAAGAAACCAAATTCCCCGAAGACCGTTCAATAGTTGCAGATATCTTGTGGCGCCGCGTGCAGCGTGGTATTCGTTTGCAAGTAGATTCCACAGTACACTATCTGGTTAATAGAAGTGGTGATGTATTTACCACCGGGGAAGAGCGCCAAATTGATTCTCCATGGAACACCTACAAATACGCCGGCTTACCACCAGGTCCAATCGCTAGTCCGAGCGTAGCCGCAATCAATGCTGCACTCCATCCACAAAAAAATGATTACTGGTATTTTTTGAGTGATGACACAGGGCATTTGCATTATGCAAGAACTTTGGAAGAGCAGAATGCGAATGCGAGGAAGTATTTGAGATGAAGGCTTGCCAGGCTTAAAAAGCTTACAATGCTTACGAGGCTATAGTAATATTCACGTATTAACTATGCAGGATTATCATAATTTGTTAGTCTGGAAAAAATCGTTTCAATTTGTTAAACTTTCTTATCGTTTGAGCAAACTTTTTCCTAAAGAAGAAATATTTGGCCTTACTAGTCAGTTTAGAAGAGCGGCGGTTTCAGTGTTGGCAAATATTGTTGAGGGTCGTGGTAAGCCAACAGATAAAGATTTTTTACGTTATCTATATATTGCAAATGGTTCGCTTGACGAATGCAGGTGTTATTTAGAATTATCTCTTGCACTAGGATATATCAACACAAAACAATACGATTTTATTGAAAACAAAAGAGCAGAAGTCGGCTTCTTGCTTTATCAGTTTATCAAATCATTTAATTAGTTTCCTTGTAAGCCTTATCGGCCTCGTAAGCATCGTAAGCCTTTCCACTATGTTAACAAATGATTTTAACTACCTCCTCCCCCCTGATCGCATCGCCCAAACCCCACTCGAACCACGCGATCATTCTCGGCTGATGATTATTGATAGAAAAGACAAAACGACTGATGATCGGCATTTTTATGATATCGTGGATTACGTGCATGCAGGGGATGTGGTGGTGTGGAATAATTCTAAAGTTTTTAAAGCGCGGCTTAGTGGGAAAATTTTGCTCGATGAGTTAAGTGATGGGATTAAGAAAACAACTGGTGATGGTTCTTTTTCTACAGACAATATTTTTCATGAGCGCGAAGTAGAAATTTTTTTGGTACGCCCCATGCAAAACAGGGGGGTGTGGAAAGTGTTGGCTAAACCAGCTAGAAAATTACGTTTAGGAATGAAGCTATTTTTTGCTAAAGATTTTGAAGCAGAAGTTTTGTTCAAGGAAGCTGATGGTACGGTGTTGGTTCAATTTGCTGATGACGAAGACGAAGTACGTGAAAAAGCTAATCGTTATGGAAGTATTCCACTTCCGCCATACATTGAAGGCGATGAATCTGGTGGGGTTGATACTCCTGAATTAGAAAATCGCTATCAAACAGTGTATGCCAAACATGTGGGCTCGGTTGCTGCACCAACAGCTGGTTTTCATTTTACAACCGAGCTGGTAGAAAAGTTAAGAAGTAAAGGTGTTGAGTTTGCTGAAGTAACTTTGCATGTGGGTCTTGGAACATTTTTACCAGTGAAATCCGAAGTTGTGGAAGAGCATACGATGCATAGTGAGCTGGTTGAGATCAGCCAAGTTGATGCTGAGGTGATCAACCGTGCCAAAGCAGAAGGCCGCAGAATAATCGCTGTTGGCACTACCAGCATGCGTGCCCTAGAGGGAATGGCGCGTGAAATCCAATCTCCACAACTGCGCGCCTTTAAAGGTGATATTGATATTTTTATCACACCAGGATTTGAATTCCAAATTGTTAGTGCCTTAATTACCAATTTTCATTTACCAAAATCAACTCTCCTTATGCTTGTTTCTGCTTTTGCCGAAGATCGTGAATTTATGTTACGCTGTTATGAGGAGGCTATAAAAAAAGAATATCGGTTTTATAGTTTTGGAGATGCGATGTTTATTTATTAATTTATTTGTATGCCTAAAAAACAATCAACCAAAGAGGAGTTTAAAGTTAACAGTGAACAGTTGGTTAAAAAAATAAAGCAATTGGTAAAAGAGGGGAATGTGCGCAGAATAATTATCAAAGATGAACAAGATAAAACGTTGATGGAAATCCCTTTGACTTTTGCGGTGGTGGGCACTGTTCTTTTGCCAGTATTTGCAGCTGTGGGTGCGCTTGCTGCGCTTTTGACCAAGTGTTCGATTGTCGTTGAAAGAAGGGGGTAAGATTAAATAGAATTTAGTAAGGCATCAATTAGAAGGTACGTCTTCGGAAATTGTGCATGTCTCTAATAAAGATGATCAGTGGTTTGATAAAATCAACGACGTTTATGAATAAAATCAACGATGTTTATGATTGGAAGATTTTGTCTGAGAGCTATTTTTTATGCGCTACTATTTGTTGTGATTCTTTACTGGATGAATTAAAAAATATAGAAGAAAAATCTTTGCATTGTTATAATTATGAAAAAAATTTTAAATTTAAATTTTCAGCAGGAAATCTTATAAAACCAGTTGTTTTTAGTTTTAAACACGGCGTTGAGTTATATCTAAAAGGTTTGGGAAAATTGTGGAATGTAGAGCCTGCGCATAAACATGACCTGCTTTTTTTAAAACAGTATGTAATTGATCAAACACAGGATATAAATATGGTGGAAGTTTTAGAAAAATTGTGGACTACTTTGATTAAGTATTATAGTGGTGAGTACCTTGGTCTAGTTCATCCTAAATCTGATAAAATGAATGAGGCAGAGCGGTATCCTGAGGGTAATGGTTACAAAATCCCCTTCATTATTTCTATGCCAGAGTATAAAGAAGATAATTTAAATTCTTGTTTAGTGGTAAGTATGAGTACGGTATATCAGTTAAAGGAGGATATTTTATTAGTAGCAGATTGTTTTAAAAACTTGTATGAGAAAGGGTTCGCTAAATAAAAAATCCGAGTGAACGTCACTCGGATTTTTTTAATTGTTTTTTTATTTTTCTACTGTTACACCCATTTGTTTAGCAGTTCCTTCTACCATTCTCATTGCACCTTCTACATCGTTGGCGTTTAAGTCTGGCATTTTCTTTACCGCAATTTCTCGAACTTGTGCTTTGGTAATTTTGCCAACTTTTTCTTGCAAAGGTTTTCCAGAACCTTTTTTGATGTTGGCAGCTTTTTTAATAAGCTCTGCAACTGGCGGGGTTTTCATGATAAAGCTGAAACTGCGATCAGCATACACGCTGATAACAACCGGCACAACATCACCTTTTTTGTCTTGAGTTTTATCGTTAAATTCTTTACAAAAAGCTTGGATGTTCACCCCGGCTTGTCCAAGTGCTGGACCTACTGGTGGCGCTGGGTTAGCAGCTCCGCCAATAATTTGTAATTTGATTTGGGTTAATAGTTTTTTGGCCATAGTTGTTAGGCTTACAAGGCTTACAAGGCTTACAAGGCTTACGCAGTTTTATCAAACATGGTAAGCCTCGTAAGCCTTTGGCGGCCTCGTAAGCTTTTAAATTTACTGAGAAGCGTCTCGTTGGGTAGAGAACCAGTAAGGTAATTAAATTATTTTTTTATACTTTTTTCACTTGCAAGGCATCAAGCTCAACTGGGGTTTCACGACCGAACATGGAAACCATAACTTTGATACGTCCGCGTTCGTGATCAACATTGCTGATTTTGCCTTCAAAGTTTTTGAACGGTCCATCAGTAATTTTCACAATGTCACCAATTTCCACATCAATCTTTTGTTGTGGCTCTCCGGAGTTAACTCGCTTTAACAAACCGTCAATTTCTTTTTGGTCAATTGGAGTAGGAGTAGTACCAGAACCAATAAATCCAGTAACATTCGGAGTGTTTCGTACCACATACCAGGAATCATCAGTTACCATCATATCAACCAGCACATAACCCGGAAAGATTTTCTCATCGATGGAAACGCGTTTGCCGTTTTTGATTTTGATTTTCTTTTCTTTCGGCACCAAAACTCCAAAAATTTTATCTTGCATATCGAACGACTCGATACGTTGCTCCAAATTTCTTTTTACATTTTCTTCGTAGCCGCTATAGGTATGTAGCACATACCATCTGCGACCCTGGGAGACTTGTTTGGCCATAGAAATGAAGGCTTACAAGGCTTACAAGGCCCACCAAGGCTTACAATAGGCCATTATTTTTTAGCCTCGTAAGCCTCGTAAGCCTCGTGGGCTTCGTAAGCATTAAAAAATTATTTAGTAATTAGTAAAGTGATTCCGGCATTAAATATGTAGTCTAAGAGAGCAAAGAAAAGTGCTAAACCAACGCTTAAACTAATTACCAGAATGCTGTAATTAATGGTTTGTTGCTTGGTAGGCCACGTCACTTTTTGCATTTCGGCGTAGGAACCAACAAAATAGTTTTTGATTGATGAAATAATGTTCATAAAATAACAGGTTTTTTAAAACAGCCTTGGGGCTGTTAATGTCCCAAATAGTACTCGATATGAGTGAAAAAGTCAAGTTTATATTTTATACATCCAAATTCTGCACACTTTTGGCATGGGTTTGAATGAACTTCTTGCGCTGTTCTACATCTTCTCCCATAAGAATCTCAAATGTTTCGTTAGCAAGCTGCGCATCTTCTACATGAACTTGTTTCATAATACGTCGAGCGGGATCCATGGTCGTTTCCCAAAGCTGTTCGGCGTTCATTTCTCCCAAACCTTTATATCTTTGGACATTCACTTTAATGCCGCCGATGTCTAACATTCTATTTTCTGGATCCACTTCTTCCTCAGATTCTTTTGCTACCACTTCTTTTTCTTCTTCGGTTTTTTTGGAAGTGGTGTTTTTATTTTTTTGAGCTGTTATGTTCTGAATAATTTTTTCTCGCTCTTCGTCATTATATGCGTAGTGTATTTCTTTACCGTATTTCACACTAAAAAGTGGGGGTTGGGCGATATAAATATGACTATTCGTAATAAGTTGAGGAAAGTGACGGTAAAAAAACGTTAACAAAAGTGTGCGAATATGGGCTCCGTCAACATCAGCATCAGTCATAATCACAATACGATGATAGCGAAGTTTTGTTATATCAAATTGCTCTCCAATATTTGTGCCAAGCGCAATAATGAGTGATTTGAGTTCATTGTTAATCAAAATTTTATCTAAACGCGCTCGTTCAACATTGAGTACTTTTCCACGTAGCGGTAAAATTGCTTGATGTTTTCGATCACGTCCTTGTTTTGCAGATCCACCTGCCGAATCTCCCTCAACAATAAACAGTTCAGATTCTTCAGCGCTCCTGCTTGAGCAGTCCGCAAGTTTTCCGGGTAAGGTGAATCCTTCTAGCGCACCTTTTCTTAAAATAGAATCACGCGCAATTTTAGCTGCAGCTCTTGCTCGTGCGGCCAATAAACATTTGTTAATAATTGCTTCAGCATCTTTTGGGTGTTCTTCTAGAAAGATTAAAAACTCGTCACCCATGACATTTTCAACCGCAGTTTTTGCTTCGGTGTTACCTAATTTTGCTTTTGTTTGACCTTCAAATTGTGGGTCACGAATTTTTACAGATATAACGGTATTTAAACCTTCTTTTACATCTTCACCTGTTACATTAGGGTCTTTCTCTTTGAGAAAACCTTTGTTTCGTGAGTAGGTATTTAAGCTTCTTGTCAGGGCTGTTCTAAAACCTGCCACATGAGTTCCGCCATCTGGGTTATAAATATTATTGGTAAAGGCAAAAAGATTTTCTGAATATTCATCTGTATATTGAAGGGCGATTTCTACCTGCACTCCCTCAGCCTCTTTTTCAATGTAAAAAATTGTTTCATTTTTGGGTTCTTTGTTGTGGTTTAAGTAGCGTACATATGAAGCAACTCCTCCTTCAAAATAAAATTGATATGTAGGATTAGAAAAATCAAGAGCAGTCTTGTCAACTTTTTTTTCTTCAGCACTGCGCTCATCTTTAATAATTAAATGGATACCTTTAGTGAGATAGCTGTGTTGTCGTAAGTGGTCGATGATTGTTTTCCAATCGAAATCTGTTGTTTCAAAAATAGTGTCGTCGGGCTGAAAAGTAATTATTGTTCCTGTATCATCGCAGGAACCTGTTGATTTTACTTTTGCTTGTGGCACCCCGTGCTTGTATTCTTGGGTCCAAATTTTACCTTCGCGATGTACTTCGGCTTTGGTGTAAACCGATAAAGCGTTAACTACTGAAACACCCACACCATGTAACCCTCCAGAAATTTTATAACCTTCCCCGCCAAATTTTCCACCAGCATGCAGTTTGGTCATAACAACTTCAAGTGCACTCACTTTCATTTGAGGATGAATATCAACTGGTATGCCTCGACCATTGTCACGCACTTCAATTTTGTGATCTGGCAATAGTGTAATATAAATTTTGGAACAATAACCGGCCATTGCTTCGTCGATGGAGTTGTCTACGACTTCCCAAATGAGATGGTGCAAGCCTGTTGGGCCGGTAGATCCAATGTACATGCCAGGACGCCTTCGAACTGCTTCAAGACCTTCCAAGACGGTAATGCTTTCGGCGCTATAATTTGATGGTGTAGTATTTTCTTTGGTCATAAAAAGTTACAGTTATATGCTGATATGCGCTGATTTTAGCATAGTTATTTTGTCATTACAAGGGTTTGTAAACAAAAAACCATCTCTTCTTACTAGTTTTAAACTATAGTTCGAGATGGTATTTGCGCGCTCAAATATAGATTGCTGTTGTGAAAGAAGGCGCTTGAGATGCGTCATAAGACCCTCCTTGATCTTACGATAGTGGGTAGTATACAAAAAAACTGCTTAATGGTCAATTTTATAGCCAAGAAGTGTTGATAAATCAACTTTGGCACACGTATTAGATGCGTGCTCTTGACTAAAACGAGCTTGTTTGTGTATAATCGACCAATATTTATCACTCATTAGCAAAATTTTTCCTCCCTGTAACCATTTACAGGGTAATGCTAAGAGGAAGTAATAAGGAAATATATGTTACAAATGCCTACATTAGTAGACATGCTTAAAGCGGGTGTCCATTTTGGTCACCAAAGTTCACGGTGGCACCCTAAAATGCAGCCCTATATTTTTGGAACCAGAAATGGGATCCATGTTATTAATTTAGAAAAAACTGAAGAAGAGCTGGTTACCTCTCTTGATTATGTTAGAGGTTTGGCACGTGAGGGTAAAATTGTTCTATTTGTGGGCACAAAACGACAGGCCCGCAGCATTATTCGAGAAGCAGCTGAAAGTTGTGGAATGCCTTATTTGGTAGAAAGATGGATTGGCGGACTTTTAACTAATTTTGATGAATGCAAAAGACGTTTAAAAAAATACATGACTTTAACCGACCAGATCAAAACTGGTGAAATTGAGAAATATACTAAAAAAGAACAGGTTGCAATTAAAAAACAGGTAGAGAAAATGGACAAGTATTTGAAAGGTTTGGTTGGACTTGATCGATTGCCAGATGCTTTATATATTGCTGATTTACGTATTGAAAAAACAGCAATCACCGAGGCTCGAAAGATGAATATTCCAACAGTGGCAGTATGTGATACTAATGTTGATCCGACAAAAGCAACTTATGTTATTCCTGCAAATGATGATGCGGTAAATTCTATTAGAATGATTGCGCAGCTAGTAGCTGCAGCAGCTAATGAAGGTACTGAAGAGTTCAAAAAAAATAAAATAACTTCTATTGAAGAAAAAAACGCTCCTAAAAAAGAAAAAAGAGCTTTGACGAAAGAGCAATCAGTTTAGAGCCATAATCGGATATTTGAATCTTCTAAATTATTATAAAGAACATATTATATGTCTTCTATAACATCTAGTGACATTGCTAAACTTCGTGCGTCAACAGGTGCGGGAATGATGGATTGTAAAAACGCTTTGGAAGAAGCTGGTGGAGATCAGGAAAAAGCTGGTGAAATTTTACGAAAGAAAGGAATTGTGAAAGCAGCCAAACGAGCTGACAAAGTTGCTTCTGAAGGCGTGGTTTCTGCTTATATTCATGGGGTGGGTAAAATCGGTGTTTTGTTAGAGGTAAACTGCGAAACAGATTTCGTTGCCCGCACAGATGGCTTTAAGGATTTGGTGAGAGAAATTGCTATGCATATTGCTGCCACAAATCCGCGATACTTAGACAGACAAGCAGTTTCAACCGAAACTATGGAAAAAGAAAAAGAAATTTATTCTGAACAGCTTAAGCAACAAGGAAAGCCTCAGAATGTTATTGAAAATATTTTGAAAGGAAAGTTTGAGAAATTTTATGAAGAGAATTGTCTTTTAGAACAACCATTTATAAAAGATGATTCTAAAAAAATACAAGGTTTGCTTGCTGAAAAGACTGCGGAAACTGGTGAAAAAATAACTATCCGCCGCTTTGTTCGTTTTGAACTAGGTGAAGGAATTGAAAAGACTTCCAAAAATTTTGCGGATGAAGTAGCTGAACAGATGAAGTAATATCCCTCAAATTAAAAAATAAAATATCCCCCATTTTGGGGGATATTTTATTTATGTGTTATAATTTATGTGTTATTCATTTAAATATATAGTCCTATGAAAACTAAGGGGAAGTTTTTAAAAATAGGTTTGCTAACACTGGTGGGAGGATTACTCGGTGTTAGTTCGTTTTTGTTCGCGCACACTGCTTCGGCTGATGACACAATTAATTCAATGATGAGAATGGTTCCGAAAACTCCTGAAAATTGGGAGCCATCTAACTCGTACTCAGGCTTTGCCTTATCACTTCCAGCAAATAAACCACAATTAAAGCCAGGAAATTATTTAAAATTTAGTTATAAATGGGTAAATAATGTTGAGAAAAAACCTAGTTTATCTAATTTTGTTTTACGCCGTCGGTTAATTGGACCGGATGGAAAAATTCTTTCAGAAAAAAAAGCAACAAGACAGGTTTTGCCAGGAAAAGGAACTCCTGTGATATATGTTTCACAGTTTTTGGATAAAAAAATGTTAGCACAACCAGGTGCCTACAAAGTTACTCTCGATATACTACGCGCTACCAGAAGAGGCGAGCCAGAACAAATCGTTGATCAAAATGGTTTCATTTTTAACAGTGTTACTATTAATGATCTTTTTGGTACTCTACCAACACCATCCTCTGATCAGCCAGTGAGTATAATGAAAAGAAGAGATGATATTCCTGTGTTTGATACCAGCACACCAAACCCACCAGTACCGCCAATGCCAGTTAAATTCGGTGTTTCGGTAAGCGATGGTACTGTTGGTCAAACTCCAATGGTAAAAGTACGCTTTGATGCAGTATCTGGTGCTGATTCTTATCAATTATACAAACAATATTCACTCATCGATCCGTTTTATCCAGTTCAAAAAATTCCTACTGCTCAAGGATTTAGTTCATACGCCACTGATGACTTTAGTGTAGGTTTTAATTCTACCTATCAATATCAAGTTTTTGCTTACCAAAACGGTATTATTATTGGTGACTCAAATATTACTTCGATTTCTTTGGGTAAGTCTTGTGACCCAAGCAACGCCAGCAGCTGCCCGGTTGAGCCACCAAAACCATGCTCAAGCTCAAGCGATAACTGTGCACCAAAGCCTTATTGTCCTAACTTGCCAGCTCCTGCGCAAGGGGTGACTTGCTGCCAAATCGACCCAACCAATACGGTAGCGATGTTTGGTAAGTGGGTGATTGATCCAAATAGTGATGCGAATTTGATTTGTAAGTTCTAAGATTAGCTTAAACATTAAGCGAGCGCACGTAGGTGTGCTCGTTTTTTTGGTTTTTGGATGCTTAAAATGGCTAATTTTAGCCACAAGTTTAGATTGACAAAGTGTAGTTTTTGTGGTATAGTGCGTGGTTCATAAATTGAACAAAATTGATGTTTTCTGTGGGCGGGTTTTCCTAGCCTTTGCTTGATTCTTAGCAAAGGTTGGGTGTGACCTGAAACACAGGAGCTGAGATGTCAAAGATCCACATCAAGAATGACAGCCGGAACCCTGATAGCGCTGGCATCATGAGCGCTCTGATGAACGCGTATGATCCGCGAAACCCGGCCACCGTCACCTTCAAGGTGGAAGACCCCAACCTGGGTGTCGTCACCATGAAGATCACCGGTCTCGAGTACGAGTCCGGGGCCCCGGGGATGTACAACATCCGTGGCTACATGATGGTGGGGGGGCAGGACACGACGCATGTGTCCGGCTTCTACAACGCCAACCGAAAGGAGGGCGTCCTGGAGCCGGCGGAGGCCAAAAAGGCCGGTTAAGCTAGGTCGCCTTCGTCCCGCTGTCCAACCCGTTTTGTCCCCGTTTAGAAAAATGGAGAGCCAAGAGGAAGCAGAGTCTCCCAGGTCACGCTGAACCTGAGACAAATAATCAGCGAGCCTATCCCGATTTAATCGGGACTGATGAGTCCTTGAGAATGTATTGAGAGGACGAAAGGTTATACATAGTAAATACATCTGTTCATTTTATTTTAAAAAACACTTCTCTTTTGTAAACGGGTGATTCTAGTTTTTTTAGGAAGATTGGAACCACCCGTAGTACAAGGAGAAGACCATGCAAAAAAGATATCAGATTGTTTCGCGCCATAGGGGTTTTATTACTAGACACGACATACCGGAAACACCCGAAGGTGAAGTCACCATCGGGCGAGATGCTGACTTTCAGCCCGGGTCTGCCACAGATGTTTCACGCAGGCATGCCGTATTGAAGTGGAAACCCGAAGGCCAGTTCACTATCGAGGACGCCGGTTCCAGCAACGGAACTTATCTGAGCCAAGATGCTCACATGTGCAGCTTCAAAAGGGTGACAGGCCCAGTATCTC
>CAYUTM010000007.1:30000-32842 GCA_964447755.1 uncultured Gammaproteobacteria bacterium
CTGCGCTTGGAGGACGACACGATCCAGTTGGCTGGAGGCACCTTCCTCAAGGTTGTGGAAAAGGGTGAAGAGGAAGTTCAGCCGAGTGGAGATGACATCATCTCCTTGAAGCTTCCAGACGGTGCTTCAGGAAAAATCGCGTCTCTTGTTCAGAAAGGTGATTACCGAGGCCATTGCACCAAAGAAATTACGGATGAACGCTATCCGCCTACCAGCGAAGGTGAGCGGATGGTTCGATACCGAATCATGCCTGGAAAAAAGCTCGTAGGTGCAGAGGTTGGTCTAGTTTCCCGTAAAGACGCAGAAGCAAAATTCCGCACCCAGGGCATGCGCTTTCCCAACGCGGACGAGGCACTCCTTCTGCCGGCCGAGGACCAAACGCTCGGCATGAAAAGAACATGCGTCGCGTACATTAATGGAACCCCAGACGTTTTTTACGTGTTCAGCCTGGATGGGCGCGCGTTGAACTGTGACGCGAATCGGGACGTCTGGGACAGTGATTTGGACTTCATGGGGGTCATCATCGAATAATCCCCAACGACGGCTCCCCCTGGTCGACCTTTCCTCTAACTCACCACCCTCGCCCTCGTGGGCTAGCCTCTGGTGAGCCACTATCGCTCTTTCATCGTACGCGAACCCCGATTCGCGAGACAACTTCGGGGCCAAAAAAACATCCTAATTACATTGGGGTGTTTTTTTAATTGGTATGAATTTAGTCGCCATTTGTCATCCTGAGGAGCGGCGCAGCGACGAAGGATCCCTCAACAGTCGTGAGTGTGTTTCGAGGGATCCTTCGCTACGTGCGAACTTCGCTCAGGATGACAGGTGGGTGCGGTCGGTCTTTATTTTGCTATCACTAAATATTTTTGCTACACTAGTGCCATGCAAAATTTAACTGTTTTAAAACATCGCATCGGGCCTGTCCGCGGCCGGCACCCCTGGGTTTTTTCCGGGGCGCTGAAAGCAATTCCCGAAGGGCTCAAAGGCGGCCAAGAAGTACGGCTCGTAGATGAACAAACTAATTTTTTGGCTTACGGATATTTCAATTCCTATTCCCAAATAGCTGTGCGCCTGTGGAGTTGGGATGAAAAAGAAGAAATTGATGAAAGCTTTTTCGAAAAGCGCATCCAAACCGCCTACAACATTCGCCAAAACTATGTGGCGAGTAAAGAAACCGATTCATACCGGTTGATTTATGGTGAGAATGATTTGCTGCCTGGGTTGGTAGTAGATAAATATGCCGATTATCTTTGTGTGCAATTTCACAACCCGGGCATAGAAGCCTGGAAAGATTTTATAGTAAAAGCCTTGGTTAGCATTGTGGAGCCAAAAGGAATCTTCGAGCGCTCAGATGTAAAAGTGCGTGGCATAGAAAAAGCCGAAGCTAGTGTGGGGGTGCTCCATGGCGAGGTGCCAGATAAAGTAAAAATTAAAGAAAATGGTTTGGAATTTTGGGTTGAAATTAAAACTGGCCAAAAAACAGGATTCTTTTTGGATCAGCGTGATAAGCGGTTTGCTTTGCAAAAATATTGCAAAGATAAAAATGTCTTAAATTGTTTTTCTTACACCGGTGGCTTTAGCGTGTACGCATTGGCTGCTGGGGCAAAGCAGGTAGTGAGTGTCGATTCATCCGAGCCCGCCCTGCTTCTGCTTGAAGAAAACATGAAATTAAATAAATTTAAAGAAAAAGATTTTGAAACTATTCAGGCGGATGTAAAAGTATATTTGGAAGATCAATCGCCGGGGAATTTTGATGTGATAATTTTGGATCCGCCCGCATTTGTAAAAGATCGGCACAAAGTAAAAGAAGGTTTGCAAGGTTACCGCAAAATTAACGAGCAAGCTTTGCGACTACTTCCATTTGGTGGAATTTTGGTCACCTGCTCTTGCTCTGCCCACGTAACTGTTACCGATTTTCGCTACATGCTCAGCGAAGCCGCTGCCCGCGCAGGCCGAACCGTACAAATTATCGAATCCTTTGTGCATGGTATCGACCATCCCGAGTTGGTTGCATTTACCGAAGGGGAGTACTTAAAATGTTTTATTGCGATTGTAAGTTAGTGTAGTCAGAACAGTGCCTGCCTCTTTATTCGTTGCAACAGGTAAGTGATACGCATTCTATAGTTATGAGCATACCAAAGAGCTTAAAAATTACCGCGTTAGTTGTTGTTACTACGGGTCTGCTCTTAGCACTTGTTCGCTACAGCATACCGTTTTTTTATATAATGAGAACAGAAAAAATAGGTAATTCGCTTTATTATTCCCGGTCACCCTATTCTGATAGTAAACAAATCACCAAAGAAAATTTTCAAATAACTGTATTTAAAAAGCATTGCATAGTATTGAAGAAAGGTGTATTTGATGTTTGTGGCAAGCCAAGTACGTGCACCGGAGATAGTTGTTCACTAGTTGTTTCTGAGGGTCAGTTCTATTGTTGTCAATTAAAATAATTTTCTAAATAACTTTAACTTATGATCAACCTTGCCATCAATGGCTTTGGTCGCATCGGGCGCCAAGCTTTCAAAATCGCATTGGATAATAAAAACATCACTGTTGTGGCGATCAATGATTTAACCAGTACCGAAGTACTCGCGCATTTGTTGCAATATGATACCGTGTATGGTCGCTATGAAAAAAAAGTAACCTTTGATGAGAAAAATATTATTATCGATGGTAAAAAATTTCCCGTGTTGGCCGAGAAAGATCCGAGCCTTTTGCCGTGGAAAAATTTGAATGTTGATGTAGCGCTCGAGTGCACGGGCCGCTTTACTGATGCTGCCGGAGCAGGGATGCATATCAAAGCTGGAGCGAAAAAAGTGCTCATCAGCGCGCCATCAAAAGG
>CAYUTM010000008.1:0-244 GCA_964447755.1 uncultured Gammaproteobacteria bacterium
TTCACGTTTCTTGCCGCGCTGCCAATATTTTGGATCAAACTCGTTTCACTACGCAAAAACCCTTCTTTATCTGCATCTAGAATTGCAACGAGCGAAACCTCGGGCATATCCAAACCCTCGCGGAGCAAATTCACCCCCACAATTACATCAATTTTCCCCAAACGTAAATCCGTTATCACTTCAATACGCTCCAGGGTATCAATATCACTGTGCAAATATTTTACTTTTATTTTTTTCTCCAACA
>CAYUTM010000008.1:254-9039 GCA_964447755.1 uncultured Gammaproteobacteria bacterium
CAGCGTCGTCACGAGTATTCTTTCATTTTGTTTAATCCGCTCATTAATTCTAATCAGTAAATCCTCAATCTGCGACAAACCACCATCAACGGGGGTAATCGGGCGAATGATCACTTCTGGATCAATTAATCCTGTGGGGCGCACCACTTGCTCCACCACTTGGCTACTTTCAGTTATTTCATACTCAGTCGGCGTAGCCGAAACGTATACTAATTGCTGGATACGCTTTTCAAATTCTTCGTAACGCAACGGGCGGTTATCGCGGGCGCTCGGCAAACGAAAGCCGTGCTCTACCAACGTATCTTTGCGAGCGCGATCTCCGTTATACATTCCGCGCACTTGCGGAATGGTGACGTGAGATTCGTCGATAATCGTTAAAAAATCTTCCGAAGCATGGAAAAAATAATCTAGCAAAGTAAACGGCGGTTCGCCTTCTTTGCGTCCTTCAAAATGCCGAGAATAATTTTCAATACCATTGCAATAGCCGATGTTTTGAATCATTTCCAAATCATAAGCTACGCGGCGTTTTAAACGTTCGTATTCCAAAACCTTGCCATGATCTTCAAAATATTTTAATTGTTCTTTTAGTTCTGTACCGATGGTTTCAAAAGCGCGCTTGCGAGATTCTGCACCAACCACATAATGTTTGGCAGGGAAAAACCAAGCATCTTCTAAATTCTTTTTTATTTTTCGTGTTACCGGATCCACCAATTCAATACGATCAATTTTGGTACTAATTTCTAAACGATAAATTAACTCTTCATTAACAGGCATGATTTCGAGCACCTGCCCATGCATGCGAAAAGTTCCACGAGTCAAATCCGTATTCGTGCGCTCAAATTGCATACTAACAAGCCTCTCCATCATTCCCCGGCGATCTATAATCTCACCCACATTCACATGCAACACAATTTTTTCATACTCGGTTGGTGAACCCAAACCATAAATTGCCGAAACAGACCCAACTACAATTACATCTTTACGCGAAAGCAAAGCCTGGGTACACGCATGGCGCAAGCGATCTATCTCTTGGTTGATCTGTGCTTCTTTTTCAATATACGTGTCACTGCTGGGCATGTATGCTTCTGGTTGGTAGTAATCGTAATAACTCACAAAATATTCCACCGCGTTGTTAGGGAAGAAATCACGAAACTCGTTGCAAAGCTGTGCAGCCAAAGTTTTATTGTGCGCAATTACCAAAGTTGGTTTTTGAATGCGCTCAATAACATTTGCCATGGTAAATGTTTTTCCCGAACCGGTAACTCCAAGCAAGGTTTGTTTTTTAAACCCTTTTTTAAACCCATCGGTGAGCTCGTCTATGGCCTTCGGCTGATCACCCGCTGGTTGGTATTTGGAGACGATTTTAAAATCCATAATAAGGCTAAAATTTTTGAAATCTATTTTTAAAGCATACTATCCCAGGTTCAAAAAATCAAGAATACTAAGATAAATAGCTGGTTTAAAAATCGGTTAAAATAAAACGCCCGCACCAGTTTTACCTTTGAAAGGTTCTGTAAATGCGGGGTATTTAATTTGAATCACAACTTATGAAAGGGTTGCCTCCATGAATCCTCGGGACAAAAATATCCAACCGCTATGGGACCACAATAGATATCTTCAACACACGCAATGAAGGGACCATCAAATACAAACTTTTCATTTGATAAGCCGCGATGACCTAGGCTTTCACCAGTACCTCGTTCACTCATTCTAAAAGAAAATCTTCCAAATACCTGGCTAATTTCTTGGCCACAGACTTTCATTCCTCTTAAAAATTGTGCTTGCGATAACGAATTAAAATCCACCATCGGCACAACAATTTGATCAAAACTTCGAGAGAGTCTATACTTTTTTTCTCGTTTTAAGGCGTAAACACATTCTAGCTGTTCCTCCGAACAAATCTTGCCATCATAGCGCATCAACCAGACTGTTCTGTCTGGGGACTCTGTAGCCAAGGAAATTAGGGGATACCTATACCCGGCCACATCGTACGTTTCCAATATCGGTTCAAAATTTTTCAAACACCTTGAAAGTTGAAATGCCAAATAATTTTGACCGTGGTAGGTAATATATGTCCTTTCTCCTTTGGCTAGCCAACGATATTCCGCCTGCATATCTCCGGCCACTACCAATTTTTTCCCTTTAACTTTACGACTAAAAGGAAATCCATTCCGATCAAGAAAGTCTCCAATCAAATTTACACCCACACTGGCAACAGATTCAATTTCTGGCGTTTTTAGCACAGGCAGAAGTCTCGAATGGTATTCCTTTACTAACATTAACTGCCTTCCACGGTTAGCTGCTGAGTACAACCAACTTGAAGTTTCCGAGAAAGGCACTCTGTGCTGAATAGCCTCTTCGTCCAATCCAGCTGTTTTTATTCGAAAGGCCTGTTCCATCATTTTTGCACAAAGATAGGGGCTATAAAACATGCTCTGTCGAGTCATCAGTACCTCCTTTTGGATTTGGGTAGAGAAAAATTATTACATCAAAAAGAAGATTTGTCAATGCGTAAACTTGAAGGTGAAAGCTTCATTTTGTAAGCTCAGATCAATACTTCCTCACAATCATGCTCTGCGCAATTCCAATCATAAACAAATCAATAATCATTGAAGAACCTCCGTAACTTACAAAAGGTACGGTTACACCCGTAAGTGGAAAAATACCAATTTCAGCACCCACATTTATAAAAAACTGAACAAATAATAATAGCGCAATTCCTCCAACAGTAAAAACAACAAAGTCATCATCAGCACGCTCCATAATGACCACAAACCTCCATAGTACTATTCCAAACAGCACAAGCGTTATCACAACACCAACAAAACCTAATTCTTCAGCAATTACAGAAAAAATAAAATCAGTATGAGCTTCTGGCAAGAAACGTAATTGACTCTGAGACCCTCTTCCAATTCCTTTGCCAAAAATTTGCCCTGACCCAACCGCAATAGTTGCCTGGATAACATTATACCCACTAGTCAGGCTAGCAGCCTGTGGATTGATAACTGCTACGAAACGAGCTTTTTGCTTATCATTTAAATAAAATTTCCAACTTACAAAACCCAATAGAACGGTCGAACCAACAACTAAAATTAAAAATAAACGACGTATTCCCACCAAACACATCATCCCAAACCAAATAAAACCAAGAATAAGAGCAGAGCCTAAATCTGGTTGCAGCATGGTTAAGAACATTAACACAAACGAAATTAAACCAGTGCCAAAAAAGAAAAGTGGTCGTTCAAATCTTCTACCAAAATGAGCTATGATATACGCCAACAATAGAATAAGTGCAATTTTTGCCATTTCAACAGGTTGTATACTAAAGCCTCCCACCACAAACCAACCTTTTGTTCCACGAATTTGTTTTCCAAAAAACAAAACTAATACCAATAAAGCTAATGAAAAACTATAAAAAAATTTCGCGATTGTTTTAAATACATTACTTTGAGTGACAGACAAAACAACCACCCCCACTAAACCAATAATAACTGCAACGAGTTGTTTTTTGAATAAAATAAGCGTATTACCACGCGACAAATCAACGCTATAAATCGCCTCAAGGCCCAAAGCAACTAAAAGCAAAACAGCCACCATAAGTGGCCAGTCAAAATTTTGTGGCAAAAATTTTTTCCAAGTAAACATGTACGATTCTTAAACACTCCTTCTCTCCGTAGCTTTACGGAACCATAAACACACTTTTATTGTAGACATTTATAAGGGGGTACACTTTTACCTCACTCACATCCAAATTCGTAACAAAACTTCTCAAATCTATAGATCTACTTTCTAGTGACTTGAAATTTACCACCTCGAGTGGCAACACACCAACAATGCTTTGTTGAGAAAGCAGCATAACATAAAAATGTGCATCACTATAACTAAACGATGAGTGATTTACCAAAACGAAATTGATCTGGTTACTACTTACACCCGCTGTTTCAGCCCGAGTAAAAGCAAAATCTTTAATACTAAAATCCAAGCGTTCTTTTTGCCACAGGCTTGTATTTATAACCTCTTGACTCTGAACCCGTTGCCACGCAATTCGCTCAAAAACAAGAACCGGTGCGGAAGGCGCACTTGTTTTCTTAAGACCAAAATACATGAACGGCCTTGTTTCGTTTGGCAAAAGGGTTGTTTTTTGTACAGGGGTTTTTTCACCTTCAACCACAAAATAATAGTCAACAAAAACAACAAAGCGATCATTGGGGTTAGCAACCTCCGCACCCAAATCATATTTATCCACCCCCCCGGGAGTAACAAAAGAATTTGTAACAACTATCGGGCGGGGGCTAAAAGCTGTTGATTTTTGAAAAGTATTTTTTGTTGAAGAAACGAGTGCTTTGATTAGCTGAGAACGATCTCGTATTTCATAAGAAATATAATCACCCCACCACCAAATACTCAAACCCCAAAACACCATGCTGATCAAGATTAAAAAAACAAACAATGCCTTACGTAAAAACACCTTATGCGCCACAAACCAAAGACTATACTTTAATTGTTTGCTACTAAAATCACCGGAGGGGTCGACATAGCTTTCAAAAATAGGCTTTTTTTTCGCTGATTCTTGAGAATTTATTGTTTTATTTGAGCCAAAAATGACCATATTTTATATACTATTTTACTATAGTATACCAACAATTCTCATATTGACAAAACAAGTACCCTATGCTATAAGTTCAGTGCTTATGAAAGGTGATCGCCTCGACAAAAATCGGGGAGGAAAGTCCGAACATCTCCTAAATAGTTTAGGAAAGTGATAGTGGGTAACACCCACCCCCCATACCGCGAGGTGCTGGGGCGGGAAAGTTTCAACTACGTTGAAATCATTATCATGTTGTGGTAATGAAGGCACAGAGACAATACTATCCCAGCGTATCGTTGGGAGAAAGGTGAAAAGTGTGTGGAAATTTCCATGTTCTATTTGCCTGGCCGCAGCTTTATGTCTCGAGACACGGCGATGGCAAAAAAATGGAACTCAACCATACTCAATCCATTGCAAGATGGATTCGTGCTAAACCCTATCTGATGCAAGAGCAGCCAAAAAATGAAAAACATTTTTTATGGAAAAGTTCGCTCGCTAGAAACACGTTGCAAGATGTGTTCAAGATAAATGATCACCTCTCCGACGAACGTCGGAGACACAAAATTCGGCTTACTTCACAAGCTACAACCCCTCTTCATGAGGGGTTGTATTTTGTTTGACTAGTACACGTACTTGCTTGTACAATAACGACATTCTATGAAACGTTTTGAACTTATTTTTACTTTTCTTCAACTACCCCTAGACTATTTTTTACTAGTCTTAGCAGGGTTAACTGCTTATAGCTGGCGATTTTCTAAATTCGTTACCAATCTCAGGCCAGTAATGTTTGGTATAAAATGGGAAAATTATGTAGCCATAACTCTGCTTGTTTCACTTATTTGGATTGTAATTTTTATATTTTCCGGCATATACTCCATCAACCCCAATCGAAAGCTTGCTAAAGATATTGCTAAAATAATCATGGCTTGTTCGACAGGATTTTCAGCCATTACCATGTACACTTTTTTTACCCTCCAGCGTTTCGACTCGCGTTTTTTAGTACTCATGGGCTGGATGTTAGCGATAATTTTTCTCATTCTGGGGCGCTTGGCAATTCGCGGTCTTAAGGCCATACTATATCGTTTAGGAGTAGGACTTAGAAAAACCGTTATAATCGGTGAAAAATCGGTTGCTAATATTCTTAAAGAAATGATCAAAACGGAACCAAGGCTTGGTTATAAAATCATGGCACACTTCCCTCATTTCAACCTTAAAACAAAGCAATCACTCTTATATAATAAACCTGATGAAATTATTTTTACGGATCCCAAGGCACATGAAGAAGAAGTGCTAGAAGCAATTGATTTTTCAAACGAACATAATGTTACCTTCAAATACTCTGCTGATCTTTTTTCTACTATTTCTACTAACATGGCCGTGAGCTTTTTGCTACCTTTACAACCAATATGAGCGTTTCCACAATGGCTGGAATTCCGATCGTGGAACTGCAAAGAACGCGACTTATTGGCTGGGGTCATATAATTAAAAGGTGCATCGACGTAGTCGGAAGCCTCTTTTTTATTATTCTTTTTTCACCACTCTTTATTTTTATATCAATTCTTATTTTGATTGAAACCGGGAGACCAATTATTTATAAAAACAAAAGAGTTGGACAGCATGGAAAAGAATTTTTTGTTTTTAAATTTCGCTCAATGTTTCAAAAAGATAGCACGGGAGAACAATTTGGAGCTGGAGGCGAAGTTGCTTTGGCACAAGAAAAAGAACTAATCAAGAAAAACAATCTTAAAACTGGCCCGATTTATAAAATTAAGGATGATCCACGAGTAACAAAATGCGGTGCTTTTTTGAGAAGATGGAGCCTAGATGAATTACCACAATTTTTAAATGTTTTAAGAGGTGAAATGAGCCTCGTTGGCCCACGCCCCCACCAACCCCGCGAAGTTATCAACTACCCCAAACACCACCGTATTGTTCTTGCTATAAAACCAGGAATTACCGGGCTAGCTCAAATCTCTGGTAGAAGCGCTTTAACATTTGAGGAAGAGATTGGACTCGACACGTTTTATTTAGAAAACTGGAACATGTTTTTAGACGCAATTATTATTCTAAAAACTCCTTTTATTGTTTTAAAAAGAGATGGTGCATTATGAAAATAGCACTGGTACATGATTACCTTGCTCAAGATGGGGGGGCAGAGCAAGTTTTAAAAGCCTTCCACGAACTATGGCCGGAAGCGCCTATTTTTGTTTTATTTCATGACGAAAAAAAAATCCCTTATTTTAACAATGCAGACATTAGAAAATCATGGCTATCTAAAATGCCTTTTGTTTCTAAACACTTTCAATGGTATCTTCCGTGGATGCCTTACGCCACCGAACACTACAATCTTAAAGACTTTGATATAGTAATCTCTTCCACCAGCGCTTTTGCTAAAGGAGTTATTATATACCCACACACGCTTCATATTTCTTATTGTCATACACCCACTCGCTATTTGTGGTCCGACACACATGACTACCTTGCTGAATTACATTATAGTAGGGCAGTAAAAGCACTACTTTCTCCTGTTATTCACCATCTTCGGTTGTGGGATAAAATGAGTGCCGATCGTGTAGATCATTTTATTGCAAACTCAAAAACTGTAGAGCACAGAATATATAAATACTACCGCCGACTAAGCTCTATTATTTTCCCACCTGTTGATACTAAAAATTTTTTCATCTCACCAACACTAGAAAAGTACTTTGTTGCTGGAGGTAGATTGGTTCCTTACAAACGCCTCGATTTAGTAATTCAAGTTTTTAACAGACTTTCCTACCCACTCAAAATTTTTGGCGTAGGACCAGAGCTAAAAAAATTACAACGCATGGCAAAGCCCAATATTGAATTCTTAGGTCGAATTACCGACCAAGAAAAAGCCGGCCTACTAAGCAAAGCACAGGCTTTTATTCACCCCCAACTCGAGGATGCTGGTGTTACCCCGCTAGAATCTATGGCAAGCGGCAGACCGGTAATTGCTTTCGCCGCGGGTGGAGCAGCAGAAACACTAACACCCAACGAAACAGGTATTTTATTCCCAAAACAAACTTGGGAATCATTATTAGATGCCGTCATTAATTTTGAAGCACAATCTTGGAACAGTCATCATATTCGAGAAGAAGCTAAAAAATTTGATACTGAACATTTTAAAAACCAAATCCAGCATTATGTAGAAGATCGTTACGAAGAATTTAAAAAAGGTCTATTTCAGCCTTCACTCTTAAAAACACCCTAAACAAACACCATGAACATTGGCATAGATATCCGCAGCCTCTCTACCATGCCACGCACAGGTGTTGGTGAGTATACTTTTGAGCTCATTGAGGCAATTTTAAACACCCGAACTTCCCATACTTTTTTTTTGTTTAACAATTCTTTAAAAGAAAAAACATTTTTAATTCCATCATCCTGGCAACAAGAGAATGTGTATGTTTCTACCCATCATGTTCCAAACAAAATTTTAAATACAACGATCGGATTATTTTCAAAACCAAAACTAGACAATCTAATTACAAAAAAACACCGCACTCCAAAGCTGGACTGGTTTTTTTCTCCAAATCTTAACTACACAGCACTCTCGAAACAAACCAAACATTTAATTACCATTCATGATCTTTCATTTGAATTATTCCCGCATTTTTTTTCAAAAAAACAACAACTGTGGCACACATTTTTGAAACCAAAAAAACAAACCACGAACGCGCAACACATTATTACCCCTTCTCACAATACAAAACGTGATCTGACGCAATTCTACAACATAAATGAACAAAAAATTACCGTCATATACCCGGGAATTAAAGACTTTCCTTACAAAGAAAAAAATATCACTACTCAAAATGAACAGGTAAAAAAAACCTATGCACTGCCTGATCATTTTATGTTATTCCTAGGAACTTTAGAGCAAAGAAAAAATATTCCGGGAGTTATTAAGGCGTTTGAAAATAGTTATGATACTATATACAAAATAACTAATAAAGATTTCCACCTCGTTCTTGCGGGGGCGCCAGGCTACCAATATGGTGAAATAAAAAAAATTATTCGGAATTCAAAATATAATAAAAAAATCATTACACTGGGATATATTCAAACCCAACACAAACCTTCCATATATTCTTTATCCTCGCTTTTTCTTTATCCAAGCTTTTATGAGGGTTTTGGTTTCCCAGTTTTAGAAGCAATGGCAATGGGCGTGCC
>CAYUTM010000008.1:9049-26181 GCA_964447755.1 uncultured Gammaproteobacteria bacterium
GGGATTCCGATGCTGGAAGCCATGTCGTGTAACGTGCCTGTTATTACATCAAATCGATCATCCCTACCAGAGATTTCTGAATCCGCAGCTTTCTTAATTGACCCACATCGCACAGAACAATGCGTTAAAGCAATAATTACCATTCTTACCAACCCAACAACCGTATCTACACTTATTGAGAAAGGATTAAAGCAGGCACAGAAATTTCGATGGAGTGTTGCTGCAAAACAATGGCTGCATTGCATCGAAAAATAAACTCAAAAATATAAATGAACTACATATGCATATTGGAATCGATGCTCGAATGTACGGACCAGAGCAAGGGGGGCTTGGTCGCTATATTCAGCAACTTATACAACACTTAGAAATAATAGATACCGAAAACCAATACACCATTTTTCTTAACAAGAAAAACTGGGATCACTACCAATCCAAAAACAATAAATTTAAAAAAGTAATGATCGACATTGCTTGGTATGGATGGAAAGAACAAGTTAAATTGCCACTATTTTTAAAAAAAAACGCAACAGATTTAATGCACTTTCCACACTGGAACGTACCTCTTTCATACAACAAACCCTTTGTAGTCACGATTCACGATTTACTTTTACTGCACTACCCCACAACCAAAACAAGCTTACTTGGGCCTCTAACCTACTGGACAAAATACGCTGCTTATCGAATGGTCTTGGCTCATGCCACCAAAAAAGCACGGCATATTATTACGGTAAGTAACTACAGCAAACAAGACATCCAAAAAACACTCCGTACTTCGTCAGAACAAATTTCAGTAACGCCATTAGGCCCAACCATTTCTATAAAAACCACTTCTGCAACAAACCAACAAAAAATTCTGGATGCATACGGTATCAAAAAACCATATATTCTCTATGTCGGCGTTGCATTTCCACACAAAAATCTATCCGGCCTGCTTAAAGCATGGAATTTATACCAAGAAAGATATAACGATACGAAAACTACTTTAGTTTTTGTGGGCAAAACCAATTACTTCTACCAACAGCTCTCTAAAGAGATGGGGAGAGTTAGTAAAGTTTTACATACTGGTTTTGTACCAGATGACGAGCTAAGTACAATCTATCAAAACGCCTCGCTATACGTTATGCCGAGTTTTTACGAGGGTTCAGCACTTCCTTCGCTTGAAGCCATTGCATACAACATACCTGTTATTTCTTCTAACGCAACCTGTTTACCAGAAATACTTGGTAATGGAGCACTTTATTTTAATCCAACCAATATAACTGAAATAGCTGAAACAATTAACCGAGGATTAAAAGACACGCTTGTTCGAGAAGAATTGATAACTAACGGACATACAATATCTTCTCACTATTCTTGGCAACAGGTTGCTGAGCAAACTAAAGGTATATACGAAAACGCGGCACCACATTTAAATGGTGGATAAAAATACAGAAAATGGGGTGCATAAATAGTACAAATAGTGTATACTAAGCTTAAGAAAGTATTTATATTTTACTTGTACTTACCCCATGTCCTCAAATCTCAAACGCCCTCAAATCCGTCGTTGTAGAGCCTGCCAAAAAGTGGGCCACAATCTTTCAACGTGTCAAACGAACACGCTTATAAAAGAAACTGAAAAAAAGAAAGCACCACTTTTAAAAACGGCAAGTAAGGCAAACGAAAAAAAGATGCCTCCACAGGTTAATTTTTTTGTACACCACGTTAACCAACAACAAGCGGAATCACCTCATCGCGTCAATTTAAAAACTCAATACACTTCTATTTGGAACGAAATCGAAAGTAGCGCACCAGAACAAACAGAAGATTACTTTTCTAAAATTTACACAACTAAATCCGCCTCTAAAGAAGAAGAGGATTTAGGTGGCGTTGTTGAAAAAAATCTATTTCATAAACTTAAAAAAAGTAATTATCTTGATGAACAAGTTCCGAAAATCGCATATTCTGAAACAGAAAAATCATTTCTTAAACCATCTTCCCAAATTAAAAATAAAAACAATTCCTCAAATATTGCTGGGTTCATTTATAAAAACACCAGAACTATCCCCAAAAAATTTCATGAATTACACCAACATATCAAACAAAATTTTTCTACCAAAAAATTAGCAGTTGTTTGTGGTGTTATAGCTCTTATTTTTATCATTCCAACTTCTGCGCAAACCTACATGCAAAGTATCGCTACTACCAAAAACACCGTCACCGAAAAAAGCATGAATGGTTTTATGGCACTACAGGACTCAACAGTTGCACTTCTTTCAGCTAATATTCCCGGAGCCCAAGAGTCTACCGTCAAAGCACTTAACAACTTCAGCTCTGCACTACAAACACTTGAAAACAACCACCGTCTTCTGCAGAAAATTGCTTCTTCGATTCCTATTGTTAATAATGAAGTAGCTAGCCGTGAAAACGTTCTTGTGGCCGGACAAGAAATAACATTAGGTAATGCGTATTTATTAAAAGGTTTTGAAGAAATACAAAGCACTTCAACAGAAAAAGAAAGCTTTATTTCAAACCTTACAATTTTAAAATCACACCTTCAAGGCGCACTACCGCACTACCAAAAAGCACTTTCCGCTCTCAACAAAGTTGACGCCGAAGTTTTACCACTAGAATTTCAAGCTTCTTTTAAAGATTATCGAAAACTTTTTACTTCAATCTTTCATGATTTCCAAAACCTCACCAATGTAAGCGATTCACTTCTTACTATTTTTGGAGGGAATGGAATGAAGCGATATCTTCTTGTTTTTCAAAATCCGTACGAACTAAGAGCTACGGGAGGGTTTATGGGTAGCTTTGCCGAACTTGACGTAAATCAAGGAAAAATTGAAAAAATTACTATTCCACCTGGAGGAACATATGATCTTCAAGGTCAACTTTCAAAATATGTGGAGCCACCAACACCACTTTTGCTTTCAAATAAACGTTGGGAAATGCAAGATGCCAACTGGTTTCCCGACTTTCCACAAAGTGCAGAGAAAATATTGTGGTTTTACAGACATGCCGGAAGAGGTAGTGCAGATGGGGTTATTGCGATAAATAGCTCCGTCTTGGTCAGACTTCTTTCGCTTGTTGGCCCAATTACAGACACTGAAAGAAATATAACGTTATCTGAAAATAATGCACTTGAAATAATCCAATCAATTGTAGAGGAAGGATCGGAAAAAAAGAATCACAAACCAAAACAAATTTTGAGCGATCTTGCACCTTTATTCCTTGAGTATGTTAAAAACGCTCATTCAAATAGAGATCTTCTTGCAATTTTGATCAACCTAAAAGATGCTCTTGATCAAAAAGAGATACAAGCATATTTTTCAAATCAAACAATCCAAAATGAAATTGATTCTTTTGGTTGGTCTGGTTCTATCAAAGATATAGAAAAAAATCAGGATTATCTCTTAGTCATCAACAGCAATATTCAGGGCCAAAAATCTGATGCAAAAATTAAACAAAAAATTTCTCACCAAGCGCTTGTTCAAGAAGATGGAAGCATAATTGACACCGTTGCAATATCACGTGAACATACAGGAAAAGCTGGAGAAAAATTTTACGGAGTTCCGAACATTGACTATATGCGAGTTTATGTTCCTGAAGGAAGCGAACTATTACATGCTGATGGTTTTACGTGGCCTGGCGAACAATTTTTTAAAGCCCCGGATGTATGGACAAATAACGATAAGATTCTTAGCGCCGTAGAAAAACCAATCTCTGTAGACGAAAAATCCGGTACTACAGTAATTTCCGAATTCAAAAAAACCTCTTTTGGAAACTGGGTAATTACCGAACCAGGCAAAACCAGCGTAGTACACTTCTCCTATCGTCTTCCTTTCAAAATTTCTTTATCCTCAGAACAAAATTCTTGGTTTACTTCTTCAAAAACTTCACTTGCCCCCTACTTTTTGAGTGTACAAAAGCAATCTGGCTCTCCCAGTACGTTTGAAAGTCAAATCATCTTTCCGAATGGGTGGAAACCGGTTTTAAAAGAGGGTCTTCAAATTGAACTAGCATCAAATGGCGCAGTTATTGGAGAACAAGACTTAAAAACCGATATTTCATGGAGCTTTGCAATGCAAAAAAAATAGCTAAAAACCTAAAGTTGTTCCTTTTAAACATAAATTAATTCTATGCCCTCTTCAACTATCCCTGCTCCTAAAAAAAGAATCCCTAAAAAAAAATCATCCCCATGGGATGTAAATCACGCTGAAATCGACAATCGACTCAATGCTATCTATAAAAATAAAAACGGAACACTTCCTGATATGAAAAAAATAGAAATTAAAAAGAGTTCGATTTTGGTAAAAAGTTTGTTCGCCGTACTTTTTATTGGTGTTATCCTATCAGTGGGTGCGTGGGTAAACTTTTTTCTTGCACCAGCAGCAAAAAATAATCTCGACACATTAACATCAATTTCTTTTACAGGCCCGGCAAAAAGTTCCTTTGGGAAAATTGAATCTTACACAGTTCAAATCAAAAACACGTCTTCACAAAATCTTAAAAACTCCTCAATTAACTTGTACTTCCCAACAAATTTTGTTTTTGTTTCCAGCACTGTTTCCACAAAAAATGCCGGGCACACTGAATTTACACTTGGAACATTATCGTCATTTGAACAAAGAACAATAGTGTTTACAGGTCGATTATATGGCACAGAAGATCAAAAAAACCTCTGGCGCGCTTCATTACATTTTCAGCCAGAAAATATCAAATCACCACTCTCTAACACAGCCACTTTTCAAAATACTTTAATAGATTCGCCGTTCAAACTTCTTCTCACATTTCCAGCAAAAATAATTCCCCAACAAGAAACACAATATGTCCTTACTTTAATCCCACAACAAATCGGCGAGGCTCAGAATCTAGAGCTATACCCTATCCTTCCTAACAGTTTTCAAATCACCTCTTCATCACCAGCATTAACCTCATTAGATCGCTGGTCGTTTAAAATCAATCCCACCTCCACCAAACCAATCATATATTCCGTAAAAGGAATATACAAAAACCAAACAGATGACACGGCTGTTAGTGCACAACTTTTCTCAACCCCTTCATCTACTATCGCAAACAGATATAAGATAGCAGAAGTTTCAAACAAAGACACAGCAACGCCACCACCAACCAACTTGACTTCCTCAAGCACTTCTTCTGGAACTCTACTAAATCTTACGATAAATAATTCGGAAAGTGCCGCAGTTTTAAATTTAGGCGATGTGCTAAACGTAAACGTAACAATCAAAAACACTCTTTCCACCTCCTTAAAAGATGCTGTCTTGAAACTTAATATAGACTCTCCTTCGGTTAACAAGCAAAGTATTTTAAATTGGAAGATGCTCACTGACGCTTATGATGGTGATGTTCGGGGAGAGCAGAAGACAAGCTCGCTTAGACGCGGTCAAATTGCATGGTCAAAAAATAACATTTCCAACCTCTCAGAGGTTAAGCCCGGAGATGAAATTACCGTAAAAATTACGTTACCAGTTAAAAACTCATCTTTATTTAACATATCAGGTCTTTCTGAAAACACAATTTTTATTGCGTCGGAACTTACCTTCACCAACTCACAGGGAAAAATAGAAACAAAATCTCTTCCACAAAGTTCGATTTCTTTGAACTATCAACAATAACATTCTAGGCTAAAAAATTTTTTACTTTTTCTTCCAGGTTTTTTTGTGCCACAGGTTCAAACCATTCAATTTTTTTATCCCTTCTAAACCATGTCATTTGTCTTTTTGCATATTGCCACGTAACTTGATTCAACAAAACCCTGGCCTCTTCAAGAGCACATTCCTGGCGTATATATGACCCTATTTGTGGGTAGCCCAAACTACTCATACTTGGCAAATTGAACGTATAGCCTGCAGCCAACAACGACCTCACTTCTTCAACAAAACCATCCTCAAACTGCTCTTCAATACGCTTTTTAATCCTAGAAAGAAATAGATCTTTTAGCATAGAGAGACCTATTTGTATAAAATTACCAAGTAACTCCCCGGCAGTTCTTTGCTCACGCAAAGACCGACCGGTAGACAAAACAATTTCAAGAGCACGTATAACGCGACGACGATTTTTTTTATCAACAATGGAAAGTGATTCCGGGTCTTTTTTTTCAAGTAAGTCAATAAGTTCTGGAAGCTTTTTTGTTTCCAACTCAACTCTTAATTCAGCCTGCGGCGGAGTTGTTGCGAGAGATAAATTATCGATAATACTCCAGATATACAATCCAGTTCCACCAACAAAAAAAGGCACTTTACCTCTTTTTACAATATCATGAATGCTCAAGAGAGCTTGTGCTTTAAAATCTGCCAAGCTAAACGGTTGATCGGGAAAAATAGTATCGAGCAAATAATGCGGAATTTCTTCCACCATATAGAGCATTTTTCCACCAACACTCCGCCAACACCCTTTTGGTTTTGCAGTTCCCACATCCATTAACTTGTAAACTTGTCGCGAATCGGCCGAAATGATTTCGCCGTTAAATCGACGTGCCAAATCTAACGCAAGACTGGTTTTACCAGAAGCAGTAGGACCAAGAATAACAATAACTTTTGGGAGCATAGTTCTTACCATGAAAGTTCATTTGATTTATTTTCGATTTTTTCATTAACAGTGGTAATAAATTGTTCCGAATTACATGTAATCTGTTCCTCTTTTCCTCGTACACGAACAGTCCAATCACCACCTTCCAATTCTCTACCTCCCAAAACAATGATATATGGAATTTTTTGCGCAGATGATTTACGAACCTTATTACCTACGGTTTCATCAGCTATATCTATAGCAACTCTAACTCCTCTCTCACCCAACTTTTTAGCAACCATAGCCGCTCCTTCTTGAAACTTTTGCGACACGGGAATAATTTGAACCTGCACCGGTGCAAGCCACAATGGAAAAGCACCCGCATAATGCTCAATAAGAAAAGCAAACGTTCTTTCCAAAGCTCCAATGGTTGAACGATGAATCATTACCGGGCATTTTTTCAAACCGTCACTATCAGTATATTCAACACCAAATTTTTGTGGAAGCAAAAAATCCATTTGCGCTGTAAACAACGTATCTTCTTTTCCATTCACGTTTCGTGCCTGGACATCTAGCTTTGGACCGTAAAATGCTGCTTCATCCAGAGCTTCAACATACACTATACCCAACTCATCGAGCGCCTCTTTCATCAAAGTTTCCGCATGATTCCATAAGCTATCATCAGGATAATATTTTTCCTTATTGTTTGGATCACGTTTTGAAAAACGATATGACACAATCTCTCCCAGACCAAGACCTCGCATTCCTTCAATGATCATTTGCGTTACATTTTTAAATTCATTTTTAAGCCCATCTGCACTAACAAAGATGTGTGCATCAGTAAGTTGAAATTTACGCACACGAATCATGCCCATAAGCTCACCAGATTTTTCATAGCGGTTATAATCAGCAATTTCGGCATAACGAACTGGGAGCTCTCGATAGCTCCAGTTTTTGCGCTGATACATTCGAATATGATGCGGACATGCCATTGGACGTAAATAAAAAATTTCACCATCCATATCAATCGGGGCATACATATTATGGGAATAATGATCTAAATGCCCTGAAGTACGATACAACTCTTCTGCGCCTAGATATGGGGTAGAAACATGCTCATAACCATACTTTCGTTCAAGTGAACGAGTAAAATTCTCTAACTCAAACTTAACAGCAGTACCTTTCGGGGTCCACATCGGCAAACCTTTTCCAACTTTTTCATCGATAAAAAACAAATCTAGCTCTGGACCAAGTTTTTTATGATCACGTTTCCTCGCCTCTTCTTGCTCTTGAAGAAAAACTTCTAAATCATTTTTGTTGTCAAACAAAAGACCATAAATTCTTGTGAGCATGGGGTTTTTTTCACTACCACGCCAATACGCTCCAGCAACTTTCTGTACTTTAAGACCGTCCACTGGAATTTCTTTTGTAGAATGAACATGCCCTCCCCGACACAAATCTTTAAATGGCCCAGACTCGTATATTGAAATAGTTTGTTTATTTTTTTCTAGCTCTTCAATAAGCTCTAGCTTAAATGGTTCATCGACCATCTCTTTTTTTGCTTCGTCGGCCGTAACATCACGCCCCATAAATTTCCAATCCTCTTTGATATACTTTTTCATAAGTTCTTCAATTTTTTGAAGATCCTGATCGGAAATTTGAACACTGTCTGGGAATTGAAAATCATAATAAAAACCATGTTCTATAACAGGTCCTATACCCAACTTAACAGTGGGGTACATCTGCTTAACCGCAGCAGCCAAAACATGAGCTGCCGAATGACGAATGTGCTCAAGATCATTGCTCATACGAGGTTCAAATTAATAAAGTAAAAAAATCCCGACATGTTTTTTAAAACATACCGGGGTCTTTTTTTAAAAGACGGTTCCACCCGAAATTTAACTTTACATATATTTGTATATACATCAAGAGTGGTACCATGAAAGCTTTGCGCTAACTGGGCTGGTTCTTGAACTGAGGTATATATGCACAGATTATAAAATTTCTTACCCTTTGTCAAGAAAAGATAAAAGAAGGAAATCGCCCAATCATTTCACATTTTTAACTACTACTTTAATTTTTTGAGCAACTTCTGGAGCCGATCTGGCCCACAAAGGAGAGATGGTAACTTCTGCCCCCGCAACATGAGGCAAACTTTTAAGATAACTTTCAATATTTTCTCGCTTCATACCCACGAACTTTTCTGGAGAAAGGCTCTCAGCTGCTTCATCGATACCAACCATGACATTGCCGGAAAACGATAGTGATACTTCTTTTTTAGAACTATCATAGCGATCCAAACCAATCATTGGTTTTTCAGTAATTGAAATAATTTTTTCATTTTTTTGGTCAATTTTTAAAGAAATCTGTTTTTGCACCATGGCATCAAACTGATCTGCTGAATACGTTACTACTAAAAGAGTGCTTGTACCCGAAAGAACAAATTCTTTAGCCTGCGTACCAATTAACTCATTAGGATTATCATGAATATCAAGCACGTGAACAAACAGTCGGTCTGTTGGTGCTGAAACAGGATGCTCTAAAGCATATGTTTCTTCAATCTTACTCTTAAAATCAGCTTCCGCACTCACCACGTCCTCTTTAGACAAAATACCTACTGACGAAGAACCACCCGCCATAGCCTCACTACTCACTGCATATATTAAATTTTGTTTATCTTCTGACAAAGCTGGTAAAATAAAAGTGTCGGGCCCTATATCACTGGTACTGCCCTGCTGATCTGCATACACCTCTGCCCGTACTTGGCCGTTAGCAGGTATTGATGTTCTATTTTTTAAACGAAAAACAATACCAGTTTTATTGCTAAAGCGTGTTTTAGGTATTAAAGTCATGGGTGCGCTAGTTTTATTCATAATCGTTAGCTCACCACGTGATGTACCTTCAACGGTTTTAGAACCAGATGGGGTGTATTTTTTGCTCCATGAAAAAACAGTAGTGGTAACAGCTCCTACAACAGCGTTGCTATCAGCAATTTCTGTCGAACTAACTTTTATTGCAAAATTGATTTGTTTTGATTCTGGTTCGGCCACCACAACAATGTTTGCACGTTTTGTAATCATAAAAACTATCGTCACCAACAGTGCAAAAGAGATGCATAAAAAAAATATGGTAAAAATTTTATAAAATCTAAGTGAAGAACCCTCCTGTGACATAGCACCCAAACGACGTGTCATCATACAAAATAATAAATAAGTTATAATTTATAAAATTATTCAGTAACCCTAAATACTTCATCTACCGTTGTTATTCCATCAGCAGCTTTTAGCAAACCGTCTTGCGCCATAGTTATCATACCTTGTTTTACTGCTAGCTCCTGTATAGCATACTCCGAAACAGCATCTCCAAGTACTATTGCCTCAATTTCTTTATTCATAACAAAAATTTCATATATCCCGATACGGCCTTTATATCCCAAACCGCTACACTCGTCACAGCCATTTCCTTTTGAAAAAGAATTCTCGTTTATAGTATAATTGCTTTTTTCATCTTGGGGAAGGGTCTGCAAAATACTAGTAACACGTCCAAAAACTTCTGGTTCCAGAGTAACTTTTACTTTGCAAAAATCACAAATTTTACGTACCAATCGTTGTCCAATGATTGAATTTAAAGCTGGCGCAAGCAAAAAAGGCTTTACACCCATTGAAAGAAAACGCGGAATAGCACCTGATGCACTATTAGTATGAATTGTTGAGAGCATAAGATGACCTGTCAAAGCCATTTGAATTGAAATTTCTGCTGTTTCTAAATCACGAATTTCTCCGACCATACAAATATCAGGATCCTGACGCAAAATACTACGCAACCCTTTCGCAAATGTATAATCATGGTTCGGATCAACCTGACTTTGATTTATTCCATCCATTTTTATTTCTACCGGATCTTCGAGTGTAATAATTTTTACACCTGTTTTGTTAAGTGTGCGAAGAATGGCATACATTGTAGTTGTTTTTCCTGAGCCTGTTGGCCCTGTTGTAATTACCATTCCATTTGGTCGCTCTACCTCTTTTTTTAATTTTAAATACGCACTACCTCGTAAACCCAATTCATCATACGTAACACCCTTGCTACCACTGTGCAAAATTCTCATTACCACACTTTCGCCCCATGTGGTAGGCAATGTAGAAACACGAACATCCAACGTTCCTGACGATAACCTTAAAGTAACACGCCCATCTTGCGGCCGATCAGTAATATTTATTTTTAAAGCTGCCAAAAGTTTTATGCGCGCCACAAACTTCTTCCATTGTTCTTTTGGAAATAAAGCAACATCTTGCAAAACACCATCTATTCTATACCGTACCACTGTTCCTTTTTCTTCTGCCTCAACATGCACATCGGATGCATTTACTTTAAGAGCCGAAGCAATTAACAAAATTAAAATATTACTAATAGTAACATGCTTAAATTGTTCTTGAAGATGTGCCAAATTTTTTATACCTTCACCAAAGTGTTGGAGTTCTTCGTCGGTTATTACAATTTCTTTAGAAACTGGTTTTACAATTGGTAAATTTGCATACAATTTTACCACTCTTTCAAAACTAAAATTTGAAATCAAATACACCTGAGTTTCGACTTGAAATTTTTCTGCCAACTGACTCACTAATTCACGCACGTCATTATTTATTTCAACCGCACCAAGCCGCAACTGCTCTCCATTATAAAAAAAACAAACAGCTTGATTTTTTTCAGCCATTTCTTGCGGCAAAGCACGCAATGCCTCTGATGAAATTGGAAACTGTGCCAGATCGATATAGGGAACCCCTTGCAGTTGAGCTTGTGCAGCAGTTACAGACTCCTTTTCTTTTATATCTATTTCGTGCATTTTGTGAGCGAATTTCGATTCTACACTCTCATCCCCTGGTAGTTTTTTTTCTTTTTTTGCAGAATCATCCAATACACCAGGCCTAGCGGGTGTGGTCGTTTTTTTGAAAAGATCTCCTATCGATGGGTAACCAGACATAACTTAATAAAACAATTCAAAAAATAGTTAAGACCGAACAAGTTTTCTCATATAATGAATAACACGACTCGGTATAGTTTTTGTGTTCATTTTAACAAACAGGTACATCCACGTACCGGTTATGAAGGCATTAAACAACCCACCAGCCAACGCAAGAAAAATTAAAAAAAGAATAGTTGCTAAGAAAAATCCTACAGAAAATAAACTAAAATATCCAGTAGCTCCTCCGATAATCCAAATAAAAAATGAAGGGATGAGCACTAAAACCGAACCGCCTGCAACAATGGCCACTAAAACAAAGTTTAGTGCCAACAAAACGATGCTTAATTCAAGCGAAACAAGAAGGTGTTGAGATAATAATTCCCAAGCTTCGACACACGATTGTTTGAATGAAAATTCTTTTTCTACTATATACCCAGCCACATAAATAGTAAACGTAGAAACAAGAATGGCGACCAAAAAACTGATTGACAAAATAAGCACCGAGTAAATTACCGAATAAGAAAACAGTTGCAACAGTACACGTATCACATACAAAATAAGCAGGAGAGAAATTTTTTGCAAAGCATTTACAGCAAAGAGGCGCCAAAAATGTTTAACCCCTCGATACCATATTTTTTTTAATTGTGGCACTGTTCTATTTTTAAACCAGCCACACATAGCAACTATAAGAGCCCCCTCTGCACAAACTGACACAACCGTTATCAAAGAAATTAGTGAGAGTAATATTATGAAAAGCCAAACAACACCCAACCACTCAACTCCATGCGGAAGTCGTACTAATGACCAAAACTGAGCTGACCACATATTTGTGGCAAGCGAACCAGCATCATGACTCATCATCAACCATAATTGACCTAAAAAATTACTTAATCCAAATTGAGTAAAAAGCAAGGCCACGATACTAAGCACCCACAGCAATTTATGATGCCATGTAAAATGCCATGACTTAACTATCGCGTCTCGATATGTTGGATCTAATTTTATCATAAGGTAGTGCTTGAAATTATAGATGTTGTTAGTATAACATATTTTAAAGTATTAAAAAATCCTTCTACCAATGCGAAGGATTTTTTATTTAATTGTTTTTAATTTCTTACAATACTCCTATTATTTCTTTAATTTCTTTCTCTTCAATAATTTCTTTCTCCAAAAGAACAGCTACCATTTTTTCTAACTGATCTTTATGTTTTAGAATTGTCTCGCGTGCACGCCCTTCTGCCTCTTCAACCAAAAACTTAATCTCTTTATCAATTTCTTCCGCTGTTTTATCACTGTAGTCTCGTTCTTCATGAATTTCTTTTCCCAAAAAAACCATTTCATCATGCTCGCCAAAAGTTCGGGGACCCAAAACTTTACTCATTCCATATTGAGTAACCATGCTACGTGCTAAATTTGTAGCACTACGCAAATCACTTGATGGACCTGATGAAACCATATCATCACCAAAAAACATTTTTTCAGCCACAAACCCACCCATAGCCATTGCTAAATCGTCTTTAAATTGAGCGAGTGTGTGATAACGCCTGTCTTCACTGGGCATTTTTAGAGTATAGCCCCCAGCCATTCCACGAGATATAATAGATACTTTTCGAACAGGATCAGAGTTTGGCAGAACATGGCCAACAATGGCGTGGCCAGCTTCATGATACGCTGTTACTTTTTTATCATGCTCTGTAATTACACGGTTTTTTCTCTCAGGACCAAGTAATACTTTTTCAATACTTGGCAAAATTTCTTCTTCAGAAATTTCTTTTAATTGCTTACGCACAGCCAGAATTGCAGCTTCGTTAAGAAGGTTAGCTAAATCAGCCCCAGAAAATCCAGGAGTTCTTTCTGCAACTTTTCGCAGTGAAACTGACTGAGCCATCGGCTTTCCTTGAGCGTGTATCTTAAGAATATCTTCTCTATCTCTAATGTCAGGCATATCTATTGCAATGCGACGATCAAATCTTCCTGGTCGAAGTAATGCAGGATCAAGCACATCAGGTCGGTTAGTAGCTGCCATTACAATTACACCGGAATTTGGCTCAAATCCATCCATTTCAACTAAAATTTGATTAAGCGTTTGCTCCCTTTCATCATGACCACCACCTAAACCGGTACCACGTCGTCTGCCCACCGCATCTATTTCATCGATAAATACAATTGCGGGAGCGGTGCGTTTAGCCTTACTAAACAAATCACGTACTCTGCTAGCACCAACACCAACAAACATTTCTACAAATTCTGAGCCACTCATGTGGAAAAAAGGCACTCGGGCTTCACCTGCTACTGCTTTTGCTAAAAGCGTTTTACCTGTTCCTGGGCTACCGGTTAATAAAACTCCTTTTGGAATTTTAGCACCCATGTCTGCAAATTTTTTCGGTTCTTTTAGAAAGTCAACAATTTCCACTAATTCCTCTTTCGCCTCACGAGCACCAGCCACATCAGCAAACGTTTTTTGATCCTTATCATCAGGTTTTGCTTGTCGTGGATTACTCTGCCCAAACCCCATGGCTTTATTATTTGCTCCCTGAACACCACGGCCCATAATATAAAAGAAAACCATAATTACAATCAGCGGCAAAATAATGGGAAGTAAATTTGCTGCCCAAAATTTCCACGAACTTTCTGGTTTTGTTTTTATTTCAACATTTTTTAAGGCATCGGGAGAAATTTTGTACTTCTCAACAATATCACCAAAAGATTCATCAACATCTTTTTGCACCTCCTGCACACGAGCAGCAGTATCTTTAGGTGTAATCTGAAGAACACTACCAACAGAGGTAACAGATTTAACCTGCCCAGCATTAAGTTCTTCAATGAACTTAGACAATGAAATTACTTCTGGCTGCTTCTGGGTGTTGGTTTTTACCAACCCGAGAACAACAACCACCAAAATCAGTCCGGAAAAAATAATGAGAAAATTTCTCAAAAGATCTTTCATAGAACTTTAAAGTTAATTAGGCAACGTCGCCGGTTTTTTCTTCAGCAGGCTTAGAAGATTCGGCTGCTGGTTTGCGACCACTTTTTCCTTTTACACCAGAAACTTTCAAGCCAAGTCGGTGTTCAGCTGGCTCAACCGACATTACTTCAAATTCCATTTCTTGGCCAATTTTAAACAATTCATTAATATGTGCAATTGGCGCATCAGAAAGTTCTGAAATATGGGCTAAACCATGGATGTCTTTATCTAAACTAATCATCAAACCAAACGGTTCAATTTTAATAATTTTTCCAACAACTTTGTCCCCTTCTTTATATTTCTCTTTCACCCTCTTCCAAGGATCGTCAACAAGACGTTTTATAGAAAGATAGATCTTAGAGTGATCAAGTTGAATAATTTGGGCTCTCACTTTATCTCCTGTTTTAAGAATGTCTTTAGGGTGATCAATTCTTTGCCAAGCAATTTCTGAAATATGCACCAAACCTTCTAAGCCTTCACCAAATTTAATAAACGCTCCAAATGAAGTAAGTGCGCTAATTTCACCCTCAACCATATCTCCAATTTTATAGGAGTCCAAAACTGCTTTTTGAGAATCTTCCCACACTGCACGTTCCGAAACAATCAATTTCTCTTCTTTCTCATCAACATCAATAACTTTTACTTCCAAATCTTTGTTAATAAGTTCTTTAAGTTTGTCTAAAATTCGGTTTTTATCTCCACCAGCAACACGTGGGTAATGGTCTGGGTTAAGCTGAGAAACTGGCATAAAAGCTGGTAAAGCTTCAACCTGCATCATAATACCACCTTTGTTGGCTGATAATACTTTGGCAGAAAGTGTTAAACCTTCTTTCATCCATTTATGCATATTGTCCCAGGCTTTCTTGAACCCGGCAATGCGGAATGATAATTCCATCTCGCCATTTTCGTTTTCAAGTTCTACCACAGTAGCTTCTACCTCATCACCTGTTTTTAAATGTGAATATTCACGAGATTCTAAAAAAAGCTCTCGGCCACGAACTACACCTGTGGTCATTCCTTGAATATCTAGGTGTATTTCTCCTTTGTCTACAGAAATAACACTGCCTTTTACCACATCTCCTACCTGTGGAACCTCAATAAAATATGTTTGAAGAAGCGCTTTAAAATCTTGCTTCTTACTTGTTTTTTCACTCGCAGACATAAAATAAAAAAAATTTCCTTATCCCTCCCGAATCAAGTCGGGCTGAGTGCTTTTCACTAAAGTGGAAAAGCTTAGAAATAATGATTTATGCTAAACAGAAAGTATCATAGTAAAATAGTTTTGTCAATAAAAATACAAACCCCGCACCGGTCGTACTCCAATACATTGGAGTCGAACTGATGCGGGGAAAAAACTTGCTACAAGAGCCCAAGTGTCTAGCTCCTCGAGAACCGAGGAACAAAGGATTACTTGCGAACGGCCAAGAAACGAAAGTTGGCAGGCCAGCCTCCCTCGACCCAAAGGTCGAGGTGCCGCTTGCCCTCACAGGAGTCCAGGAACGCCACGCTGCTGCGGCCACGGAAACCCGCGCAGATCGAACCAAGGATCACGATCGAGAACTTGCACTGTTCATTGGGGTTGCACTCGGCGAAGCCGAGACCCTCCTCGTAGAGCGCCGGGCGCAAGCCCTGGCGATCCATCACAGCGAGCACCTCGTCGGTCGAAGCGTAGCGGTTCAGATGGACGTACTCGAACTTCATCTCGCCATTCTGGCGGACGACGCCCTTGCAACACTCGATCGTCCCGAACTCGGCCTTCTCGTAATGGTCGCTCACCCAGTCAAACGCGGAACAGAGCTGCGCGTAGGTGGGCTGGAAATACTTGACCAAGGCGGTGAGAGGTTTGATGACCACCAAGACACCCGCCACCTTGTCAACGAGATCAGACTCATTGAGCAGACGCCTAAGATCGTCAACCGTGCCACCCTTCTTCAGGATAGCGTGGATGAGCACCCTCATGATCTCGAACGCGAGTCCAAGGTTGCTGAGCACACCCCTCAGATCCTTCTCTTCCTTACGAGCCATTCTGTTAACCTCGAATGATAGGCACACCCCTTATCCCAGCACCATGCCGAGACATAAGGCTTGCCCGTCTATGGCTGGAAAATACTATCCCCCAACCTTCTTTTAACTTAATTAGTTACTACATTAAGCTAAAAAAGACTGGGAAAATAGTAAAAAGAACATGGTAAAATAGCATAAAAAACGTGTTTTGTCAATTTATACCCAGCCAAACACGAAACTCACCAATTCCAACAACTTAGCTGACGATACGATGATATAATTAAAAAATATAAACATTAAACCCAAATATGAAGCCGAGCAAAAACTACCCCAATCTCAGCCATTAGCAAATCACTTACCAAATACTGAAAAACGATCTTTTAAACAACGTGTTGCCATAAAACAGCGGGTGTTTACAACGTGGATTCTTTAAATTTAAAATTAATTTTTCTATAAAAATACAAACCCCGCACCAGTCGTACTCCAATACATTGGAGCCGAACTGATGCGGGGAAACTTGTTACTTGCCAGGGACGACGGCGAGGTAGCGGCACCGGCCGTCGCGGGGAAGCCCCAGCCAACTCGCCAACAACTGGCACCCCGCAGGGTCGACCTGACTGCTGATGAACGAAAGGCCACACCGATTGACCCTCCCCCCTACTTCGATCTCGGCGGGCTCACGAAGAACCGCAA
>CAYUTM010000008.1:26191-31982 GCA_964447755.1 uncultured Gammaproteobacteria bacterium
CCATCCAGCGCCACATCAGGGTAAAGGGTTGCAAGCCATTGCGCACCCTGTCCTCACGAAGAACCGCAACGACCGGGAACTCAAACTTGCGATTTAAGCAGCCAAACACAAAAAGGTGCTCGGGCATGGGAAGGAGCAAATTGTTCGCAGCGAAGTGATCCTGCACCTCCTCCTCAGTCACACTCCTTCCAAAGCAAACAAGCTTCACCGTCACGCGGTGAACGCCGGTCTTTCCCCTTTCGAGGGGGAAGTTCTGAGACGTTAAGTTTTCGCTACGAAACATCCTGGGCACCCAATCCACCAAACCACTCCAACCCTCGCTATAGTCGATGTTGAACTCACTGGAACCACCAGCCAGAATCTCCGCTTGGTCAAACATGCTTTTCTCCTTTTTCGCTTGAGGCCTTCGTGTTAATGGCGTAGGATAAAATCCTAGCCTTCTTCAAGGTTAATTATGCTAAAATAAGCTCAAAGAAAACTAGAAAAAGAATAAAAAGAACATGATAAAATAGCATAATAAACGTGTTTTGTCAAGAAATCACAAAGCCCACTTGTGGTCAGTGGGCCCAACACACATAAAAATACTACAGATAAACCCCAACGTAATTGTTGGTAGTGGCCCAACCAGAACTACCTCCACGCTCCACAGCACGACCAGCACTTCGAGAATAAACCACAATGGCATCTGGGCGATTATGGAGCAACGCCACATACTCAGCACCCTCGCCTCCCAAAAGCGAATTTACCGACGGTGGCAACAATGCCTCATCTGGTTTTGGAAACCGCAATCCGTTCTGCCTAAAAAAACTAGATATCTGCGACACTTCCAAGTTAGTCTGTGCTTCACCCATCTCTACCCCCCGCACAATGCGATATCTTACAACAGCCACCCCCACATCCGTGTCGGCCAACGGATACATTTCATCGGTTATGCCGGGAGATACGAACTCATAGTGCCCAGCAGCGAGTAATTTTTGTACCACTCCTTTTTGTTTGGTTAAAACTAATTCAAAGCTATTTCCCGCAACAACCACCAACCCCATCAAAGTAGATGCGAGCGTTGTTTGCCAGCCAGGATTTTGCACCAGTTGCACCAAAGCGTCACTCGTTCCACTTTGTTTTCTGAGCGCCTCATCCAGCGCTAGTTCGATACAAGATTTATCAGATACCATGAGTTTACACTCCTTTTTACAGGTTACGGGTTTTCCAGAAACGCTTTTTTAGATAAAAAAAGCCAACAAACCTTACTACTAAAAATCAATTGTTGTCAAAATCTTGCCTGAAACAAAGGGTTATGTTAAAATGAGGTATACAAAAAAATAATTATCTGAATATATGCATCTTACGTGGCTTGGCAAAACATGTGTAAAAATCCAAACAAAACCATTAGAAGAAGAAGTTGTTATTCTTCTTGATGCCTACAAACCAGAAACAGGCGAATTCCCTCGAAGTTTGAGCGCAAATGTAGCCTTATTTACCAAAGGACAAGCAGGCTCAATCACCCTAACACAAGAACCGTTCATCATTGATACTCTTGGGGAATTTGATATTAAAAATAATATAATCACTACGTGGGCAGGCCCAGAGGGTTCTGTAATTTATAAAGTTCACTCAGAAAATATTTCCGTAGTTCATTTTGGGCCAATGACTACTCCACCCACTGAAGAAACTCTTGAAAATCTTGGAAAAGTTGATATTTTATTACTCCCTATTGGGGGCAATAAAAACTACTTCTCCCCTACTGCCGCAGCACAATTAGCCAATACCATCGAGCCGCGTATCATTATTCCAATCGCCTACCAATGTGATACCGATTCAGATGCTGAGCCGCTTACTGCTTTTATAAAAGAAATCGGACTAGCTCCACATAGTACAGATAAAAAACTTATTATCAAATCAAAAGATTTGCCACAAGAAGATATGGAACTTTATGTTTTAGAAAAAAATTGCTAAACACATACTATGGCGACTGTCTCTCGTTTAAAAAAAACAAAATTGTCGACAGCGCGAAAAATACCTGATACTCTTTTGGATAAAAAAAATTTGCAAAAAAAAATTGGATTAATGTGGGGTGGTGTTGTAGCTTCAACATTGGTAATTATAGGAATACTCGTATATGTATTCAACCTAAAAATTAGCTCGATTTCATGGGCAAATACCACCGAAAAAAAACTCATAGATAAAGGAAGCTATAGCTGGAAAAACGCAGAAGAACTTACTCAAAAAAGCACTGACCTTGAAACACAGCTCCAGGCAAAAGATATTAAAAATGCGGTTTTAAATTCTTTTTTAGACCCAACAACAACGCAGAGCACCTCAACAATTGAGCTTCGCCCATAATGGTGCATTGTGAGCGAAGTTTGACTTATTACTTTGAAGTGTTATGTCGCCTCAACAAGAATCTCTTATCAAAATGGAAATAGGAAAAATTACCCCTACAGCGATTACAGATGAAATGAAGAAATCGTACTTGGAATATGCCATGAGCGTTATCGTTTCTCGTGCTTTGCCAGATGTTCGCGATGGTTTAAAACCAGTACACCGCCGCATTTTGTATGCCATGTGGCGCCTCGGGCTTAAACATACTTCACGATTTAGAAAATCAGCCCATGTGGTGGGTGAGGTAATGGCAAAATATCACCCACATGGTGACTCGGCTATTTATGATTCATTGGTACGCATGGCCCAATATTTCTCCATGCGCCACATGCTTATCAATGGGCAGGGAAACTTTGGTTCCATGGACGGAGACAGTGCCGCTGCCATGCGCTATACCGAAGCAAAACTAGAAGCAATTGCTGAAGAGATGCTGCTTGATATCGACAAAGAAACAGTTCACTTTTTACCTACGTATGACGGTTCTGGTGAAGAACCGGCGGTTTTACCAGCAAAACTACCGAACCTGCTTTTAAACGGAACGATGGGTATTGCAGTTGGTATGGCTACCAATATTCCTCCTCATAATTTAGCAGAATTGTGTGACGCTATTGTTCACCTCATTGCACATCCCGACGCCAGCATTGAAGATTTGGTAGAATTTGTAAAAGGACCAGACTTTCCAACGGGCGGCATTATTTATAATAAAAAAGATATTACTACCGCTTATGCAACAGGGCGAGGCGGTATAGTTTTACGCGCCAAAGCAGAAATTAAAGAAAACAAATCTGGGCAATTTCTTATTCTTATTACCGAAGTTCCGTACCAAGTGAACAAAGCTGAAATGATTGAAAAAATTGCTAATTTAGTTCAAGAGAAAAAAATTGAAGGCATTAAAGATTTACGCGACGAATCAAACAAAGAAGGAGTTCGCATTGTGATTGAACTTAAAAAAGATTCTTACCCTAAGAAAATATTAAATCAACTTTTCAAACTAACAGAACTTCAAACAACTTTCCACTTCAACACTCTTGCGTTGATAGATGGCATTCAACCAAAAATATTAAACTTAAAAAACGTTCTTGAAGAATTTATCAAACACCGTCAAGTTGTTATTCGTGCAAGAACTCTTTTTGATTTAAACAAAACCAAAGAACGCGCCCATATTTTAGAAGGTCTTAAAATCGCTTTAGACAAAATCGATCAAGTTATAAAAACAATTAGAGCATCAAATGATAAAGATGAAGCAAAAATTCAGTTGATCAAACTGTTTTCTTTCTCTGATCGTCAAGCTATTGCTATTTTAGAAATGCGCTTACAACAATTGGCTAATTTGGAACGCCAAAAAATTGAAGAAGAACTTGAGGAAAAGAAAAAAATCATGAAAGAACTTGAAGCCATTCTTGCCTCTGAAAGTAGGATATTAGACATTATTAAAGATGAAACTCAAGAATTAAAAACACAGTATGGCGAAGAGCGTCGTACGCAAATTATTACCCATGGTATTAAAGAATTTACTGTAGAAGACTTAGTACCAAATGAACCAACCATTATAATGATGACTACTGATGGATATATTAAACGTGTTCCACCAGATACATTCCGACAACAATCACGCGGCGGAAAAGGAGTTATAGGCGTAACAACCAAAGAAGAGGAGTCTGTACAACAACTACTCTTCACCAACACACACGATAACATTTTATTTTTCACCAATCGAGGGCGTGTGTTTCAACTTGCTGCCTACGATATTCCACAAGGAAGTCGCACTGCCAAGGGACAGGCTATGGTAAATTTTCTACAACTAGCCCCTCATGAAAAAGTAGCCGTAATGTTTGCCATGAGTGAAATGACTGAAATTAAATATTTAGTAATGGTAACTCGCCTTGGTTTAATTAAAAAAACATCATTAGAAGATTTTGAAAATGTTAGACGTAGCGGTCTTATTGCTCTTAAATTAAAATCAGATGATAGCTTAGAATGGGTTCGCCCTTCAACCGGAAAAGACAGTATTATGATCGCAACATTTGAAGGCCAAGCAATTCGTTTTGCCGAAGAAGATGTTCGTGCAATGGGAAGAACTGCCAGCGGAGTGCGAGGCATTCGATTACACGGCAAAGATATAGTTATTGGTATGGATGTGGTAAGTAGTGATAATAAAAATGTAGAATTTCTTACTATTGGAGAAAATGGCTTAGGAAAACTTACTGCAATTAGTGATTATAAAATTCAAGGTCGTGGTGGTAGCGGAATGAAAACAGCCAAAGTAAGCACCAAAACTGGCGGCATAATTCACGCCACTGCAATTGATATGACGAAAGCAAAAGAAAAAGATATTGTGCTCATGTCTATGCACGGACAAGTTATTCGATTACCTTTTGGTTCCATTCCTTCTAGTGGCCGAGCTACCCAAGGCGTTCGACTAATGCGCTTTAAAGAAGGCACAGACAAAGTAGTAAGCGTGGTTCTACTATAAAAAATAAAAAAACAATCCCAAATCTTCGGGATTGTTTTTTTATTCCCCGAACAATTTTTTTCAGGGAATTTATTCATACAAAGAACGAAGCGTGGTGCTCTAGCAACCAACTAAAATTTCAACAGCTTCTTTTTTGAACGAGCCGAGCGCGTGTTGCCAAGACAAAAAAATTGTTGAGCAAGTAACTTGTTCTCCATTAAACACGAGACCAAATTCCACAATGGTATCATTTTTCTCATGACGAAACTGGGTGCTCAAAGAATGAATCGCTTGGTGCACTCTGCCGCTCAAGGTTTGCTGTGTGCGCAACAGGAGCCTAGCGACAACAGCTATACAAAGACAATGATCAGAACTTGGAACACATTCAACAATAAACTCAATCACACGCCCCGATACTTTCACACACCTATTTTCTCCAAACGCTCTTTTAACCTCACGCGCAAGTACCGATTTGTCACTAAGCTCTTCCACGGTTTCTAGAATTTTTGACATGCCGCACTCCTTTTTTTGGGCTGATATAAAACCAGTGCCACGTGGCAGCTTAACATTACAACTTCATGGTTTCAAGAGCAAATGAATAGAATGTACACATTCTTTTAAAATTCTAAAACAACCTCCTTATTGTTCTTACAATTTCATACAGTTTATAGAAAAATAATCTGATACGAATATCAAAAGTTCCAGTTTCTTCAACAACACTACCACCAAACCCCAACTTAAAACGCGTTACTCCAGAGTATTGATGTTTTTGGTCATACTGATGTTCATCGTTTTTTTCTACACCTTGTTCTTTTGTTGAGTTTATCGACGGTGCAATGCCAAAAAAATCATAACGTGTGCAACCATATTTTTTTCCCAACTTCATCCCCTCCCACTGAATTAAATGAGGCGCCATTACATTGCGTAATTCATAATTAGAGGCTCCAAACAAATACGTGT
>CAYUTM010000009.1:0-5044 GCA_964447755.1 uncultured Gammaproteobacteria bacterium
GAAAAGTCGCATAAAATATCTCGCACCAACAAGAAGAGTGGTAGACCGGTTAAAATTATATGGTGTAAAAGAGAGTAATATTTTCTTTACTGGTTTTCCTTTGCCTGAAGAAAATACGGGTGATTACCTTAAAACCTTAAAAAAAGATTTGGCCGAAAGAATTGTAAATCTTGACCCCCTAAAACAATATCGACAAAAATATTCTGAAACTATTAAACAATTTGTTCATGGTGTTAACCTAAATGAACGCCGTCGACATCCATTAACATTAACATTTGCTGTGGGTGGGGCAGGGGCGCAGCGTGTTATCGCAGAAGCTATTTTAATGAGTTTGAAGAACAAGCTTTTAAAAGGAGAGGTGAATCTTAATCTTGTTGCGGGAAGTAGAAATGATGTTTATCTCTATTTTAGAAAAAAAATTAATGAGTTTGGTTTAAAAAAAGTGTTTCAAAAACACCTGCACATAATTTTTGCTTCTTCAAAAGAAGAATATTTTGGTGTTTTTAATGAAACTCTTCGAACAACCGATGTTTTGTGGACAAAACCAAGTGAACTTTCATTTTATAGTGCACTTGGCATTCCCATAATTATTGCTCCGCCGTTAGGCTGCCAAGAAATGTTCAACCGCACATGGCTCGAAACAATTGGTGGAGGTTTGGTTCAAGGTGATCCCGCATATACCCATGAGTGGTTTTTTGATTGGGTGAAAAGCGGATGGTTGGCAGAGGCGGCTATGTCTGGATTTTTAGGTGGTAGCCAATTTGGAGTGCAGAGTATTATGGATGTAGTTTTCCACAACGTAAAGGATCCCGCAAAGCAATATCAGCTTATTTAGACTGTGCAAGATAAGTAACTTGACACTCTTTACTACTTATCATTAAAATGATACTGTTTTAAGTAGTTAATTTATTTATATTTTTTTTATGAAAAAAATAATGATTTTGTTAGCATCATTTGTTATATTGGGTGCAGGTTGCTCATCCGTTGATGTGCCGAAAAATAAACCAACTACTACAGACGTAGGAACATCCACAACAACAAATGGTTCAAATACAACAGTAACATCAACCACAACCACAACTACTAAAGATCCAAATTCAAACGGGGGAACGGAAAAAACATTTTCAATGGATGAAATAAAATCTGCTAATACACCAGAAAAATGTTGGACAGTAATTCGTGGAACCGTTTATAACCTCACCGCTTGGATCGAGAAACACCCGGGCGGCGATAGGTCAATCCTAAGTATTTGTGGAATTGACGGAACTACAAAATTTGTTGGCAAACATGGTGGTCAAGCAGGGCCTGAAAAAGCATTAGCCGGATTTGAAATGGGGAAATTAAAATAATTTTCAACTTACATTAAAAAACAGCCCGTACATCTGGGCTGTTTTTTGATTCAATTATTTTCCAATTAGTGCTCCGTATATAAAATTTACGATTGGGTCTATGTCTCGACCGTGCGCTAAAGCGCCGCCAAGTGCTCCAGTAATCATAATTCCTGCAAAACCGAGTATTGCACCAATGGTGCAAAATGCATTTGAATGAAGTGTTTTTTTTATAGCAAGCAGAAATAGAACAAGTTTGCTATTTGCATTAGTTAAAAATAGTTTTTCACGCTCAAGCCAAGCAATGATGTAACCGATACTTAATAAGCTGAAAATGACGAGTGTTCCTATCGCAAACCACATATGTGTATTGATAACCTTAACAATTGATTCCAACTTGTAGTCGTCTCGTAGAACATAGCCACTTAAAAAAGTAGCATATCCAATTCCCGTACCACAAATAACAAAGACAGCTTTAACATAAAACCAATAAGGCAGCAGTGTAATTTTTTTAAAGCGGATGAGTTCCATTACGCTATATAAGGTAAGCAGAGCTACTGGAAAGTGGGTAAAAATAGGGTGTATATTCATAGTGTTTAATTTAATGAATTAATGTATAAGAAAGGGTTTTTTCTTGACGTGAGCTGTTGAGATGTTTATAATACATGCAACTTAGTTGCTTTTAGCAAAATGTGTTGTATGGTTAAAAAAAAGGCATTATCATCGATTTTCGTGAGCTTGTTACTAATCGCAACCTTTACTTTTTTAGTTTTGATATTCTACCGTCAGAATCTATTTCTGTCGAATGGCAATAACACTACTTTTTTGGTAACCACCTCATTTTACCCGCTTTATTATTTTACCTCCCAAATTGGGGGTGATAAGATTTTGGTAAAAAATATTACTCCACCCGGTGTGGAACCACATGATTATGATATAAGCACTAAAGATCTTGTTGCAATTGAACAAAGTAAGTTGTTGGTTTTACAGGCACAAGATTTTGAACCTTGGGGTGAAAAGATCAAAAACACTTTGGGAAAAAGTTCTGTAAAAGTAATCTTTGCATCTGAGGGTCTTGTCTCGGATGAAATTATTAGAAACGATCAAAAAACAATTGACCCCCACATCTGGCTGGACCCAAAATTGGCGAAAAGAGAGGTTGGAAACATTGAGGAGGCTTTGTCTAGCATCTATCCAGAATTTGCTCCTTTTTTTAAATTAAACCGTGAAAAATTAGAAAAAAAACTAGATGATCTTGACGGAGAATTCAAATCGCAGCTTTCGCAGTGTAAAGAAAACACGTTTGTAACCTCGCACGAAGCTTTTGGTTATCTTGCACATGCGTATGGTTTACAACAAGTTCCGATTGCAGGTTTTTCTCCTGAAGAAGAGCCTACTGCTCAAAATTTAGTCGCGCTAACTAATTTTGTACGAAATCATAACATAAAGTATGTTTTTTTTGAAAATTTAGTTAGCCCAAAACTTGCTGAAACGCTCGCTGGCGAATTAGGTATTAAAACATTGGCCCTCAATCCATTAGAGGGTTTGACAGTCGAAGATTTAAATCAAGGAAAGAACTACTTTACTGAAATGAAAAAAAACTTAACTAACTTAAAAATTGCCCTTGCATGTCAGTAAATCATCAAAAAAATATAATTGAAGTTAAAAATGTTTCTTTTGCGTATGCGCAAGAGCAAGTGCTTAAAAATATCTCAATCAATGTACATGAAGGAGATTATCTTGGTGTTATTGGTCCAAACGGTGGGGGAAAGACAACGTTTTTAAAAATTATGCTTGGGCTTTTAAAACCAACACAAGGTCAGGTGTTGCTATTTGGTGAGCCTCTCAAAAAGTTCAAGAATTGGTCGAAAATAGGCTATGTTCCTCAGAAAGCAGTAAATTTTGACGCCCAGTTTCCAGCAACTGTTTTTGAAGTAGTTTTAATGGGGTGTTATGCTAAAAGAGGTTTGTTGCGTTGGTCAACGCGAGAGGACAAAAAAAGGGTAGAAGAAGTACTTGAACAAGTTGGAATGCTTGATTTTAGAAATAGGCTAATAGGTGATTTATCTGGTGGGCAACAACAACGTGTTTTTATAGCTCGAGCACTTGTGGCGCAGCCGGAAGTCATGTTTCTCGATGAGCCTACGGCGGGCATAGATGTTAAAAAGCAGGAGCAATTTTATACTTTACTTAAACAATTAAACGTTTCCTTGAATTTAACATTGGTTTTGGTTTCACACGATATTGATGTTGTGGCACATGAGGCAACTGAACTAGCATGTATTAACCAAACACTTACATACCACGGTGCTCCAAAGGAATTTATTAAAGGAGATTATTTAAAAAACCTATATGGCAAAGAGGTTAAATTTGTTTTACATGACCATATCTAGTTTTTTAACGACCATTGATTTTTAGATATATGTTTGAATTATTACACTATGGATTTATTCAGCGTGGTTTAGCAGCCGGTGTAGTTATTGCTTTGATTGCGCCAATGATGGGGATATTTTTAGTTCTTCGTAGGTATGCACTCATAGCCGATACTCTTTCACATGTTTCGTTAGCTGGTATTGCTTTTGGGCTTCTTTTTGGATTTAATCCATTGGTATCAGGTTTGGTAAGTACAACTTTATCTTCTTTGATTATTGAGCGATTAAGAATTAGTAAGAAGGTTTATGGTGAAATGGCTTTAGCACTCTTTCTTTCGGGTGGGTTGGCACTAGCTTTAGTTTTTTTAAGTTTAGCACATGGTTTTAATGTTAATTTATTTAGTTATCTATTCGGCAGTATTTTAACAATTAAAAAAAGTGATGTTGCTTTTATTTATCTTTTAAGTTTTGTTGTGGGCGTTTTGTTGCTGTGTTTTTACAAAGAATTGTTGTATATTGCATTTGATGAAGAAGCTGCTTTAGTGAGTGGGATACCTACACGTTTTATAAATAGTCTGTTCATAATCATTGCGGCAATGACCGTTTCGCTTGCTATACCGATGGTGGGAATTTTGTTAATTTCTGCACTTATTGTTATTCCGGTAGTTACTGCTTTGCAATTGGGAAAGAGTTTTTTTAAAACTTTACTGTATGCTGAATGTATTTCAGTTTCATCTGTTATATTTGGTCTTATTTTTTCATATTACCTAAATTTGGCTCCAGGTGGAACAATAGTGTTGTTCATGTTGGTGGTTTTCATGTCAATAGTAGGAGGAAAGAAAATTTTAAATAACAAATAACAGAAACTAGATTTTTATGATTTCATTATACGTTAATGATGTAAGCAAAGTGTATAAAAACCAGAAAGGTAAGGACGTACAAGCGTTGAAAAATGTTTCGCTATCTATAGAATCAGGAAAAATTTACGGTTTATTGGGGCCTAATGGAGCAGGAAAATCTACTCTGTTAAGTATGGTCACCGGAATTTTATTGCCAAGCGAAGGAATGATTGAGGTGTTTGGCTTAGATGTAGTTAAAAAAACCAAGGAAGTTAAGCAACTGATAGGTGTTGTTCCTCAAGAGTTGGTTGTGGAAATGGCTTTTACTGTTGAAGAGGTTTTATACTATTTTGCCGGTATGTACGGAATTCCACGTTCACAAAGAAAGAAGAGGGTGCAGGAGGTGCTTATTGATCTGAGTTTAGAAGATAAGATTCATGAAAAAGCACGCACACTTTCCGGTGGTATGAAAAGGCGCTTGATGGTGGCTAAAGCAATTTTACAT
>CAYUTM010000009.1:5054-12995 GCA_964447755.1 uncultured Gammaproteobacteria bacterium
GCTTGGATAGATGAGATTATGGCGAACCTGGATCTCACAAATAAAGCTGATAGCAATATGCGCTCCTTGTCCGGTGGCATGAAGCGTCGAGTGCTAGTAGCCCAGGCTTTGGTACACAGGCCGCCCGTCATTATTTTGGATGAACCAACTGCTGGAGTAGATGTTTCTTTGCGTCAAAAAATGTGGTCTTTGGTGAGAAAACTCAATAGCGAGGGTACTACTATTTTATTTACCACGCACTATCTGGAAGAGGCGGAAGAGTTATGTGAGTCGATTACACTCATTGATCATGGAGTAGTTGTTAAAGAGGGGAGACTTAAAGATATCCAAAAAGAATTTTCTCAGAACACTATTCATTTTGAATTATTCGATAAAGATGTAAAACACATTGTGGGTGTTCAAGAAATTGGTATTGAATACGAGTTTCCAATTTCAAATTTGGGATTAGATATGGCGCAAATTTCTTCCCACTACGGTAACAATCTCAAGAGTGTCCGCTCAGAATCTGCTTCTCTTGAGCATATTTTTTTAAAGCTTACGAATAATTCTTAGTTTTTATGAAAAATAACATGTGGGCTCTTTATGCCCGTGAAGTAAAAAGATTTCAAAAGATATGGCTTGATACTGTTTTTAGTCCTATTGTTTCAGTTATTCTTTATTTGGGTGTGTTTGGAATAGTGGCGAATGGAAGAAGTGTTGAAAATTTTTCATATTTAACTTTTATATACACAGGTTTGTTGGCAATGATGATGGTGAATAGTAGCTTTTCAAATCCTTCATTTGCTTTGGTAATTGCTAAAAATGTTGGCAATATTATTGATTTAAAACTAGTGCCTATTTCGGCGTGGGGCATAGGTGTTGCCTATGCTCTTGCGGCTTTTACGAGAGGGTTGGTAACACTGGCAATAGCTTTGCTGTTTACAGTTTGGTTTATTCCTGGTTTGAGCATTCAACACCCGTTATATTTATTGCTAAGTTTGCTGCTAACCGGATTAGAATTTGGAATGTTGGGTGTTACGTTTGGTTTTTGGGCTAAAAATTTTGAGTCGCTCACATTTATGACTACGTTTGTTATGCAGCCGATGATTTTTTTGGCAGGTGTTTTTTACCCTATATCTACACTTCCAGGTGTGTGGGGAGTAATAAGTTTGTTTAATCCGGTTCATCACAACATCAATATTTTGCGATACTCAATCATCGGTTACTCTGATGTGAGCCCCGTTATTTCATTAACAGTAATGTCCCTAATAAGCTTGGTTTTATTTTTTTTAATGCAGGTGGCTGCAAAGCGAAGCTTGCAATCGGCTTAGTGTTATTTCATCCTGCACACAAAATAACCTGTTTTAGTAAATCACTTTTATTTTTTGAAAAAGTTGCATGCAAGTACCATATCGAAAACCAGGAAAATTTACCAATATACCGTTGGATCCACTTCTTACTCAAGAAAAATTCAATGAACTTCGAGAAAAATTAGAAAAATTAAAATACACCACTCGCCCCCAAGCCGCCAAAGAAGTTGCCCGCCTTGCAGAGCTTGGTGATTTTTCAGAAAATGCAGAGTATCAACTAGCCAAAGGAAGGCTCCGTGGCATAAATAATACCATCAGCAAACTTGAAACACACTTAAATATTGCGGTTATCATTCCAGATCCTGACCAAGACAACGACACCGTACAAATTGGTAGTGTAGTAACAATCGAATCGTCTGGTGTACAAAAAACATACCAAATTTTAGGTTCTTCGGAAACAAATCCAGTTACTGGAGTTATCTCATACAGCTCACCTGTTGGTGCCGCATTGATTGGGCATCACACTGGTGAGGAAGTTTCTATACAAATCGGGCCAAAAAAAATTATGTACAAAATAATTAGAATTACTTCAAAATAAATACTAGCGATTTAAATACGTAATAGTAAATTGTACGGCCGTAGCAAAACAAACCCAAAGCACATACGGAATGTTGGCCAATGTTACCCACCTCATGTGCGGATAAATTGCTACCAACGCCCAAATAAGTGTAGCCAAAACCAGTGTAATATCCACTGCTGCCAACAGATTATTTTTCAAACCGAATTGAAGAGGGGTAAATAGTGCATTGAATATTAAGTTCAACACAAATGGCAACGCAACGATTGCAGGAATTTGTTTGTTTACTGTTTTGTAAAAACAGCACCGAATGTTACTGCGATTACCGTATAAAGTACTGTCCAGACCGGGCCAAAAAGCCAGCTTGGAGGCGCCCAACTTGGTTTGATAAGTTTGCTATACCACGTGTATGAATTATTCATATGTATTATTTATTTTTAGTAGGTAAAGGAAAAAAGATGCTAGTTTTTTTGGCATAATCTTCAAAACCTGGTTTTTCTTTCATTCGTTTTTCTAACAGCGGAATTCCAGAAACTTTGAGGATTAAAAAAGTTATAATTAACGGCCCTGTTATTCCTATAACACCGTACGGGACAGAAAGTGCCACAACCCACAATCCCCACCAACAAGTAACTTCGCCAAAATAATTTGGGTGACGGCTATAACGCCACAAACCGGTTTGAATTATTTTCCCTTTATTCTCAGGTATCTTTACAAAATTCTTTAACTGCCAATCACTTATTGCTTCAAATAAAAATCCGAAGATCCAAATGGCAATGCCTACAACATCAAGAAAACTTATTTTTTTACCACCAAATATATTACTAATCACTACTGGTGATACTACTATTAAAAGTAAAATTCCTTGAAAAATAAATATTTGAAAGAAACTTCGTAAATAAAACCAAGCACCCCATAACCTCCAGGCTTGGTAACGTGCATCCTCAGGTTTAAAACGATTTCTCAGATAAATATGGATCGATAAACGCAGTGACCACACCGTAACGAGAGACGTAATGAAGATATTTCGAAGCGTAAGTTGATTACCTAACAATAAAGATGCCTAGGCGCAAAGCAAAAAACCGCCACCCCAAGCAATGTCTGCCACATCATTTCTTTTTTTAATTAACGCTATCAGAAACCAAAAACACATGTACACCAAGACCAGTAATCCTAAATTCAGATAAACGTTAATTAAATACGGCATAGTTTTAGGAAAAATATTTGGTGATACTACTTGCAATTATTGCTATAACTCCAGTTAAAACGGTTCCCCACATCAAATCTACTACGGTTACCAAAGCAGACCAATCACGAAGTGTTGCCTGGTTGGTTAGGTCATATGTTGCATAAGCGGCTAGTCCAAATAAGGCGCCGTACAAAAATATTTTTCCTAAACCATAATTTGCTTGAACTCCTGGTAAAATAATCAGAACGGTAAGCGCAATGGCGTAAATGAAGTAAAAAATAGCGGCAGGAAAAAGCTGAGGATTTTTGGCCATCAGTGTGCCGAGCTGTGTAGCGTAAAAACGCTTAGCCATCAATGTAAGCCAGACGCCATCGATAACAAGCATAGATACAAGTGTCGCAAAAAATGAGATTGCTATTTTCATATTATATTAAAATTAATAAATTATTTACTAGCTCTTAAGGCATTTAAAATCACGACTACGTCAATCGCTTCTTGTAAAATCGCTCCTACTAATGGTGGAATATACCCAATAGCCGCGCATATCATCGCTACTATGCTAAGGCCAATTCCAAACAAAATACTCTCAAGCGCAATTCTGATGGTTTTTTTGGCAACATTGATGGTAAACGTAACAGAAGAAAGATCGCCGCCCAAAAAAACAATATCAGCTGCTTCAGACGCTGCGGTTTGTTCTTCGTTGCTAAACACCATTCCCACATCTGCCATTGCTAATGCTGGTGCATCATTTATACCATCACCAACCATCACCACAACTTTTTTATTGTTTTTCAAAGCTTGAATACCGTTTTTTTTGTCTTCTGGTGTACAACCAGATTTAACCGTGATTCCAGAAGAAACCGCTTTACCCAATTGTTCTAATGCTTTTTTAGCATTTTCATCACGATCACCAGTGAAAATATATAATTCCAAGCCCAGTTTTTTGAGCTCGGAAATAATACTTGAGGAGTCATTTTTCAGCTTATCCTCAAATTCAAAAACAGCAACCAGATTTTGACCTTCATGCAACTCGATAGCATTACTATGGTGATACTTTCCCATTTTAGCTAAGGTATATGTTTTTTCATGTATTGTCGCAGAAATACCTTGACCAATTTTTTCTGAAACATTCTGCACTGTAAAATGTTTGGCACCTACTTCTTTGGCTTTTGCAACAATGGCTTTGGCAAGCGGGTGAAGAGAGTTGCGCTCGATCGCTTCCGCTATACTGTAAATTTCTTGCTCACTCAGTGTTTTATCAAGAATTGTTAAACCACTTACCTGTGGTTGGCCGAGGGTAATTGTACCGGTTTTATCAAGCACAACCGCGCTACTACGAGAAAGAATTTCTAAACAGGATATTTTTTTAATTAAAACCCGTTTTTTAGCTGCAGCATTCATCCCTCCAAAAAGTGCAATTGGAGTAGCCAAAATAAGTGGACACGGGGTGGCTACTACCAACACCGCGAGCACACGGTTGATATCATGAGAAATAAAATAAGCACCTATCGAAATGATTGCCGTTAAAATCGTAAAAACTGTGCTATAGCGATCCGCCAAACGAATAAATGGTGACTTTTCTTCTTGGGCATGACGAACCATTTCAACAATTTTGTGGTATGTTGAGTCATTATCTTTTCTCGTCACTTGCATCACCAGCATATTGCCCACATTTATCGTTCCACTTCTAATCTGATCATCTTTCATTTTTTCAATCACATATGGTTCGCCTGTTAGCGAAGACTCATCGGTAATTGCCTCATCAGAAATCAAGGTTCCATCTAACGGAACCACTTCGCCTTTACGAACAATGATTTTCTCACCTACATTTACCTCAGCTACCTTCTTTTTAACATCCGACTTTCCTTCGTTCCACAAAACAACCTCATGTGGAATTCTGTCGGTTAAACCAGTTAAAGATTCTTTGGCTTTCGCCATGCCATAATTCTCCAGAGCCTTTCCACCAGTAAACATGAGTACTATTACCAAACCGATCAAATACTGCCCGGTAAATACACTCAAACAAATAGCCAGTATGGCAATATAATCTAGTGCGAATTGCTTCTTTAGAATAGAAAGAACGGTTTCTTTTATTAAACCAAAACTACCCAACAAAACAGTGATTATTGCCACAATGTGAGCGAGCAGATTGCTGATACTCAAGGCTATTAGATAAATCAAAATTCCTACCAACACTAAAGTTGGAATATAAAAGTTAGAAAAAAATTTCAGGAATTTTTTCATTAAATTTTAATGATATATCTTCAATAATTAGTATGTAAAATATACCACGAATAACCCGTTAATAAAATACTGCTTCGCAAAGATGCTTAAACCGACTTCCAAATAATTTCAAAAAGTTCTTTGTGCATACGCACCACACTTTGATTCTCAATTACAATGGCCATAATTGGCAGGGTGAGCTGATGTATTATTACTTTTTTGGGAATAATTACTAAATTTGTATTCAGCGAAGTTTCTTTAGGAAGAAATTTGATTTGTTCGTTAAAATTTTTTTCTAGCTTTTTATGTTCACGAGAAATGGGACCATCTTCCGTAAGAAAACGGATTTTGATCGGGAGTTTAGCGCGGCGTTTGATAAAGTCTAAAAAGTATTCTGGATCAATTTTGTACCAATCTTGCTGATTAGAAATAATTAAATAATCATCATGAGGTTTTACATCTTTGAGCAAACTTTCGTAGACAGTTTTTATTCCTTCCAAACCTTCATAATATTTAATGGTACTTTCGGTGCCTTTCAGATTATAAAGGGCAGCAAAGTCGGGCATGGATTTGTTTAATAAACTTTTGCGATTTTCTAAAATTGTTTCTAGTTTCTCTGGGTTTTCGGGAGAAAATAGTTTTTTAAAACCTTTAATTTGTATACTTATCAACCCTTTTGTTTTTAAAGATTCGATCACAGCATACACTGTGGTTCTTTTTATTTCTGCCGCTTGGGAAATTTTTAAAATTGTAGTGGGACCGAGAGATAGATTGGCTAGATAAACTAAGGCTTCATGTTCTGAAAGACCTAAATCAGTAAGAATTTTGGTTAATTTGGTATTTTGCATAAATATGTCAAATTATTCGTCAACATATTTATACTATATTTTAAGATAAAAATAGTCAATTTTTATAATATGTCGACATTTTTGACGTGCTTACATAAAAACAGCAAACTAAGATAGTTCAAAAGGAGCTAACATGTACCACCTACACATTGCTACGCAAGGCCAAAAGAATCTCGAGTTGGAGAAAAAATTGTTGTTGCTAGGATTTACTAATGACAATTTGGTTGAGCAGGGTATGGTATTCAATGAAGCTGCGGGGAAATTTTATTCCTCCTGTCCACTTATTGCTTTACACATGACTATGGGAACAACGGAACGAAAAGTGTTAACCCAAAAGCAATCTCAAATGTTGGCAGTACTCGATCAACACAGAGAAGAGCGTGGTTATTGGCATGCTGAAAGAGTTGTGGATCAGATTTCTTATATAAGAGAAGGAGAGCGCGTATTTGATTCCGGAATGTTGTTTCCATGCATACCATTTAATCCACAACCGGGAAGGGATAAAAAATGGGATATTCATATTAAAGTTTATAAAAGAGCGATCAACGAAACGGAAAAGTCCGCTCTTCTTGACCTTGGCTTTTATTACATCACGCGTTTTAGTGAAACAAATGGTGTTCGTCAAGAATGGTATTCATTCACCATTCAAGGATCAACATCTCCGCGTGAAGGGAAAAGCGTCTTTGATTCCATAACTAGATGGTGGATAGAAGCTGGGCCACCAACCGCAAAAGCAAAATTTGAAGTGACTCTTAAATCAAACAGGTTCAACAATCCCGATTTAGTTCCGCCGGTTATCAATGGGGTTGTTTGGAGATAAAATATCCAAGGAGTCCTTACACAGTAGGATTACTCGGCCGCCAAATATTTGGCGGCTTTCTTATTTAACTCACCATTTTCACATCCTCGTACTTTTTCCACAAGAAGTAAGTGATAAATAGTACGATCAAAAAGATAACGGGAGAGATAATAGTAATGATAGGGTCGTGCAAAAAATAGTGCGAAGCACCGGCGCCAAGAAAATTGATGCAAAAACCTGCATAAGCCCATTCTTTAAGCACGCGGAAAAATGGCTGAACAATACATACACATCCAATTACTTGTGCAATTCCCATTATGGTTAACAAATAGGCTGGGTATCCCAGGTGTTTAAGAATATCAACCCCCTGTTGAACGCCTACTATTTTAGCTATTCCGTCTCCAAGCATGAACAGTGCGAACAAAATAGTTAATGTCCAATATAGAATGTCGATTAGTTTTGATTTCATAGTCAACTTAAATTTAAAGTTTAAAATTATTGATTAATAATTTTTTGAATTTCATTTTTTAAATGTTCAGCAGAAAGTTCAATAAATATTGAACCATGTTTTTTATCCACCACCCAATCAGGATGATTATCAACTATACCATCTTCACTTACTGCTTTAAGCGGATTTTCTGAATCCCAATCCATTTCTATTTTATGCTTACTATAATTTGCTGGCGGCATTGTAACTAAAGACTCATCACAAGCAAGCACCATCGATGTTTCGGTATTCCCCGCATGTTCGTCCACTGGTCCTTTAATTATATCACGAGTTTGGGCTAAAATTTCTTCGGGATCTAGATTGATATGGTAAAAAGATATTTCTTTGAAATTTTGCTTATTTTGTTTGATAAATCGATTGATTGTCCCAATATTTCCTCCGTGCCAGGTATTAAAGATAATATTGTTGGCATATTTTGATAAAGAATTGCAAATATCGCGTAAAATAAGCATCATCGTTTCTTTTTCTACCCAAACCGTACCAGCAAATCCCTCATGTTCTTTTGAAC
>CAYUTM010000009.1:13005-22420 GCA_964447755.1 uncultured Gammaproteobacteria bacterium
GTAATTTCTAAAGTTGGAAGAAATATCGCCTCCGGACATTCCTGAATCGATTTTTGCAGTATGGCATTTTGGCAGTATGAATCTGTCCCTAGAGGCAAAAAAGGCCCATGCTGTTCGGTGGCACCCATAGAAATTACAAAGGTATATTTTTTGTTTGGATCAAAATAGATTGTTTTAAGTTCTTTGAGGAGCATACACTACATTTAATTTCTATTTTCAAAATGAAACAAACATTCTAAGTTACCTAATTTTTCCAAACTCATTTCCCGTGACTTTTTATGATCAGCGTCAATTGGGTGAGTGCTGGTAATGGAAGCATTTTTAGCTTTATAAAAATCTTCTGCTTCCATAAAATAATAAATACTTTCTCCATCTTCAGAGATAAAGCAAGCTTCTGAAACAACTCCTTCATTTTTTAGAGTTTCAATTACCTCGTCCTTTCTACGTTTAAGTTCTTCCGACCAATCTAACCATGTTTGTTTTCCATTTTCTTTGAATTTTAGTTTAACGAGTTTTACTTGGGTCATAAATTTTTGTTATTTTTTAAGTCTAGAATATTTTTTTGCAATTACATTAAATACATGCCAATGTTTCATTTCTCCAACTGCAGGCAAAGCATCGTATTCCTCTTCTTTAAATTCCAAAATCTGCATATCTGAGAGTAAATCCTCAACTTGTTTTCTGGTGTGAAAAGTGAGATTGGGCCTAGTTTGTTTCCAACTATCTTTTTCTCCAAAAAATTGACCAACCAATATACCATTTGGTTTTAAAGAATATTTAATTTTTCTAAACACTTCTTCAAATGAAGTTGGGAAAATAAACGGGATAGAAAACTGTGCATTTATCAAATCAAATTTTGCACGAGGAAATACATACTCTTCAAAAGAAGAAATTGTATACTCGATCTTATTTCTCTCTTCATCTGAAAAATTATCAAAAATCGTATGAGCAGAATTTGTTTTATCTAACGCCACCACTTTTTTAAAACCACGTTGAACTAAATATTTTGTATCAACAAGTGCACCACATCCCAAATCAAGTGCACAATCTTTTTCCACTACAAAATCCAATGCTTTTATGAGCCATGGTCGTGGTGGGTTATTTTTAGTTTTTTCAATGTATTCATTCCAAGTCATGTGATTTTATCTATTAATCAAGGGTTTAATTTTTTATATTAAATATACCCACTAAATATTTAGCAGGGACATTTTCAGGGCTCTTTTCTATGTTTTCATGTATACGCATTTCCTCTTGAGGGACATCCATAACGACCACCACTGCACCATCAAAAGAAAATCGTGGGTCATTGCTGGAATATTCACAATCTTCGACTCTACTCCACGAGCGGGCAGTTGATGAAAGTGTCCCTGAATAATTAAGACCGCTACTTTTAACCTCTTCCGCTGAATTTTTATTTGTAATATGCACAACCCTTTGGAACCCCTCTTTTAGAGGTGGTAATTTATCAATGGAGGTTGCAAAATATTCACGTTTTGAAATATATTCGCTCATAAAATATTATATTTATTGTTACTTAACATTCTCCTTTTCCCATTCGTGCCAAAGCTTAATACATCGTGTGTTTTCAATTTTGGATTTTTCCATGAGTTTCTCATTGTTGTGCATGCTTTTCCAATCACCACGATCATTATTACCAAGCGCCTTAGCAAATCGATCTCTAAAAAAACGAGGAGCACCTAGTTTAGTATCAACTAACCACTGCTTATTCCCAATGGAGAAAAATAGATACTTTTGATCGGCTTCAAAAACTTCTTTTAATTGTTTTAAATCATTAAACTCTTCCAAGTTCTCAATACCTTCTGGCACTATCTGTTCTGGATTTCCCGAAAAGGGTAGTAAATGAATATGAGAATGAAAAACAGTTTGACCTATTTTTCCATGCTCAAAAGTACTTACCTCGCCATAATAATGTTGAATAAACTTAAAAACTTTATTATACAGAAATTGAAACTCTTCAAATAACTCCACTGAGAATTCGCCAATACATGAGAGATGTTGTTTTGGGATCAATAATATATGACCCTCAACTAGGGGGTGGTGATCACAAACTATGTAAAAATTTTCAGTTTCATCTATGTAATCTATAAACGCCTGCGATGTTCGGTCGCAATGATGGCAATGCTCTCTAATATATTGTTCTGATAACTTATCGATGTTTGAATTTGTATCCATACTATTTTACTTAAATTTCGAGAGAATAGATATTACTTAAAACTAAGAAACCAGATAAAAAGTAGTTAGCAACAAACTACCCCACCACCCTATATCAGACACGACCAAACTAATCGCTATTTTCCATTGCCATGAAAATGGAATCGGCTCACCAGAACGATTTTGTTTTTCGCGCTGTAGTAAGAATGGACTAACTTTAAAAGAAAGGAAGCAGCCGTTTAAAAGCAACATCCCTGCTAGGCAAAGTTGAGCAAGCGGAATCCCGCGCAAACCATAGTTTCGATAAAAAATAAATCCACCAATCGTGCCCAAGGTGATACCAAGCCAAATAAGAGGTTTTGTAACTTTATGGGTTCTGGTAGCAGTTTCGGTCCAATATCTTGATTTTCTACCCAAGAAACCCTGAATATCTACAACGGTAACAGCACCCAACCCCACCACAAATCCAGAAAGTATAAAAAATAAACCTAAAAAATCTAACCAATGAATTCCTCCCCACATATTGTTTATTTTAAAAATATAATTTTCAAAAATAACATAAACCCAAAAAGTGCATTAATTATTGGAAAAAACCAATAGATTTTACTTATTTTCTCGGGATTTATTAAAACAAAAGCTGCTAGCAAAGGATGCATCAGACCCAGTAAGCTCCATGGATATAGATTCGTATACTTACTGACTAGCAAAAAGCTCGCTGTCCAAAATACAAAACAAATTATCGTTGACACTTTAAACCCAAAAACTACCGCGGTCGTTTTTAAACCTGCTTTTTTGTCACTATCTATATCTGGAATAGCGGAAAAAAGGTGCATGGCGCTCGTCCAAAAAAATATCGCTAGAACTATTGGCCAAGAAATTATCCTGCCAGTTATTTGGGCATATCCTACCAAAGCTGGAATCCCATATAAAATATTTGAGGCAAAATCAACTAAGGGCTTAGATTTAAAACGCAGAGGTGGTGCGCTGTAAAAAAAAGATAGAAACAGAAATATTGCCAGCAAAATTTGGACGGTAATGCCCGTGTTTAGGAATAAAACCAATGATGCAAAAAAACATGCCAATACCGCTCGTGCGAGCTTTTTACGTTCAGAGCTTTGTAGCAAATGTTCATGGGTAATTTTTTTATCATTATACTGGTCTGTATCATTGTCAAAATAATCATTAACTCCGTATAAAAAAATATTGGCTATAATCAAAAAATATACAAAATAAACGCCGAATTTTAGTGAAATAAAATCATTCAGATTGTTAACACCAGCGGCGTAGCCCAACAAATAGGGGCCAGCCAAATAAAGCCAAAATCTTGGCCTTGATATCTTAAAAATAAATTTAAAATAATGTATCATTTGGAACGATTAAGATTATAATCTGTCAGCATGGCTAACATTTCATTTTGCTTAGAATTATTTTTCATTTTTCGTACAATATCGTACGCTTTTTTGATTTGAACATCTAGCTGCTTCTCAATAAGCTCGCTAACTTTATATTTGGAAATTAAACTACGAACATAGGCTAGTTGTTTGGGTGATAAATTCTTATTACCAAAAATAGTGTGCAGCTCTTTTTTTTCTTTGATCGAGCATTTTTCAAAAAGAAAAAAATAATACAAAGTCTTTTTTCCCTCACGAACATCTGATCCAACCGGTTTACCAATCTCTTTCACATCACCCATCATTCCAATTTCATCATCTTTTATTTGGAATATAAGACCTAAGTGCTCACCAAATTTTTCCAATTTTTTAATAGCTTCAGGTTTCTTGGATAGAGCGATTGAGCCAAGAACAAGTGGTAGAGAAAATGTATATCGTGCAGTTTTATAACAATATAAATTGAGAATGTCTTCACAAGTTACTTTTTGGGTATTTGAGCCAGAAACAACATCTTGAATTTGACCAAAGCCAACTCGCACCAATTCGTTTGATAAAAAATTGATAAGCCCTTGATTTTTTTGGGTTGAATCGTTTTTTATACTAGACAATAGGTCGAAACATAAAAATATAACAATGTCGCCAATGCAAATTCCCAAATTAATACCCAGCTTTTCAGCGTTCTTTATGCCCTGTTTTTTTGCCCAGTCCTGATAAAAAGCATAAACTGTTTTTTCACCGCGACGCAGGCTATCTTCATCCATAATATCATCGTGGATCAAAAGAGCGGCATGAATAATTTCCATAGCCGAAGCAATTTTTAAACACAATTCATCTGGTTTAGAACCAAAAAAATTATAGGTAAAATAGACCAAACCTCCACGAACCATCTTTCCTTTTCCTACAAAGTTCTTTAGTTGTTTAAAAATCAGCGGGGCAAGCGGGCTAACGTTTTTAAACTCTTTTTCTTTTTTGGACAAATAGCTGTTCAAAAATAACTCAATTTGTTTTTTTGGATTTTTGAAATCTAAAATCATACGTATTTATAAAGCAAAACAATTATAAACTATGCTGGTAAGGATTCTCAATTTATTTGGTTTAACTTTTTTATGAAAAACGATGAGTGGATTTTTTGAGATAATCCGAGCAGTCAATCGATATATGTCTGAGGCTGCTTTAATAGGTACCAAATATCTTTTTGGGATATAACGGAACCCTTTTTCACCTTCGTTTTGCCATTGGTAATACTGTTCAATGGCCTGCCTCATAAATACACAAAACTCAGCTTGTTTTGTTTGGATTTCAGAATATTCTAAAGATTTTAAACCATGAATTCTTCTAGTATTTTCTGGAAAGTAACACCTGCCCAAACCATTATCTTCTGCTACATCCCGGATAAAATTTATATACTGAAACGCGCTTCCGAGCATTTGTGCTGAGGGGTATGACTCGGCAGGAAGATCCAAAATTTTACACATCACTAAACCAATAATTTCTGCTGATCCATATAAATATTCTGAAAGTTCTTCCATTGTTTGGTAATTTTTTTTGTAAGTATCAAGAGTCATCGAGTGAAAAAAAGCTTCAATCCATACCTCCGGAATGTTCTTTCTTTTCATAAAATCAACAAACAAATCAATGATCTCGTTGCCACATTTACTACCAGACAATGATTTATTGTAGTTTTCTTTGAAAGTATTAAACTCGTCAATTTTTGCTGGAATACTATCTACTAAATCATCTGCTGTACGGACAAAACTGTAAAAAACAAAAACATCGTCTCGAATTTTTTTTGGAAAAAAAAGGCTCGTTGTAAAAAAAGTTTTGCTACCAGTTTTAAATATTTTATAGATTGTAGAATTAACCATATTTTTTCTTAATATCATCCGCGACAAGCTGGGAGGAGATTAAACACATTGGCATACCAATACCAGGATGCGTGTATTGTCCGGTGTAAAATAAATTCGCCACTTTTTTGCTTTGATGTCTAGGGCGAAAAATCGCGGTCTGCCGCAACGTGTGGCTTAAACCAAGGGCGGTACCTTTATAAGCATTATATCGAGAAGAAAAATCTTGTTGGCTAAATACTTTTTTCACCACAATATTGCTCGAAATAGTTTCGCCAAGTGTTTTTTCTAAACTGGTTATTATTTTGTCTGCGTAGGCGTTTCTTAGCTCTTCGCCATCTTCCAACCCTGCGGCAACGGGCACCAAGACAAACAAATTTTCACTATCTTCTGGAGCAACACTCGGATCTGTTTTTGATGGGCACGAAACGTAATATGATGGAAATTCTGGCCATTCCGGTTTTTCAAATATAGAATCAAAATGGCGCATCCAATCATGATCAAAAAATAAGTTATGGTGAGTTAAGCCATTAATTTTTTTATTTATTCCCAAAAACAAAATATAGGCGGATGGAGCAATTGTTCTTTTTTCCCAATAGGATTCTTTGTAAGTTTGAGCTTCTTTATCGAGCAGTTGAGTTTCAACAAAGTGATAATCGGCATTGGCGACCACAATATCCGCCGGTATCACACCATGTGCTGTTTGCACACCAGTTGTTATGCCATTTTCAGTAATTATTTTTGTAACTGGAGAATTAAACACAAAATTAACACCCAGCGATTTGCACAGGTTTTCCATTGCCTCTACCACCTTGCCTATGCCTCCATCTGGGTACCAAACACCCAAATTAAAATCGATATGGGACATGAGTGAATAGATAGCCGGAGTATTTTTGGGAGCGCCACCTAAAAATACCATGCTATATTCCAATATTTTGCGTAATTTTTCTGATTTAAAATACCTTTTCGTGTACTTGTCCAAAGATTCAAAAACATGCAACTTACTACCTTCTACCAACATACGACGATTGAAGAATTGAAGAACCGAGGTGTAATCGCGATATAAGAAGTCTCGCATGGAAACGTTATATTGATATTCTGATTGTGCCAAATAGGTAACCAATTTTTCACCCGCTCCAGCTTCGATCTGTTCAAATTTTTCTTTATTTTTTTCTAAATCGGCAGACAAATCAACAAAGTCTCCGGGTTCGTAAAAAATTCTGTAGGCAGGGTCTAATCTTTTTAGGTCATAATAATCTTCAGGCTTCTTACCAAACTGCGCAAAGAAATTATTAAAAACATCAGGCATCAAATACCAGGACGGACCCATATCAAAAACAAAACCTTTTTCCTTAAAAACACTTGCTCTGCCACCGGATTGTTCGTTTTTTTCAACTACTGTTACTTCAAAACCATCCCGAGCTAAAAATGCTGCTGCAGATAGTCCACCAAAACCAGAACCAATAACAATTACTTTTTTATTCATACAAAAATTGTTTTAAAATCACACGCCACGAACGATGATTTACCACCATAAATAATATACCTACTAAAAATGGTAGGTATAAACTTTTCCAAAAAGAAACAGCAAGTAAAAAAATAAAGAGACAATAGAAACTAAGGCTTAAAGCCGGAGGTACAATTGTTGCGCTTTCAGTACGCTTTACTAGGTAACCAAACATTAAAACTCCAATGGCAGCAGAAATAACCCAACCAAAAAAATTCACTAGTGGCACACCATAATATATACCACCATTTGGCCAATACCACCAACCCAAACTTACTGCTACCGGATCAAGCAATAGATCACTCCAAACCATTAAGCCTATGGTACTTAAACATAGCTTCCAGAATGAACCACGTGAAAAAGCTGATGAAATAGCAAAACACCCACACAGAATCATTATCCAAGCAAAAGGTGTTGTAACAGGGACAGAATTAAAGATTTTATATCCGGCTTGGCTATTATAAAAAAAATGACCGTAGGGAAACCCTGTGTTCAAAGCAAAGCCTTCAATTATTATCGCGACAAGTCCAACAATCAGTAGTATGTACAGGTTATTTTTACCCACCCATTTGGTAAAATAATAAAAGGTTGGTAATGCTAAAAAAATAGTAAAAAAAGTTGAAATTAGGATGAAAGAGTTATTAAAATTCACTGTTGAGGTAAAAAACGCCGCAGTGGTTAAAAAAAACAAAACCAACAAAATAATACTCAATCTAACATAGCTAAAACGAGGTGCCATATCTATACTCTATAATCATTAATTTTAGCTAAAATAACACATAATTAACATTTACACAACCCGTAATTTCTTGTTCTATTTATAGATTGAGCTAGTTTTTATTTTTTTAAACATCTGGTACCCATTGCTAAAAAGAACAACAAAGAATGAAGAAATTAAAATTGCTTGATCTAACTGATCGGTATTTGCTAAAGTTAATTTTAAAAAGACACGAATGATTTGCGCTCCAGGAACAATAAAAATCAATGCTCCACAAGTGGCTCCTATGTGAAATTTCCAATCAGCGGAATTCCATCTTCGTACATTATTTGCTTTAGAAATTAACGGACCGATAAAAACAATCATAGCAAATGCTAGAATACTCCCTGAAACAATCTGAAGCCCCATAAAGGCAACCTGCTGACCAAATAGTAGGTTGGGTGTTAAAAACCATTGTATGAGAAGTGATAAATAGGGAAAAAATATAATTTGCAACAAAGCCCCTATTTTTTTTGGTAAATATTGCATTAAAATAAATTGAAACCAAAAAAGAAAAAAGGTTAGAACAATCGTGCCTCTAAAAAACCATAGCTTATCTGCTTCGGAAAGCGGATACATATTCTGGTTAATGTAGAAATAGTAGGCAGCAAATAAAGGTAAAATAATATTACTCACCAAATGAATACCCCATAAAATAAAGACGACGGTTTGATTATCTTCTTTTGTGCTAGTAGATATTTTTTTAAAAGTTGGAGACATATACCCTTTGTTTAAAAATCTTATCATTGTACTATTAGTATAACATAAATCTTAGTTCGATTTGTTTTATAAAATCAGCCTTCATTCTGGTTGGAAATTTTCTTATATTCTTATGATGCGATCTAAAATATCGTTTTTCTTAATAGTGAAAATTTTTGCTAATTTATCACAACAATTAAAGATAATCGGCTTGACGGAACAAGCTTAAATAGCTATGTTAGTAGTACGGTATTAAAATTTTAATGCAGAATTATGAGTCGTTTTTCTAATTTTTATACAGAATACTCAAATGCTGCACGAGTAGGGTGGTTTTTGGCTTTGCGCCAGATTCGCCGCTCGGGCAAAGGCACTACGGCGTTGATTATATTTATCATGGTGCTAACCTTTTTAAACTTGGTGGTTGTATCAGGTTTACTTTTGGGGTTGATTACTGGTTCATTTGCGCAGTTTAGGAGTAGTTATAGTGGAGAGGTGGTGGTTACTACAGCTGACGGAAAAAGTAATATTGAAAAAACACCGGAGCTTTTGGACTATCTGAAGTCTAATCCGAAAGTAACCATGTATTCACCTAGGTATGTTGTGGGCGCCAGAGTTCTTGGAACTTTAAATGAATTGCCTAAAAAGGGTGAAAAAGCCAACGAAGCAACTATGTCGTTAGCGGGTATTGATCCAGACCGCGAGGAAGCAACCACCCAATTTTCACGTTTTATTCTGAAAGGTGAAGCATTAACTAAAGATGATACTGGGTATATTTTGATTGGCGCGAATTTGATTAAAAAATACTCATCATTTGCTGATGCGAATACTCCTGGTTTAACTTTTTTGGAAGATGTTGATGTGGGTAGTAGGGTGCATTTGAATTTGGTACAGGGTTCTGGTGGGGGAAAGGATTATATCATCAAAGGGATTGTTAAAAGCAAAGTAGATGAGATTTCTACGCGGGCCTTTGTACTTGATCAAGAAGTGCGTACTCTTTTGCCGGTAAATAAATTGTTTTATCAAGAAGTGGCTATTCGAACAGGCC
>CAYUTM010000009.1:22430-31357 GCA_964447755.1 uncultured Gammaproteobacteria bacterium
CAGACCAAAAAAATGCTTTGAATCTGGTTTCGGAAATTAAAACCATTTTGAGCGATAGTGATGCGCGAGTGCAAACGTCAGAGCAAGCGATTCCTAGTTTCTTGCGAAATATTGAAACTACCATGGGCGTACTCGGTAATGCTCTGTCTTCATTCGCCTTGGTGGTAGCAACTATCACTATTTTTATTGTGATTTTTATCAACGCTGTTACCAAGCGCAAGTTTATCGGTATTATGAAAGGTGTGGGTATTAGCCCGATTGCTATTGAGTTTTCGTATGTTCTCCAAGCGTTTTTTTATGGCGCAGTTGGATCCATCATTGGTGTGTCTTTAACCTTTGGTTTTTTGAAACCATATTTTGATAAAAACCCGATTGATTTTCCATTCTCGGACGGTATTTTGGTAGCAACCCCTGAGGGCGCGGCGATTCGTATTGCGATTTTGATGGTGGTGACCCTTTTGGCAGGGTACATTCCGGCCAAAATTATTGTGCGCCGCAATACTCTTGATGCTATTTTGGGAAGATAAAATTATTGTATGCTTAAAACAGAAAAATTAGTTAAAAAATTTGGGAGTGGTGAAACTGAGCTGACTATTTTGAAGGGGATTGATGTGGAGATTAAAGATGGTGAGTTTGTGGCAATCATTGGGCCCTCTGGCGCCGGTAAATCTACCCTCATGTACCAGCTTTCACTTCTGGATAATTTTAGTGGCGGGGAAGTGTATTTTGATGGTAAGCCAACATCCAAACTTTCACAAAAACAAAAAACACAAATCCGTTTGGAAAAAATGGGGTTTGTATTTCAAGATTATGCGCTTTTGCCAGAGCTTAACGCGCTTGAAAATGTAGCGCTGCCGATGATGATGAATGGGGATTCTAAAAAACAAGCCAATGAAATGGCGATGAAGGCCTTGAAGAGAATTGGACTGGAAGATAAGAAAAATAATTTGCCAAGCCAACTTTCGGGTGGACAGCAGCAGCGGGTATCGATTGCACGCGCCATTGCTCACAAACCCCGCGTGCTTTTTGCAGATGAACCAACGGCGAATTTGGATTCGGAGAATTCCAAAGTGGTAATGGAAGCTTTTCTGGATTTGTATAAAGGTGGCCAAACTATCGTGATGGTAACGCATGAGGATGAATATGCGCGTCAATCAAAAAGAATTATCCTTCTCAAGGACGGTCAAATTGTTTCGGATAAAAAACAGTAGGTTTTCCTTAATTTATTTATTTTACTTATGGTAGAAGATTCCCATCTTGTTAAAGAATTAGAACACTTAAAAGAATCCACCCAAGCTTTGGCGCTTCCATATGAAGAGCAAGTTCAGGTTTTTCCTAGTTTTGTTTTGATTACGGATGAGTTAGTTTTAGAATACGATGAGGCGTTTAGATTTATTGATGAGATGGTTTTAAAAAATCTGATTACTAAAAAAGACAAGGTATTTTTTGAAAAAATTGATCAATATTCACAGTATCTTTCCGATAATTTTACTGATTTATTTTTAAACGAAGATTCTCTTAAAACCGATTTAAAATGGGAAAAAATGAGAGAGTTAGCAAAACAAGCTTTGAAAAATATGAATTGGGAAATATGTAGACCAACGTTTTCAAATAATACATACGTTGGGAAAAAATAATTTTAAAAACCGTTTTGGCGAGTGTTTAATTCATTATATTTTCATGGTATGAACTATTTTTTGTATATCGCACTTCCTTTGGTACTTGGTTTTTTGGGTGGGTTTGTTTTTCAAACTGTTGCGAAAAAAATGCGCTCGAGTAAGCCACAAACGGGTGTGTCACAAAAGAGAAAAAATATTGGGGTCTACGACAGAGTGCTCCGCGCGCTTACAGGTGTGGCCTTGGTAGTGTATGCGTTTGTTACCGGTGGCCAGCATGTCGCGGCTTTTTTTGTGGCCGGGTTTTGTTTCTTCGAAGCAATTTTTAGTTGGTGTGTTTTTTATGCGGCCATTGGGAGAAATACGTGTCCGATGAATTAAAAAATCGGTTATAAATTTGCATTTAATTTAAACTTATTATATATTTATTTTGTCTCCCTAATTTAAGTATACTTTTTCGCCTCTTTAAGATTAAAGATAGGCGACGGTTCCAATAACGCTTAACCATTTGGTAAGTATACTTATTGGGAGACAGCCGTCGTCTTTTTTTAATTTTATTTTTTAATTATTCGCGGGCGAATGTGTCGTGCGCGGTTAGCTTTAATTATATGGTAGAAAAAAAGGAAGAAATGCTACATGCCTTTAAAGACTTTACAAATTTGTACGAACTATCAAAGACGTTGAGATTCGAACTGAGGCCATTTCCAGTCACACGAGACAATCTAAGCAAAAAATTCGGACACTCATTTTTGAGAGACCAAGATATTGAAGACGCGTATCAAGTTTTAAAACCAGTCCTTGACGCGTTGCACGAAAAGTTTATTACTGAAAGTCTGCAGGCAGACTGCTTAAAAAATATAGATTTTAACGATATTTTTCAAGTATACAAAAATAAAGAAGAAATATCGGACAAAGAATATAAAAAGAAGCGTGAGATTTTTAATCAAGCCTACAAAGTGATTGGAGAAAAATGGAAAAATAACGCTGGAAAAGACGAAAAAGGGAAGGATCTCTTAAAAGAAAACAGCTTTAACATTTTGACCGAACAGGGAATTTTAAATTATATAAAAATGCGTTCATCGGAATTTGCCGACATTCAGCCCAAAGAAAAAATAGAGCAGGCATTACAAAAATTTCATGGATTTTTTACGTATTTCGGAGGCTTTAATGAAAATCGTGAAAATTATTATACAACTGATAAGGAAGCTGCTACAGCCGTGGCCACTCGTATTGTGCATGAAAATTTTCCAAAATTTTGTGACAATATCATTTCTTTTGAAAGTTGTACAGAGGAATATGAGAATATTTTTTCCTTTCTTGAACAGAAAGAAAGATCTTTAGTTACTAAAGATAAAAAACCGTTAAACCCCATTGACCGAGAAATTTTTTCGATTGAATTTTATAACCGCTGTTTTTCTCAGCCGCAAATTACACAGTACAACGAAAAAATCGGCGATGCCAATCTTTTAATAAATTTATATAACCAAGCTCCAAAAGAAGAAAAAAATTTTAGGCGTCTGCCGTTATTCAAAACATTGTATAAACAAATCGGGTGCGGCACGGGAAAAGCGTTGTTTTTTACCATTACACATAATACTGTAAAAGAAGCGGAAGCGAAACGTCAACAAGAAAAAGAAGTCTATTCGGTTGAAGAAGCAATACATGATGCTGCAAAAATAGGGAAAATATTATTTACAAGTACTAGTAATGCAAGCAATCCCACCCATAATGTGCCGGATTTTTTGAGTTATATTGAACAGCGTGAAAATTATTTGGGTGTATATTGGTCAAAAGCTGCCATGAACACTATTTCGGCTAGATATTTTGCGAATTGGCACGATTTGAAAGATCGTCTTAAAAAAGACGGTGTTTTTGAAAAAGCACCAAAAGGCAGCGAAGAAGAAGTAAAGACTCCAGATGCGGTGGAATTGGAAAGTTTATTTAAGGTGTTAGACGAAACCCCTGATTGGAAAGAGAGTTTTTTTAAATCATCCATACAAGAAAACGTTGAAAATAAAAAAATAATTGATAACTCCACCTGCCCATCTAAAGCGCTGTTGACGTTTATTTTGAATGATATTAAAAAGGAGATACAGGCTTTTCTTGGCGGTGAAGATGCTATCTCAAAAATTGATTTTCAAAACGCTGACGAACATAAAGACCAAATTAAACAATGGATGGAGCACGCTTTGGCGGTGAATCAAGTGTTAAAGTATTTTTTGGTTAAAGAGGGTAAGGCGAAGGGTGAAAGAATCGATAGTGTTGTTTCAGATGCTTTAAAAAATTTATTGAACGCAGAGGTGGCTAGTCTTCCGGCGCTGCAAGACCGTGCCTTACGATTTGATTGGTTTAAATGGTACGACGCATTGCGAAACTATCTCACCAAAAAACCACAAGATGATGTGAAGGAAAATAAATTGAAATTAAATTTTGAAAATAGTGTTTTGGCTTCTGGTTGGGATATAAACAAAGAACCTGAAAATTTTTGCATTATTTTAGAAAATAGTGAAAAAAAGAAATTTTTAGCGATTGTCGACAAAAACAACAGTGATGTTTTTCAAAAACAGGTAGTTGAGGGTAAGGGTAAAAACAAAAAAGTTGTTTACAATCAGCTGTATGAAAAAATTGAAGTGGGTAGTTGGAAAAAAATGGAGTATGATTTTTGGGCTGATGTTTCAAAAATGATACCGAAATGTTCAACTCAACTCAAAGAAGTGGTAGAACATTTTAAAAAATTTGACAATGATTTTATTATTCCAGCTGGATTTAAAGTTGCTTCAGGAGAGATGTTTATCGATGAATGTAAAATAACCAAAAAACAATTTGAGCTTAACAACAAAGTATTTCACAAGGATGATGTGAAAATTTCCGCAATGAGATGGGATTTAGATGGTTCTGAAGAAAAAAATTATATAAAAGGTTTTCAAAAGGAATTCTTAAAAATTTCTGGCTCCAATGTATTGTATAGAAATTACTTAAACGAATGGATAAATTTTTGTAAGTATTTTTTATCAAAGTATCCAAAAACAAAACTATTTCAATATAATTTTAAGTCGACCGAAGATTATGGTTCAGTAGATGAATTTTATTTAGATGTAGATAAATGCTCGTACAGGTTAAAAATTGATACAAAAATAAATTCCGCCATCCTCTTTAATTTAGAAAAAGAAGGAAAAATATACCTTTTTGAGATAAAAAATCAAGATTCAAATCTCAACAAAAAAGAAGGTCATAAAAAAAATCTTCACACGCTTTATTGGGAAACAATTTTTGAAGATACGTCAAACCGACCAAAATTGTGCGGCGGAGCCGAGATATTTTATCGCAAAGCATTGCCGGTTGATAAGCAAGAAAAAATAATAGATAAGCATGGCAAAGAAATTATTAAGAATTACCGATTTTCTAAAGAAAAATTTCTGTTTCATGTTCCGATTACGCTTAATTTTTGCTCCAATAATTCCAAAATAAATGACATGGTGAAGAAAAAAATCTCTCCCAATAATGAGACATGTTTTTTGGGTATCGATCGCGGAGAAAAACATTTAGCATATTATTCGCTGGTAGATAAAAATGGGGTTATTATGCAAGACGAACAGGGTAAGCCGATAGAGGGCACGTTAAACATGCCATTTGTAGACACAGATGGAAACCCACGAACTATAACCGTGAATAAAAAAAGTATGGATAAAAATGGTGAAGAAAAAATCGATCCAGTGGAATGCAAAGATTATAATGATTTGCTTGAGGCGCGATCCGGAAACCGTGATTTCGCACGCAAAAATTGGCAAACTATTGGCACGATAAAAGAGCTGAAAGATGGTTATGTATCGCATGTGGTGCGCAAAATAGTGGATTTGGCGGTGCGATACGGAGCGTTTATCGTGCTTGAAGACTTAAACATTGGTTTTAAGCGTGGACGACAAAAAATAGAAAAGCAGGTTTACCAGAAATTGGAGTTGGCAGTGGCTAAAAAATTGAACTTTTTAGTCGATAAAGATGTGCAAAACGGTGAGGTTGGTTCCGTAACTAAGGCATTACAACTAACGCCGGCGGTAACAAATTTTGGAGAAATGGAAGGCTGGAAACATTTTGGCCTCATGCTATATACTCGCGCTGATTACACTTCGCAAACTGATCCGGCAACAGGTTGGCGTAAAACGATTTACCTTAAAAAAGGTTCGGAAGAAAACATCCGCAAGCAAATTTTGGAGCCAGGAAAATTTGATGACATACGTTTTGATGGAAAAAATTATTTGTTCATCTATTCTGATAAGAATATCAGCAAACAATGGACGCTTTATTCCGGTACTCCAGATGGAAAATCATTAGAACGGTATCGCGGTGAACGCGGCGATCAAAATGAATGGACAAGTACTTTGCAAGATATAAACAAAATTCTCAATGGGGTTTTTGCTGATTTTGATAAAAATAATTCTATTTACGATCAATTTAAGAATCAAAAAGCAGGGCTTAAAAAAATTGACGACAAGCATACCGCCTATGAAACGTTGCGATTTGCCATTGAAATGATCCAGCAAATACGCAATACCGGAACATCAGAGCGAGACTCTGATTTTATTCTCTCACCAGTACGAGATAAAAATGGCAATCATTTTGATTCTCGATTACAAAATGGAAAAATGCCTACATCTGGCGATGCCAATGGTGCATACAACATAGCGCGTAAAGGAATTTTGGTTAACGAACATATATTGCGAGGTTATAAACTGTACATCTCCGACTGGGAGTGGGACGCGTGGCTGGCGGGGAAAGAAACATGGGAACAGTGGTTAAAAAACCACGAAAAGGAGTTGGTTTATACTAAGAAAAAAAATAACTAAAAAATGGAATCCTATATACAAATCTCCAAGCTTAATGACTTTATTTTTTGTCCACGTTCGCTCTATTTTCACAGCCTATATGATAATTTTGCATACACTACTTTTCATCGCCAGCCGCAAATTGCCGGCAAGATAGTACACGAAGCGATTGATAAGGGTTTTTATTCCAGTGCCAAACGGTATATGCAAGGGCTGGAAGTGTGGAGCGAACGCTATGGTTTGGCTGGAAAAATTGATGTGTACGATGTACAAGAGAAAATGCTGATCGAACGCAAAAATAAAGTAAAAGTTATTTACGACGGCTATCGTTATCAGTTGTACGCCCAGATGTTTTGTTTGCAAGAAATGGGCTATCAAATAGACGCACTGCGTATTCATTCCTTAACAGACAATAAACGCTACAGCGTGCCGATGCCGGAGGCGGATGATGTCTATGAGTTTGAAAAGCTAATTGATTCAATTCGTGACTTTGATATTTCAAAATCACACATCTTGGTCAATTCCGCCAAATGCGCAGAATGCGTGTATAAGCCTTTGTGCCACTAATCTATGCTCAGCTTACCGGATTTCAAAGAAAAACAATTGTTGTTTATTCAAGCAGCCCAAGCGGCAGATAACAAGTTGTGCATCAAAAATGATAATTTGTGTTTTGTCCAAGATGGGGGAGTGGCGAACCAGATTTCGTGCCAGAAAGTATCTGCAGTATTTATTATTGGAGATTTTTCCATTACTACAGTTTTTATTCGTAATTGCGCCAAATACGGCGTAGCTTTATTTTTGTTGCGTGATAATTTAGATTGTTATGCCGAATTGCCGGCTGTGGCGGCTGGAAATTATTTGTTACGCATGAAGCAGTACCGTATCGCGAACGAGCTCGATCTTGCAAAATGGGTGGTAAAAAATAAAGTTCTTAATCAATTAAGGTTATTATATCCATCGGTTAAAGAAAAAGAAGATTTCCGGTTGGATATTGAGAAAAAAATAATGAATTCAGGTACGGATAAGGAATTATTAGGAATAGAAGGAAATTCTACGAAAGCATTTTTTGCCGTTTATTTCGCCGATGTGGGGTGGCGGAGGCGTGCGCCGCGCAGTAAAGAAGACGTAATAAATCTACTGTTGGATATTGGGTATACCATGCTGTTTAATTATATTACCGCACTGCTCGCTTTGTATGGTTTCGATCCATATAAAGGTTTTTATCATAAACTTTTTTTTGAGCGAAAATCCTTATCATGCGATATTATGGAGTCGTTTCGTTGTTTGATTGAGCGCCAACTCCTTAAGTCGTACCACTTAAAGCAGATAAACATGGCTGATTTTGAATTTTACAAAGGTAAGTATCAGTTAAGTTATGATAAACAAAAAAAATATCTGGCCATATTTTCTGGTGCTATCATGGAGCGAAAAGAAGAGATTTTTTGTTTTGTGCGCGATTTTTATTATTTTTTAATCAACGAAACTGGTGAATTGCCGGTATTCAAAATTTGAAGGTATGTTTATTGTTACCTATGATTTTGCCAACAACAGAAAAAGAAGTAAATTTTCTAAATTTTTAAAGAAGTTCGGGAGGCGTATCCAGTATTCTATTTTTGAGATTAAAAATAGTCAGCGAATATTAAAAAATATTCTTACAGAAATAGATTTACGCTATAAAAAAACCTTTACAAATTGTGATAGCATAATTATAATGCAGCTATGTGAAACTTGTAAGCAAAAGGTGCGCAGGTATGGTTATGCTGAAAATGAAGAGGAAGAAGTGGTGTTCTTTTAAAATTCAGATTTAAGTAGGAAATTGAAAGAAATTGTTGTATATATATTAGTAAAATTATAAAACTCAAGTCTTTATTTTATGCAAACTGCTATAGTTAGCAAAAAAGTCGTGCTTACCTTTACGGTACATTTGTATCTTTTAGTGCTAACTATAGCTAAATTTGCTGTCTAATACATATATTCAATTTCTACTTTTGTAGATCATCTTTTTCAATTCTTGTTTTAGATCGTCTAATACATATATTCAATTTCTACTTTTGTAGATAAGAAGTACAAGAAAAAACAACTAAAGTCTAATACATATATTCAATTTCTACTTTTGTAGATTTTGGGGGTTGATTATAATGAGCTTGTCTAATACATATATTCAATTTCTACTTTTGTAGATAAAGTTGACGTAGTTCAACGTTAGCAGTCTAATACATATATTCAATTTCTACTTTTGTAGATATTTCGGTGCCGAGGTCGCAAATGATGTCTAATACATATATTCAATTTCTACTTTTGTAGATTTTCCGCACCTCTTCGGTGTGCCTTGTCTAATACATATATTCAATTTCTACTTTTGTAGATAAGAGTCTCCGGGCAAACCCAAACATGTCTAATACATATATTCAATTTCTACTTTTGTAGATACCGACCTTTAATAAAAAAAGCCTACGTCTAATACATATATTCAATTTCTACTTTTGTAGAT
>CAYUTM010000010.1:0-2031 GCA_964447755.1 uncultured Gammaproteobacteria bacterium
TTCGATTAGAATTTCTCTCCTATCCACAACTCATCCCCGAGTGTTGCACGGCTCGTGTGTTCGGACCTCCCGTCTGCTTTCGCAGACGTTCATCCTGGTCATGGATAGCTCAGCGGGTTTCGGGTTATGTGCATGCCACTTATAATTCGCCCTTATAAGACTCGCTTTCGCTTTGCCTACACCACAGAGTGGTTTAAGCGAGCGACATACAGCATACTCGCAGGCTCATTCTTCAATAGGAACACAGTCAACCGCCACATCTCACTGCGTTCGATGCGTCGGAATGTCTAAACCCTAATGACTAATATCTAATTTGACATTTTAAATTTGTCATTTAATTAGACATTAGATATTAGAGAATTAGTCATTCCACATCAAATGAAATGAGATGTGGCAAGTCTCCTGCTCTTTGTAGGCACACGGTTTCAGATACTATTTCATCCCCCTCACCGGGGTACTTTTAACCTTTCCCTCACGGTACTTGTTCACTATCGGTTACTAGAAGTATTTAGTCTTAGACCATAGTCGGCCCAGATTCAGACGGAATTTCACGAGTTCCGCCCTACTTAAGAACATGAATTATGATAGTTTGCTTTTTTTTATGTACAGGACTATTACCTTCTGCGGTCGCTCTTTCCAGAGCATTCTACTAAAAAACAACTTTTCACCTGGTTTACAGAAAACCAGCACTCACGCCTTACTACCCTATATACACAACGGTCTGTCCTTTAATCTATAGTTCTTAAGTTAATCGTGAGATCAACCAATTCCTATAGAAACATGTATATAGTTTGGACTCTTCCCTTTTCGCTCGCCACTACTAAGGGAATCTCTAGAGATTTATTTTCCTCTGGCTACTGAGATGTTTCACTTCGCCAGGTTTTCTTTACGTATCTATGTATTCAATACGTAATATCCTGATAAATCAGGATGGGTTTACCCATTGGGACATCCCCGGATCAAAGCTTGCTTGTCAGCTCCCCGAGGCTTTTCGCAGACTGCCACGTCCTTCTTCGCCTTCTAGTACCAAGGCATCCACCGTGCGCCCTTGTAAATTGCGCACAACGAAAACACTTAATGGTGCTTTCGAAGTATTTTGTGTATTTATCTCCCGATTTGTTCGGGAGAACCTACATACCCTATTTTATTGTTGAGATAAATTGTCAACGTTCTAGCTATTACTTTCAGTTCTTTCATCTCGAGCAAAGTTGTTCATTGTTGAAGTACAATGACCTGCTTCATTCGATATGATTTAAAAAAACCATCTTTTTTAAGTGGTTTCATATACTAAAGAAATATGCTTTAGACAACCACTTGGAAATTGAGTAAGTTTTTTAAATAGAATATTAAACTCTATTTTTTCTGACTCCCGACATCAGAGTGTTTCAACGAATGTTGGAACGCTTACCCAGAGGTCCAAGTGGATTTTTTCAAATCCTCTTTTAGTTTGGACGTGGCTGAAAGATTGTTTTAACGTGAGCAGAATTTTAATACAGTATAAAAAGATTGTCAAGTGGGGAACATGTGGAAAACTTTATAATTTTCATATGCACAAGAAATTTTTAGGCCATTTAACTTATGCCCATGATAATCTTGACAAAAACACTACGACTTGCTATGTTTCTTAGTCTATTTCCAATGAGGAAAATAGTAGATTAAAAATAATTTTATTTTTTTCAATCTACTGCGAATCCTCGCAGTGTTTCTTGTTCGAAAAAAGGAGTTCCGACCATGTCCACTATTCGTGGTTTCTTCCATGGCTGCGTCATCGCTATCGCTTTGGCCACCGCGGCGGTCACTGTGTCCGGCTGCGCCACCACCGGACAGCAGTCCGTTGCCCCCCCCGGGGGGGAGTACGTCTCCAGGTTCGACTACACGCAGTTCCCGCAGATCATGAACCCTCGGACAATCGATCAGAGCGTGTACACCCCGTGCTTCGTGAACGACGGGAATGTTGAGTGGGCGTGCAAGACGTACCAGTGCGCCAGGAGCTTGGACTCCGGCAGGGTGTACGCCTGGGTGCTGAAGAGC
>CAYUTM010000010.1:2041-16715 GCA_964447755.1 uncultured Gammaproteobacteria bacterium
GTCAACGCAGGCACAAAACTGACGCCACCCGAATCGGACACCGAAGCAGCAAGCGCCTCAACCTCGGCCGAGGTCTCGATAAAGCCAAGCCCATCGCGTAACCACTGCACAGCGGCGCCCGCCAATACAGGGTTCCATAAACTCCGGTTTGGGAACCCTGCTAAATTTCTTAAAAATGTTCTTTCGCAAAAAAGATTCTTAAGAAATTTAGAGATATTGCTCACGCGCCTACAGTGTTAAGCCCCCAATTATCAAAACAAACTCAGTATAACTTACTACGTTAATCAATCAGTTCCCAATGAGGAAAATAGTAGATTGAAAATAATTTTATTTTCTTTAATCTACTGCGAATCCTCGCAGTGTTCTACTACAAGGAGATGATTCCATGTCAGTGATCCGTCGTATCGCCCTCGCCCTGATGCTCGCCACCACTATCGCTGGGTGCGCGACAACCGTCGACTATCGCAACCTCAGGCCCGGGGGGTTCCCGGTGGTACAGACACGGCCGGGTGAGCACGTGCTGGTGGAGGTGAATGTGAGTCCGAACATGGTAATGGTGGTCTGCAATGATTTTCAGTGCGCCCGAGACACCACCACTGGCGTGATTTACGCCTGGGTGCCCAAGGCACTGATTCCGGGAAAGTAGACAATCCACAGCCACGGGCTCCATGAACTTCGGCTCATTGGAGCCCGTCAATTTCTTAAAAATTTTACTTCACAAAAAAAGATTCTTAAGACATTAAAAAAATTCCTTTTGCAGGAATTTTTTTATTTAGCACCAACTTTTTTCCAATCTTCTAAAAACTTCTGTATCCCCTGATCGGTGAGGGGGTGTTTATACATTTGCTCCAGAACCTTAAAAGGCGCGGTTGTAATATGCGCCCCCATCATTGCAGCCCTTTCAATAGCAAGAGGGCTTCTAACAGAAGCTACCAAAATTTTTGATTCAAAATTGTAATTTTCAATTATCTGTAAACTCTCCGCAACCATTCGCATTCCATCTTCACCAGCATCATCAAGCCTTCCCACAAATGGGCTAATTAAATTTGCACCTGCCTTAGCAGCTAACAAAACTTGATTAGAAGAAAAAACCAAAGTAACGTTAGTTTTTATTTTTAATGCTTTAAATTTTTTAACAGCTTTAATACCTTCTATTGTTGCTGGTACTTTAACATAAATATTCTTGTGCCAAGCAGCAAAGATCTTACCTTCTTTTACCATTCCCTCCGCATCTAAACTAATTGTTTCGGCACTAATTGGCCCATTAACCAACTTACAAATTTGCAAAATTGTTTTTTTAAAATCTTTGCCCTCCTTAGCAATCAAGGTTGGATTCGTGGTTACACCATCAATAACCCCCCACGAAGCTGCGGTTTCTATTTCTTGTATGTTGGCAGAATCAATGAAAAGTTTCATAGCTTATGAAATGCTGCTCCAAAAAATATCAGGTTTAAAACTGGTTAAACATAACCACTAATTATTATCTTGCCCCACATCTAAAAGCTCTTCATCAAGAGTATGGGTTCGCTCATATTTATCTTGCGCATATTCGTCAAATCTTGATTTAAGATCTATTCGAAATTTATCTATCTCGTCGCTTGGGGCAAATTCTTCAACATCAACATGTGACTGAATAACTTCCTCAACTAAATCATTCCAAATTTCTTGGGTTTGTGCGCCCTGTTCTTCGGCAAGCACATATATTTCATCAAATAAACTTTCTACAGTCACTCTATAATCTCTCATACGTAAATATCTAAAAAAATAATACAACTTCCTCCTTGCTCCAACAGTGTACCAACAAATGAACGGGTGTGTAAATATTGAATAACTTTTTCACGAAGCACACCCGTGCCACCTCCATAAATTATTTTTAAAAATTCATGCTTTAATAAAAAATGATCATATATAAAAAGCTCTAGTTTTACCAGAGCTTCACTTGGGTACAATCCGTGCAAATCAATTGTCGGCAAATCATCTCTCAACTGCGCCGCAAAAATTTTCGCCTCATTATTATTCATGTAATTATAATACGTAATGAAGAAATATAGGCGCCGCATTGATCTGCAGCGCATGAACACGCTTTCACTACTTGAAAATGTTTCGTATTCTTCCTGGAATACTAACTACAAATGTAAAGAGTCTGGCAATTCTTTCTTTAGAAACATACCATAGTGTAACAAGTTTTTTTTTAAACACATACCACCTCGTTACGGCTCTTAGTTTTTTCAGATCTTCCAGATCCAAAGGCCTGCGTGGATTCTCATCTTTATTTTTACCCATGATTTTCTTCTCCTTTGGGGGACTATTAATAAATCCTACAAAAAATAACCCTGCCTGTCAAAAAGACAAAGCCCATTTCGTTAAAGAAATGGGCAACACATGCGTATTTATTTCCTAAACTCTTGTTGCAACTCGCGAAATTCTCTTTGGGTATACTGATCACGAGAACCATCCAAATAAAGTGTGTTCACGGTCATTGAAAAAATACTACCAGCCCACGCCGCTTCGTACGTTACGTACATAAATGGGGGTATGAGTAAAATAATGTTTGGTTCTAACACAACACTCCGTTTATTACCATAGACATCTTCAAAACGAAAAAGAATTCGACCAGACAAAACTTGAACCAAAGATTGGCGCACACGATGAAAATGTTGCCCTCCTAGTGAACCGGCTGGAATCCCATCAACAATATATTGTCGATAGCCCCTGATATCCACCGGAAATCTAGCGAGTTCGGCTGGATCGTAGTTAAAAAAATTCTGAAATGATGCTAGGCCAAACTGGGCTAATAGCCACAGATCACCACCCGACTTGCTGGCCCACGGTCCTTTGTGTGGCCAACAATAAATTTCCTCCACACTTGCGGGATCACGTGCCAAAACCCTTACTTTGGGAAATTCGATAACGGCTGGTATACGTTGTGTTGTCATTACCATTCCTCTTTTTTGAGATTCGAAACCATTCTAATTTTTTTTAAAGAAGACGTCAATGAAGAATACAAAATTTTATAAAATATAGAAGACAAACTATGTGCCGACGGAGAGACTCGAACTCTCACGGGTTGCCCCACGTGCTCCTAAGGCACGCGTGTATACCAATTTCACCACGTCGGCATTTAACTACAAATTTATAACCTCTATTTATTATCACATCGCAAAAGAAAAATCAATAAACGGCATGGAAATGTCTAAATCCTAATGTCTAATGACAAATAAAATGTCCAAATTGTTAAATGATAAGCGCCGCCCTTTTTTCGCAAGGGAAAATACTCACTTTGTGATTTGAAATTTTATTAGACATTAGTCGTTAGAGCTTAGACATTTATTAATTCCCTTCCAATGCCACAAAACCCTCCAATTGCAGAGGGTTTTGTTTTGAAGTAAATATTTTTATACAAGTTAGAACTTTCCTCCACCACGACCATTTCGATCATTGAACTTTCTTGGTCCGTTAGAGTTACGGTCAAACTTAGGCTGTTCTACATAGTTCGCTGGTTTTTCGGCAAGTGCTTTCATACTTAAATTGATTCTACCCAGACTATCAATTTCTTTTACTAATACTTTTACCTTATCGCCAATTTTGAGCACATCTGCAGGGCGATTTGTTCTTTCCCACGCAATTTCACTTACATGAACCAAACCATCTTGGCCAGGAAGAATTTGTACAAAAGCACCAAAATCTTCTAGACGAACTACCGTACCTTCAAAGGTTTCACCGGCAAGAACTTCACGTGTTAAATCTTTAATCCATTTAACCGCGATTTCCATTTGAGCAGCGTCTGTAGAAGTAACGCACACACGGCCGTCATCTTCAATGTCAATCGATACGCCGGTTTCGTTAATAATTTTATTGATCATTTTTCCACCTGGACCAATCACGTCACGGATTTTATCTGGGTTAATCATGATAGTGACGATACGTGGAGCATATGGAGAAAGCTCTGGTCGAGGTTCGGCCAAAATTTGAGACATGCGATCTAAAATCACCAAACGAGCTTCGCGAGCTTGTTTGAATGTTTGCTCAACAATCTCCCAAGCCAAACCATGAGTTTTGGTATCCATTTGAATAGCAGTAATTCCGTCCCTTGTTCCAGCGATTTTGAAGTCCATTCCCCCTGGACCATCTTCAATATCTTGCAAATCAGTGAGTACTTTCCATTTGCCATTTTCGTCACTGGCCAAACCCATCGCAATTCCAGCAGCAGGTTTTTTAATTGGCACACCAGCATCCATCAAAGCCAAAGACGAACCACAAACCGAAGCCATAGAGCTAGAACCGTTTGAACCCAAAACTTCAGATACTACGCGAATAGCATAAGGAAAATCTTCTTTTGGAGGGAGAAGTGGCTCAAGTGCACGTTCAGCCAATGCACCATGACCAATTGCGCGGTTACCTGGGCCACGTAGTGGACCAGTTTCGCCATAAGTTGCTGGGGTATCACTATAGTGGTGCATGTAGCGTTTTGTACCTTCTTCTTCCATGGTATCGAGAGTTTGCACATCACCTGGCGCACCAAGAGTAGCAATGGAAAGCACTTGAGTATCACCACGTAAAAACATTCCGGAACCATGGGTACGAGGTAACAATCCCACTTCGATAGTTAAATCGCGAATATCAGTAAGTGAACGACCGTCAAGACGTTGATCTTTTTTAATAATTCGAGCCGTAATATATTTTTCGATATAAATTTTGACGCGACCTAAAATAACGGTTTGAATTTTTTCATCAGCTTCTTTTTCTTTCAAAAATTCTTTAATCGCGTCACTAAATTTATCTACCATATCTTTGCGTTCTGTTCGGCTTTTTTTAGGGGCGTCAAACATCCAATCATCAACATGGGCTGCCACAAATTCATCAACTTCCTTTTCTACTTCACGAAGTTTTTGTTCGTCATCAGAAATTTCTTTTTCCAAATTGATTTTAGTTTGTCCGGCTTCTGAAGCAATTTTGGAAATGAATTTCAAAACAGGGCTCATTTCTTTTAAAGCCATCTGTAGTGCGCTTAATACTTCTTGCTCAGGCACTTCTTTACAACCAGCTTCTACCATAATTACTTTTTCATCAGTCCCAGCGACTACAATATCTACGTCCCCTGCTTCGCGCTCGGCAAATGACGGGTTCATTTTCCAAGCACCCGCAACACGCCCCATGCGCACCCCAGCAAGCGGACCAGCCCAAGGAATAGAAGAAATACTAAGAACAACTGATGCAGCGATCAAAGCAGGAATTTGTGAATCATTTTCTCCGTCAACTGAAAGCGCTGTTAAAATAACCTGAATATCGTTACGCATGCGCTCGTCAAAAAGCGGGCGGATAGAGCGATCAACCAGGCGGCCAGACAAAACCGCTTCATCACTAGGGCGGCCTTCACGTTTAATAAAACGGCTGCCTTTAATTTTTCCAGCGGCGTATAACTTTTCTTCGAAATTCACCATCAATGGGAAAAAGTCTATCCCATTGCGTACGTTTTTGCTCATTACGGCTGTAGCCAAAATAACTGTGTCGCCATAGCGCACGGTACATGAGGCGTTTGTTTGTAGCGCAAAATGACCGATTTCGACAGTAAGAGTTCGGCCACCCCATTCCATTGACCAATGTTTTGTATTCATACTAAAGATGTTTCGAAAACTGCTGGATGTACTAAAGACCTGCAAGCCAAGGTCTCCCTATTTATCCACCAATTTTCTGATTTATTAAATAAAATTTTTTCTTATAACCTATGTTTTTCTTATTGTTTCTTGAGTTGGATTTATTTTTCCCCGAACACCTGCTGAACTAATTAAAAATTTTCCTTTTTCTTGACTTAGATCAGTGAAATCATCTACGGCTTCTATTAACTTGCTTGAAGTGGTTTCGCCAAAAGCCATAACTTCAGCCTGGCGGCCCTGATTTATCCGAACATACTCAATAAGAGGAACAAAATCACCATCACCACTCACTACCACAACCGCATCAAGTGTTGGTGCAAGGCGAATAATATCAATCGCGATACCTACATCCCAATCCGCCTTTTTTTCTCCTCCGTAAAAAATTTGTAAGGGCTTATCTTTCGTTTCAATACCTAAATTATATAGCGCATCAAAGAAGGGTTGCTCATCTTTACTTTCTGTACTCACCACATACGCTATAGCTCGAATCAATTTTCTTCCTGCACAGGCTTCTTTAAGAATATTTCCAAAATTTACTTTTGCTCCAAACAAATTTTTGGCACTGTAATACATATTTTGCACATCAATAAACACCCCAACGCGTTGGTCGGGGTGTTTAAGAGGATGATTTTTTTTTGTATTAACGGACTGCCTCATGTTCTTTTATATCAATTTCTTCTTCAAGAATTTCTTCCTCATTTATCGTATCGGCCGTTGCACCAGGTTTTGGTATAACACGTGCTGATTTAATTTTTAATTTTTTTACAATTTCTTCGTAGCTTGTAGGGTTTTCTTTTTTAAGAAAACGCATTAAATGCCTACGACTACTTACTTTCTTTAACAAACCACGACGAGAAGAATGATCTTTAGTGTGGGTTTTCAAGTGTTCAATCAACTCTTCAATTTCAGCGGTTAAAATTGCTATTTGCACCTCACTTGAGCCGGTATCACCAGCGTGGGTTTGGAATTTTTTGATAAGTGACTGCTTTTTTTTCGTATCTAACATACATGCGTATAAAATTACCGAGCGCGCTAAGAGCATGCGTCTTTGAGGTTCGGTCATGCTAGGCAAAGCCTGGCACGTTATTAAGGTTAAATTACAGCCGTAATAATAGACGAACAGCTCAAAAATGTCAAGTTTTTTACTCAAAATGAAATCGAAAAAACACCCCCTTAACCACAGCTTCCGGCCACGCACTTACCCGACACACAATCAACATCAATAGTGCATTTTCTTCCAATTCCACACTTTGTAGAACACTCACCACCACATTCAAAATCACTACCCATACAAGAGCACTTATTAGCCTGACAATTAACCGACACGCAATCAATATTTTTAATACAAAACTTACCTTCGGCACAGGGGTTGCATTTACCACCACAGTCAATGTCTGTTTCAAAACTATCTTTAATACCATCTGAACAAGCGTTAGCAGCCGGAGCTGGATTGCCGTTAATTATTCCACCTCCACCACCCGATTGCGACGTGCCTTGAACACCCAGACGATTAAATATAAAAACCGTAAGACCATATGAAATCGAAACAATTACCAAACCAATAATCGCCCCCTCGATTGTTTGTTGTGCTTTTTTTACAAAGGCCTCATCACCTCGAGCCGTCATCCATCTTATGCCAGCATAAAATATAAAAGCGAAAAAAACTATTGCCACAACTGACAAAGCCACCTTAATTACTGTTCCTACCATTGTGTACACGTTATCATTCTGAGAAAATCCACTGAACTTTACACTATCGCTTAGGCCATAATCTGCCGCATGTACTGAAGTTAAACTAATGCTTAAAAAAACAAATGAGAAAAGCAAAATAATTTTTTTCATACTTTAAAAAAAGTATTACAATATGCACTATAATAGCATACCTTGATTTTTGTGTAAAAATAATTTAAGATGGGGCAATCTTGTCCCTGTAGTTCAAAGGATAGAATGGGAGCCTTCTAAGCTCTTGATCTAGGTTCGATTCCTAGCGGGGACACAAACTAGTCCATGAAAACTATAAAATCCGCGATAGTCGCGGATTTTTGTTGTTCTCACGTATGAACTCTTCTAACGGCAGAGATACTTAGTCTTCTACAGAAAGGAGAGTAAGAATTTCGTCAAGCTTGCTTCGCACAACCTCTAGTTTTTCAGGAAGCACCCTCGTTTTCACACCCTCCATAATATAGCCTATCACCGCTCCATAGTCCTCTTTCGCAAACGGCGTTGCCTCATCTATGTCGGCTTCGAGCCTCGTTTCAAGTTCTGCAATAAAATATTCAGAAAAATAGTCTTTTTGCTCACGAGCGAGTCTGGCAAAAGAGAATCCATGATCGAATGGAGAATTGAGAGGTACAGATTCCGAAAGATGCCTTGCATAAAAAGCAGCCATTCGCTCTGTAGCAAGTCTGAACGCCACTTCCTGCACCTCCAACAAGTGGGCACCCCATCCCCGATCTTCGACTCGCACGTACATCCCAAGACGAAACTCTGGAAGCATGTGGTTCTGTTCTTCGTCGGCTGGATCAGCAAGTAACTGAAACCTATGATCCAGGTAATTAAGAAGTAACCTGTGGCAAATATTTTCGGCAGCACAGAGCACGATTGGTCTTCCGCTTGCTTGCTGAAGTGCTTGGTCCAATTGGTTCGCTAAGCGTCTGAGATCAAATTTTTCAACGGAAATAATATCTCCTTCGTTGACATTGTAACCACATATAGACTTGAGATATTCATCTCCAGCTTCACCTTGGATAGTGACTGCGTAGATAGATTTTGTTTTATCTCTCAAGTCTTTCCAAGTTACTTTTGTCGATCCTCGCTTAAGAATTATTCCATTAAGCTTACGCCTCAACCCTGGATAAGGAATGAACTGCAAATTCTTCCCCGTGCGCCCCAGAGTTTGAAGTACATTGAGAGCCACATGACAGTGACCTTGCAATCCTTGGGTTGTTATAAGAGCGTCGGTCATCTCACCAAATGAGCGCGCCTCTCTCAACTGGCATTTCCAACGACGATCCATGATATTGCTTATCAATGTGAAATGATCCTCAGAGAAATGTGATCTGCCTGGTTCTGCGATATATATCGCCCGAACCGTTGGTCGCTCTACGGTGCGCAGCTCAGCCAAAGTATCAGGAATTGAATATGATTCTTTCCGACTCTCATGTCTGAGAAATTTACCGCGCGCTCGCTCAACCTCTCGCTCGTCATATACGAGACCAGCTTTTTTAAGCCACTCTTTCGGCTCCCTCTTCAACGCCAATGATAGACGAACCACCGCATCAGCTTGCGGGGTGAGCGAATCAGCGCCTGCTTCGTACTCTGAAATGGTCTTGTTTGACATGCCACAAAGCTTAGCAAGCTGTGCCTGAGACAGACTAGCTGAGCGCCTACAATCACGCAGAAACTCACCGAATTCTTTGGTTCCCATGCAATTACCTCATTTACTTATGTGATCTTGTTGGAGAGTCTACATCAGGCTCTCCAACACTAGAAGGTATCAAATGTTCGGTGATTGCGTCAACCATGTGACCAAGATTTATCTCATCAATGAAACTACCGCATCGTAGAGACCACCCTGCATTTTTTTGGTAAAAATTGTCTTATTTTAGCCAAATAATAACATTGACAAAAAGATCAATTTATGATATAGTTATTCGTTTTAGGCCCAACGCTTAGAACGTGTTCTTTTGTTATACAGACACCACATTTTAAAATCGGATCATACAAGAAAAGCTTTTTTCACGCAAAATAATGGGTCCAATTTCAAAGTGTGGTGTCTAAACAAACCGTGCCGCAACAACGAATTTATTCGTTGGGCAGCACACAAACCCAAAGGAGAAAATCCACATGGCCGACAACGGCGAAAAAATCTGGAATATCTTTAGCGTGATGGATTTAATTTCGCGACTAGATAAGCTGATCGCACAAGACCAGCTCACTCCAGAGCACATCTGGGAGGCGTGGACACACGACGCTGAACTTCCAAACCGTCCCCACGCCATAAGCTGGGATGATGCACCACACGCGCTGCAGGACGAGTTTTCGTCGCACACAGCGCAAGCTGAACGGCTACGGCCGCTGCGCAAGTGGAACCCTACCTACGGCATCCGTCCGCCATACCTCATGGGATGGCTGATGAGCAACGACTACTCCGACCAGCAACTGAGGCAGCCAGCCTTTAAAAAGCTGGATATGGACCATGCTGCCCTCATTCGGCAGATGCTCGACCACCCGTTCTACGGGGTGCGCATGCGCTTTGAGGCAGCGCAATACCCCTACCTGTTCAGCTTTCTACCGGAAGATGAGCGCTGGGAGCGACTGGAGGCGGCGGTGCGCGAGTTTAGCACGGCCATTGATTGGAGGTGGCCAGCCTATGTCGCCCACCATTGGGCGAAAGACAAGGCCGTTGAGCTCGTTCGTCGCCTCATCACCGAGGACGCGGAGTGCGCCGGCGGATTCCTGGCGGGAGAAAATGCCCATCAGGGTTGGTTGGCCTTCTGGCCACTCCAGGATTTCTTGGAAATTGTGGAGCTGGCTGCCGAGCGTGCGCCGTATGAGGCTTGCCTCAATCGGCAGTGGATTGCCACCGCGATTGGTGACCGCCTGAAGAACGCTCGGAGTTTCATGGATCCGGGAAGTGTGGAGGATGAAAACCCCCACCACGCCTATGGGTGGTGGATGCACGAACACAACTTCCACAAAGAATTCGGTACGAAAGGCTGGCCAGAAATGGTCAAGCTGATCAACTGGGTTCTGAACAAAACCACTAACATAAAGGATAGCTCCACACTCTCAGCTGCTTCCCGGTTCATGGTGAAGCAGATTGCGACCATCTCGACCGAGGCGGGAAAGCCCAAAACAGCTCAGCTCGTCGCACGGCTTCTGCTGGATCTGCCGGAGTGCAATTTTGGCCACACCGTGCTGAGCGCGCTGGTGGCTTCCTGCAAAACCGAGGAGTTGGGCCAAGCCTATCGCTGGCTTCTCACGGTGGAGCAGCGTTTCAGCCTTACCCGCTTCCACGTGCTGTACCGCATTGGGGAGTGGAAAGAAAACGCCGCATACAAAAAGCTCGGCTCCACAGCCGAGGGTGCGGTTCGGGAGAGTTGGATCGAGCCCGCCATGCGCAAACTCCTGGTGGCACGGGGTTGGCAAATCCAGCCGGTCGAGTACCGTCGCAACGAAAAGTATGTGGAGAACAGCGAACGCGGTTGGGATGCGCAGCTGAAGATGTGGGATGGGGGTGTCACTAGTGTGTACTCGCTTTCTAAGCGGCGGACACACTACTACGGCGACAGCTTGCCGATAAAGCCACCGCGCGAAGGCCAGATCGTCGAGATGATGATTCCGCCAATTTTCGACCCGGGAACGGTCCGGTTCCGGAACGGTAATGATACGTTCCGCATCTACGATGTTGGGGACCGACTCATGCCAGCCTCGGCCTGGCAGTACGAGTACCTCACCAGGTTCCGCGGCTACTAACCGCCTTCCCCAAGTCTGGGGAAGAAGAGTGATGCCTAGCACTATATCTAGGCGCTTCCAAAAGCAGCTTTACCAAAGGCTGTTTTTGTTTATCTAGTGTTGACTTTTTTAAAAAAATGAACTACTTTTTACTATCCCCTAAAGCCATGTGGCAATAGGGGCATAACCCAAATGAAAACAGGAGAACAAAGCACATGATGGCAGAAAGCAATCTGACAGTTTTTCTTGGCATAAACTGCGGAGAGCACCGGCAAGATCTCGATCTGTCGCGGCCTATTGGCCCTCAGGTAAAAGCAATTTTTGCCGATGCAAGAATTCGTTTTTTTGCTGGAGTCATAACGGCAGCCTACGCCGTTGTGAATGATGTGGTGATTATTTATGACGGTTTCACTACCGGTATTTTGTGTGAATACAATGAGAACGAAGGCACTCTGCCACCCCACATCGCCGGAACTGCCTCTCTGACCACGGCGTTGAACCTCAACAACTTTAATGCTAGTCTGGATAAAATTCGGCGATTTTGCATCACTGAAAACGGCCAAGTCGTCTTCCGAACCGGAGGACCAAAAAAACAGTTCTTTATGAACTAACAACTTCCACCAAGCACAGCAAACATAGTTGTAGCAGGTGTGCAAAAACCACCTACCACAACTCGCACCATCTTCATGTCACATGGAGCTAGGGCGAGAGTAGGTGGTTTTATTTTTAACAACTTATTTATATGTGCATCGGCTTAGCCAAATCTCTTTACATAATTTTGGTAGTACGCTAAGGTAATTTTCAACGCTTTGCACCGAAGCAAACAATCGAAACGTATATATTTATATAGACAATCCATACTCTTTAAACTATCTTTAGATAAAAAATATGAAGGAAAAATTTTTAGCAAAAAAAATCCAACGGGCAAGCACATTTATTTTGGCTGCCCTACTTAGTTTTTGGTTTGTAGCACCCTCAGCTCAAGCTGCTAGCACACCTGTGCTATCACTTACGGCTACCAGTGCCAACACCACTCAAATTACCGTTACTGGAGATGCATATTCTAACGTACAAATTTTGTACTACCAAGACAAAGCGACCGTTCCAAGCGCCATTACCAATGGAGCTTCCACTCCAAATGGAGTAAGCACCGTAATTGGTACTACAGATAGCCGAGGATATTTCTCACTAACTGTTAATAACTCAAGCTACGGCATTCCTGCCGCTTCATCTGTTTATACCATTGTAAACGGCCAACAATCTGCTTTCCAAGCATGGCCATCTTCATATAGTGGCGGTTACACAAATGGCCTTTCACTAAGTCAAACTGCCATAACGCTTACTTCTGGACAAACGCTTGTTATTTCCAGCCCTAACGGCACCGGTCTTTCTCTTTATGGAAACAGCAACCCTCCAGTAGCTTCCGCTTCAATCAGTGGCAACCAAATTAGCATTACCGGGGGTAGTAGCTACGGTTCAACGGTGTTAACTATTTGCAGCACCAACGTTGGCTGCAACACAATTACGGTTACTATTCAAAATATTTCAAGTAGCAGCCTTGTACTTAACCAAACAAATGTTTCACTTGTTACAGGACAAACATTTAACGTTTACAGTTCTAACGGAACCGGCCTTTCGCTTAACAGCAACTCAAACCCTGCAATAGCCTCAGCCTATATTAGCGGAAATCAAGTTGTGATTACCGCCAACTACGTTTACGGAACAGCTACCCTAATTATTTGCAGCAATAACGTTGGTTGCAACTCCATAACTGTTCTCGTTCAAGGCTCTGTTCAAAACACTCCTTCTTCAAATTATGGAACCAATATATTTAAGCAAACCAGCGCCTCTGTTTTTATTGGACAAACTATTGGTATAAAAACTCGCGATACTTTTAGCAACTTGTACATATCTAGTAATTCAAACTCTGGGATAGTTTCTGCTTCTGCAAGTAACGATACTTTATACATAAAAGGGTTAGCCGCCGGCACAGCAACAATTATAGTATGTGGAAACACGAGCAACACTAATATCAATAACTGCGCAAACCTCAGTGTCACCGTAAATGGCTCAACCGCTTTTAGTCAGTCAAGCCTTAACATTGCTCTTGGTCAAACACAAACTGTTGTACTCTATGGAGCAGGGCCCTTTACTGTTTCAAATAATACAAACTCCAGCGCTTTCTCTACCTCGTTAAGTGGAAATACTCTTTCCGTTTCTGCTTCCTTAAGCGGCAGTGCCACCATTACTGTGTGTCAAAATACTTCACAACAATGCAACACCCTTAAAATTTCTTCAAAAAGCAACAAAATTTACCGAGCTAAATAACATTAGTAATACGTAAATTTTTTTCATCAACAACTCTCTAAAAAAGAGTTGTTGATTTTTTGATTGTCAAAATCCTCCTCGAGCGATTTCAGCCTTGACAAACAACGTATTTTAGTATATTTTATAAAGTTCCTTTTGCGGCCAACCCGACCTTTTTACCTGAGCAAGGAGCATCGATGTCCGACGACAATGATAAAATTCCGCGTACACGACCTACCCGCAACAACCCGGCGCGTTTCCACCAAGGAAATGTGACTGTTCAAGAAGTCGGGACCTCAACACTTCGTGTGGGAGACTGGGTAATGCACCAAGCAGCACCCTGGTGCTTTTACGAGATTGTCAGAATTGAAACTCGCCCGGACGCCAGTATAGATCTCCACGATGCCGACGGTTACGCTCTGACCTCGAGACCAGACTTTCCACGAGATAGGCTAACCGGATTTGCACCCGGCGTGGCCAACATCAACCTAAAGTGATGTGAGCCGGGCAGACACCACCCTTTGCAACTGTTCTTTCTGAGGCCGATGGCGTGAGAAATTGATCTCACGCCATCGGCCAAAGTAAAAAACAATCCCGACTTAGTCGGGATTGTTTTTTTATTACACATCCTTTTTGCTTACTTTGCTAGTTCCTACAAGCAAACTAGCTAGAGCACAGAATCAAGAATAGTTTCAAAACAGACCTCTTGATTTTCTATCAAATCTATACTACAATCAATTCCACGCCATATATATGGTGGCCTTGGTATAGTGGTTATTACGCGAGATTGTGGCTCTCGCAAGACGGGTTCGATTCCCGTAGGCCACCCGGAAGAGAACAAAAAGGAGCAAACCAAAAATGCCCACTAAAAAAAGAGCGGGTATCCAATCAAACACAGCTCCCATTCTTTTTAGAACTAGAAGTGCTGCACTGCAATTTGAAAGGCACTTGATCAAAACCGAACGTAGGAATCATCAACAATTCCTAAAGCAACAGGGTAAAAAAGAGCTGCTCAACAAACCATATCTTAAGCAATTGATTGTGTTGATAGGTGTGATATTTTTTATTTTTTGGGTTTTATCCAGAGCTCCATAACAAGAGGCGACAAATACACATCGCCTCTTTTTCATATCTAAAAACCTTTGCCTCAGACAGTAATACTTGGTAGACTAGTATAATTACTATGAAAAAACAAAAAAATAATCGACTACTCATTATCTCGTGTACCGGAGGATCGGGGCATATTCGTGCTGCAG